>NZ_JBWKUI010000003.1:0-468808 GCF_059420765.1 Pseudomonas sp. GW821-FHT03E01 | reverse complement strand
GCGGTAGTTCAGTCGGTTAGAATACCGGCCTGTCACGCCGGGGGTCGCGGGTTCGAGTCCCGTCCGCTGCGCCATATCTGCCTCAAGGCCCACTGAACGCCTTGAAGCTACGAAGAAGGCCGTTGGCAATCTTCGAGTCGATAGCAAAGACCCTGGTCGAAAGACCGGGGTTTTTTGTGCCTGCGATTTGGCTTTTTCTTCTTTCGCGCCTTTGCGCTCTGATCCTTCTGCATCCAGCCTCGGCGCTACAACGGCCGAGTCACTTTGCGCGCCACTGACATCTGTTGGGCTTCGACGGCGACTTCGCTACAAGAAGTCGCCGCTCCTGAGTCGGTCGATCAGACCCCGAGCTTGTCCCGCAATCCGTAATACCAGGCGCCCAACGCTGCGAACGGTGTGCGCAGCAATTGCCCGCCGGGGAACGGGTAGTGGGGGAGGTCGGCGAAGGCGTCGAAGCGTTCAGCCTGACCACGCAATGCTTCGGCCAATACCTTGCCCGCCAGGTGCGTATACGTCACGCCGTGGCCACTGCAGCCCTGGGAGTAGTAGATGTTATCGCCCAGTCGCCCGACCTGAGGTAGACGTGACAGGGTCAGCAGGAAATTGCCGGTCCAGGCGTAATCGATCTTCACGTCCTTGAGTTGCGGGAAGGCCTTGAGCATCTTCGGTCGAATGATCGCCTCGATGTTCGCCGGGTCCCGCGCGCCATACACCACGCCGCCACCAAATATCAGGCGTTTGTCGGCGCTCAGGCGGTAGTAGTCGAGCAGGTAGTTACAGTCTTCGACGCAGTAGTCCTGAGGCAGCAGGCGCTTGGCCAATTCATCGCCCAAGGGTTCGGTGGTGATCACTTGAGTCCCGCAGGGCATCGACTTGGCCGCCAGCTCCGGCACCAGATTGCCGATGTACGCGTTGCCGGCGACGATGATGAACTTGGCCCTGACCTTGCCCTGAGGCGTATGCACCACCGGGTTGGCACTGCGCTCGATGCGCACTGCCGGCGATTGCTCGTAAATAGTGCCGCCCAACGACTCCACGGCTGCTGCTTCGCCCAAGGCAAGATTGAGTGGATGAATATGCCCGCCACTCATATCGAGCATGCCGCCGACATATTGATCGCAAGCCACTACCTCGCGGATGCGACGCTGATCCAACAGCTCAAGCTGCGTGTGACCGAAACGCTCCCACAGGCGCTTCTGAGACTCCAGATGGCCCATCTGCTTGTCGGTAATGGCGGCGAACACACCGCCATCCTTCAAGTCGCACTGGATATTATATTTGGCCACTCGTTCACGAATGATCCGCCCACCTTCGAACGCCATCTGCCCCAGCAACTGAGCTTGCTTGGGGCCGACGCTGCGCTCAATCACATCGATATCACGGCTGTAGCTGTTAACGATCTGGCCACCGTTGCGTCCCGACGCACCGAAACCGACCTTGGCGGCTTCCAGCACCGTAACCTTGAAACCGTTTTCCAGCAGGAACAGGGCAGAGGACAGGCCGGTGTAACCGGCGCCGATTACACAGACATCAGTCTCTACATCATCCTGCAAGGCCGGGCGCGCTGGCGCTGCATTGGCCGACGCGGCGTAATAGGACTCTGGGTAGGGAGTGTTCGCCATCCTGCAGCCTCTGTTTAATATATTTTACGAGTGCATTGATCCTACCCGAGTTAAAAATCGACCGCCAGCCACCGGAAAATCTTCTTTGCCACAGCGAAATTAAATATTTTGCATATTCATAGGGTTAGGTGAAAAAAAGGTGTTGACACCCCTCCGGAATTCCGTAGAATGCCGCCTCACAGCAGGCACGTAGCTCAGTTGGTTAGAGCACCACCTTGACATGGTGGGGGTCGTTGGTTCGAGTCCAATCGCGCCTACCAAACAAAATCCGCTCTGCTGGGCGGTCTGGAAGGGCTCACCGAAAGGTGGGCCCTTTTTTGTTGTCTGCGATTTACCTGGCTTTTGCAAAATCCTCAAAAACGCCAACTCGGCGCCTCACTTCCAGTAAACACTGTTGCTGAACTAATACCGCCATAGCCGTCTACATTCTTCAGGGGACATCCCCTTTCGGAGAGAATGGATATGTTTAGATCTCGCTCGTTGATCGCCGCTATGACGTGTCTTGCCTTGGTGTCTGGTTCAGTGACTGCATTGGCCGACCCGGGAAACGGGAAAGGCCAGGGAGGTGGCAAGGGAAATCCACAATACAACCAGGACCATGGCAACTCCGGCCATGGAAACAAGGGGAAAGGTTCAGGGGGGGGCGATTGGAGTCACGGCCCGAGCATCGACCACGGTAACGTCCTTGGCATCGTGGGTGGTTATCGTGGCTACTGGAGCCCCGGGCCCGCCTTGCCACCCGGTATTCAGAAAAACCTCGCGCGCGGTAAACCTCTGCCGCCGGGGATCGCCAAAAAACTCGATGGCCGTCTGCTCGGCCAGCTTCCCCACTACGATGGCT
Organism: Pseudomonas sp. GW821-FHT03E01; assembly: GCF_059420765.1. Classification (NCBI taxonomy): domain Bacteria; kingdom Pseudomonadati; phylum Pseudomonadota; class Gammaproteobacteria; order Pseudomonadales; family Pseudomonadaceae; genus Pseudomonas; species Pseudomonas sp. GW821-FHT03E01. The sequence continues at coordinate 466,345 of NZ_JBWKUI010000003.1, read as the reverse complement.
ATGAGTGGCAGCAGGCTGGCACTGACTTGATTTTGGTGGCCATCGCTACCGGGATCATCTACGAGGTGCTCAATGGTGCGTTCGATTGATGTGAGGGCGATAAATTTCAATTGCGCCCTTGCCGCATAACGACCCGCAACATCGCGGGAAGCAGTGTGCCGGTTCGATCACTGCACATTGCTTGCCCGCTGGTCGCCGGCCTTTGAACTGTGTGGGGTGGAGACGGTCAATTATTCCGTGCAATATCAACCTCCACGGAACCTCACCATGCTATTAAAAAACAAGAGTTTTGTTGCCGTCATGTCCTGCGTGATGATGCTTGCAGCCGCCCCGTTATTGCCCGCTGAACTGTCCATCATGAGCTCCGCCTACGCGAAGGATGGTGGCAATGGAGGTGGTGGCGGCGGTGGTAACGGTGGTGGCAATGGCGGCGGTAACGGCGGTGGTCATGGTGGCAACGGCGGTTCCGGCCATTCCGGCGGCGTCAGTAGCAATGGCCGTGGCGCAGGCTTGAGTAGCGACCATGTCGGCCTTGGTGCAGGCTTGAGTGGCACCCATGTCGGCCGTGGTGCAGGCTTGAGTGGCACCCATGTCGGTCGTGGTGCAGGCTTGAGCAGCGACCACGTCGGCCGTGGCGCAGGCTTGAGTGGCACCCATGTCGGCCGTGGCGCAGGCTTGAGCAGTGATCACGCCGGCAAAGCCGTCCGGGACCGTGGCGTCAATGGCAACCACTTTGGTAGCGAACGTAACAGTGACCGTGGCCATGGCGCAGTCACTTCGGGCATTGCGCATTCCAGGGACACGCGAGGAGTTGCCAAGGCCTCTGCCATTTCGGCCACTACGCCTGGCGATCACAACACGAAAGGGTTGAGCAGCGCTCGTACTTCGATCTCGAAACGACTGGATTAAGTCCAGGACTCTCAAAAACCGGGTATCCATCAGGAACCCGGTTTTTTTTCGCCTGCAATTTGCCCGATGGCGAGGTGCGGGAGATCAGCCCAGCTACATGCGTGAGCAAATCCGACACGATGGACTACTACTGTAAGGCTGATTCAACTTTGTCCTGATGGGAGTATGTCGATGCTGGCTCACTGGTTTCTGGCGGCGGTTCACCTCTTGGCCTTTGGTCTGGGTTTTTGGGCTGTACTGACCCGCGGTACGGCGTTACGTCGTCTGAGTGCCGGGGCAGGGGACGCTCGCCGTGTTTTGATTGCAGATAATCTGTGGGGGATCTCTGCAGTCACTCTACTGATCACGGGTGGGCTACGAGCCTTTGGCGGGTACGAAAAAGGCACTGATTACTATCTTCACCAACCCCTGTTTCATCTCAAGATGACGCTCTTGGTGTTCATCCTGTTGCTTGAGATTGCACCGATGGTGACGCTGATCAAATGGCGGATTGCGCTGGGGCGCGGCGCGGCTATCGATACCGGCCGCGCGACGCTGTTTGCCCGTATCAGTCATATCGAGGCGCTGTTGCTGGTGCTGATGGTCGTGGCGGCCACGGGCATGGCGCGTGGTGTGACGTTTGGCTAACCGGGCAGGGGAGCGCTCTTTCTCGCTGCAAATCCGAAACGTCTGACAGTCATGGCAGGAGCCAGGGCAGTAGTATCGGCTCCGTGTTGCGATGGCATCGCAAAGAGAGACGGAGCGCAGAACGATGCGGCACTTGAATCTTAGCCAGCCGTTACTCGAGGCAGAATGGGCTGGCTACTGACTGCAGCAGGATTCAGGGCGTTTGCGGCTTGTCCGGGGCGGTCAGGCCAGCCTGGATGCGTTGATAAATTTCTTCGCGATGCACCGCAACGTCTTTCGGGGCGTTGATGCCAATCCTGACTTGCTGGCCGCTAACGCCCAGGATGGTGATCGTAATGTCATCACCGATGTTTATGCTTTCACCGACTTTGCGGGTGAGTATCAGCATGGTTTTCTCCTTGATTGCTTTGTAGGGCACCTGATTCGGACAGTGCAGAGGTCGGTATTAGATATAGATTAGTGCGAAGTTTCACGGTTTGGGTGCCTCTTTCTGACGCGCAGATGCTGCATTAATTCCCAAGGTGTAACTATACAGAGGCCGCCACCATCATTCTCGTTGTTTTGAGCCCATTTTGCGGCACTCGGGATGGATCCATGGATGTTAAAATCGCCGCTTTAAGCATTCGGAGGAAAGCGTTGTGCGCAAAATGGTCTTGGTAATCGCGGTACTGACGCTGGCCGGATGCGGTGAGGATAAAGGGGTTGACGCTCAAAAGCCGCAACCGGCAGTCGCCTCCGTTCCCGCGGCGGTAACGGGCCCGCAGTGGGACGTCGAAGTGCGCGGCGAGACACCCCAGGCGGTCAGTGACCTGAGCGGTTGGTTGATTGAGCACAGCTTCGTTCCCAACGTCGTGAAGGAAAATGGAAAGGTTCGTATTCTGGTCGGGCCGTTCGGTTCGCAAGCCGAGGCGCAGGTCAGGCAAGCTGAAATAACGGCGGCGCTGACCCGGGCGAAAAAGATGAACATCGAATCGCTGATCGTCGAACACCCGACGGCTCAGTAACCGTCCTTTTCGCAACGCGCAGACCCGCATGCCGGGTGATGTGCCAGGGAAGCGATCTTCGAGGTCGCTTCCCTGGTGATGCGTCGGCATAAACGTCACATCAAGTTATTTTGCGGCAACCCCAGCAGGCCGGTCAGGGTGTTGATGATCGCTTGTTGCCGGGCACGGTCTGTCTGGTGCACGGCTTCCGCGGCGGCGACATCAGCGTCGCAGTGGGGGCACGTCACTTCGTGTGCATGGATGTACTGCAAGCAGCCGCGACACAGCGCCAGTTGCGGTGGAATACGTCCTTCGTCAGGCGATTTCTGGCCCTGGTTCGCCCAGGCCAGTTTGATCACCTGGCCGCTGTCGCTGACGCTGTTCACCTTCTCGCCGGTATCGATGCGCTCGGTAATCAGATCAAAACGTCCGACGGCGAAGGAGGTTTTTGCCGCGTCCTCGAGTTTGACGATGCGCTCGCGTAGCCCGCGTTTTTGCAGGTCCAGCGCGCGGTAATGGCAGTAGGGATTATTGCCGGGTTTGCCGAGCAGGGAGTGCGAGGTCCAGGTGCAGCCGCCACGGCAGACGTCGTTGTAGTAACAGCCTCGGCAGTAGCCCCACAGGTCGTCGACCGACCGCAGGCGGCCAAAGTGCATGCCTTCGCTGTAATGCCAGATATCGTGCAGGCTCATGTTGCGTACGTTGCCGCCCGAAAACCCCACCGTGGCCAATGACGGGCAACCCTTTACCGTGCCGTCGGCTTCCAGCGCCAGCACGGTCTGGCCGGCGGCGCAGCCACTCCAGTGCACACGTTCGTCGCCGAAGCCACGCCACATGTGCTCGTAAGGGCCGTAGTAACCAATATTGTTGCCCACGTTCATCAGCAGGCCGCGATCAACCCCTTCGCGGTAGAGGCGCGCCAGCAGCGGCATCACTTCCAGCAGTTGGTAGGGTTGCAACAGCAGCTCCGGGTGGTCGACGGCATTGCCCATGGCGACCGTCAGCTGGATCTGCCAGTGAGTGGCGCCGAGGTCGATGATCAGGTCCATCAGCTCGGGCAGGTCGGGCAACGTGGCCGCGCCGATTTGTGTGTTGACGCTCACCGCAAGCCCGGACTGTTTGGCGCGTCGCAGGGTGTCCACCGCCTTGTCGAACGAGCCCGGGACATTGCGCACTGCGTCATGCAGTGGGGCCAGTCCATCCAGTGACACACCGACGCCATTGAGTCCGGCGTCCACCGCTGCCTGCATTTTTGCGGGCGTCAGGTTGCGCCCACCCGTTTGTATCGCGCAATACATGCCGTGATCGTGGATAGCCTGGATCAGTTGGGTCCAGTCCTTGCGCAAATAGGCTTCACCGCCGATCAGGGTGATCTCGCGGGTGCCGAGTGCCGCCAGGGAATCGATAACGTCCAGGCACTCCCGGGTGTTCAGTTCATCGGGGCGTCGATGGCCGGCGCGTGAGCCGCAATGCAAGCATTTGAGATCGCAAGCCAGAGTGATTTCCCAGACCACATGCACCGGCACGTAGCGTTTGAGGTCGGTTTCACTGAGGTAGCGGGCTGGGCGACTGTCTGACATGGGAAATCCTTGCGCACCAACGCGTGCGCGGCACGAATCCATCGAAGTGTTCGCGCCTTCCTTGAGTCAATGGCGCGACCGGATTTACCTTTTGTTGTTGGTCTATAGCGCGGAGTCTGTGGGAGCGGGCTTGCCTGCTCCCACATGGGGTTGCGCTTAACTGCCTGGGGTTAGCGGGCCTCCAGGCGGGCGATTTCAGCGTTCAACTGCTCCAGAGCGCTGCGCAGGGCACCGCTGTTGGCCAATTGCTGTTCACCCTGGCTCACCACGGACTTCAGTTGCGCCAGGTCACCGCTGGTTTGCGCTTGCTGTACCGCGACGGCATAGAGCGGCACCGCATGGTGCGGATGCTCTGGGCGCTCAATCACTGGGGCCTGGCTGACAGCTGCGTGTTTCACGTAATGCCAGATACCCTGGTCCTGGTACTTGTAGTCGACATAACCGCTCGCCCAGTCGGCGCCTAAAATGCCTTTCAAGCCGAAAGTCTGGGCGATCTGGCTGAGAGGGCCGCTCGGGCTGCCCGCCAAGGTGAGGATGATGTGGTTTTCGGCCGTCGGCACCAGTTTGGCCTCGGAGTATTCACCCCATACACGGGCACGGAAGTTGAGAGGCGGATAGGTGCTTTGGAAAATGCTGGCAACCCCGCTGACTTTTTTCTTTACGGTATCTACCAGCAGATCCAGGGTTAAAACCGGTGCGCCCAATAGGTGACTACTGACATTCAGGCGGGTATGAAAAAGTCCGATTGACATGGTGCTACTCCCTTATTTGTATTCTGGACAACTCGGGCATGTTTCGTGAGCGGGTCAGCGGCGTTCCTGCCGGCTGATTTCGCCCTTGGCCGTTTCAAGCGCGCTCTGCAGTTGGGGTTGCTGATCCAGTTGTTGTTGGGCCAGGCGGGCCAGGTTTTTCATCTGGGCCAGGTCACCGCTGGCAATGGCACTTTGAATCGGTGCGGCGTACAGCGGCATGATCGGTGGATAGGCTGGAATGACCGGGCCGGGCTCCAAAGGCACCGATTTATAAGCGTTGGAGGGTACCGCCTCGACAAGATGAGCGGGAGCAGTGACCTGGACCCACCGTTCACCATTGAAGTACTCGTAATTGGCGACACCTTCTCTCCAGTCGCTACCGACCACCAGATGCAACTTGAAATTCACGATTGAGTTCGAGCCTGGGCCGCCGTTATTGCCTTGAGCGGTGATCAGGATCTTGCTGACGCCAGGGCTCATGACCGTCAGGTAGGTGTATTCGCCCCAGACATCGGAGTGCACATCCAGTGGAGGGTTAGTGGCTTGAGTAATTTCGGCAGTGCCGCTTACCGTTTGATCTGGGGTAAAAACCAGAAGATTGAGTGCCAGGTTTTGTGCGCCCGCGGCCGAAGTACCAATTCGGTAGCAGAGTGGGAACAAGCCGACAGGTTGTTGATTGGAACCAGACATAATTATTGCCTCCATTGCAATAAGGGGCGTGGAAATAGCTATTAGTGCTTTTCCAGGCGTGCGATTTCCTTAACCAACTGCTCGTAAGCAGTTTTTAGCTCTTTATTTTCTGGTGTGGATGCATCGCGTTGTTTCAACAGCGTCTTCATTTGCGACAGGTCGCCTGCCTTGATCGCGCCTTGGATGGCCACCCCATAGGGGGGCATGCTATGGCGAGTTGAAGTGCTCATAACGATTCCTTCCGTGGTGTTTGCGGGCACTGCTGTCATCAGCAGTTTTTGCAGTTAAGCAGGCGCCGATAAATATGCAATGGGCTGTGCAAGAGTAATTTTTAATATCGTTTTATTTATCGCGGCGGGTGAGCAGTCGAGATATTTGATATTAAGATTGGCGATAAGTTAGTGCGATTCCTCATGAGTCCTTATTGTTTTTATCGCCATTGATAAAGAGTGTTGGGGCGGTCTGTAACGCCCTGGACTGAGATCATTCAAACAGCACTGACCTTGTGCCCGAACCGTTCCCGATACACCGAAGGCGGCACGCCGACCACGCTGCGAAATGCCACCCGGAAACTCTCCACCGAGCGATAACCGCAGTGCTGGGCAATCTGGTCGGTGTTTTGATTCGTACTCTCCAGCAGCTCGCGGGCCCGGGCCAGGCGTTCATGCTGCAGCCACGCTTTGGGGGGCATACCGCTGGCTTCGGTGAACCGCCGCAGGAACGTGCGCTCACTCATGGCCGCCTCGCTGGCGAGGTCGCGAACCTCCAGCGGTTCATGCAGACGTTCCCGTGCCCACTGCATGACCCGCGACAGGTCGCTGCGCGGCGTCGGGCTGACCGGTGACGGAATGAATTGCGCTTGGCCGCCGGTGCGTTGCGGCGACATTACCAACCGCCGCGCCACCGAGTTGGCCACCTGCGTGCCGAAATCCCGCGCGACCAGATGCAGGCAGGCATCGATGCCGGCGGCGCTGCCGGCCGAGGTAATCAACTGACCCGAATCGACATAGAGCACGTCCGGATCCACCAGAATGTTCGGGAAACGCTCGGCCAGTTCAGTGGTGTAGCGCCAATGGGTGGTGGCGCCGTGACCGTCCAGCAAACCGGTGGCCGCCAGTACGAATACCCCGGAACAGATCGACAGCAACCGCGCGCCTCGGGCATGGGCCTGGCGCAGCGCGGCGAGCAAGGGCTCCGGCACCGGTGCGCTGCGGTCGCGCCAGCCGGGGATGATGATGGTTCGGGCGCGCTCAAGCAGTTCCATCCCGCCGTCGGCCAGCACCTGAATGCCGCCCATGGCGCGCATCGGCCCTTGGTCGACGGCGACGATGCGGTGCTCGTACCAAGGGAAATCGAACTCTGGCCGCGCCAGGCCGAAGATCTCCACGGCAATGCCGAATTCGAAGGTACAGAGGCCGTCGTAGGCCAGAATCGCGACTAAACCTGGGGTGGGCTGCATTTGGCGGAAAATTCCCGGTGAGTGTCTTGTGCGCCACTGTAGCGGCAAGGCCGGAGCAGATAAAGTTTTCTCACACCCACTGAGACTTTGGAGTACAGCCCATGCCTAGCCTGGTTCGCGAGATTCCCGCAGCCCCGTCCGCCATCGCCCTGATGCACTTCAGCAATCGTCTGACCTTCGAAACCGATTGTTCCGACGTCTACAGCAGCCAAGAGGCCGGCGAGGTGGATTTTGTTCTGGTGGACGTGCGCGGACCGTTGGCGTTCGAACGCGGACATGTGCCAGGCGCGATCAACATCCCGAGTCGATTGATCACAGCGGATAGCCTGGCGGACTATCCGAAGTCCACGCTGTTTGTGGTCTATTGCGCCGGACCTCACTGCAACGGCGCCAACAAGGCCGCGGTGAAGCTGGCGGCACTGGGTTACCCGGTCAAGGAGATGATCGGCGGGGTGACCGGGTGGCTGGATGAAGGGTTTGAGTTGAGTGTTGCGGTGCAACCCGCCGTTGCGTTGACCATTAGGTGTGAATGCTGACTAGGTGTGGCGATTAGCTGATGAAGCGCTCCACCATCCATCCAGCGTCACCCGCAACCAGTCAAACACAGCTGCATAGGCGACGCTGTCCTGTGGCTCCCGGGGCAACGGTGATTCCTCGCCAAAGTGCTCATTGAGGATCGCCACCGATTCAGCATTCCATTCCGGGTGGAACTGCAACCCCACCCGCGTCGGGCCAACGCGATACATCTGCTGCTCACAAACCTCGCTGCTGGCCAGCAACTGCGCAGCGGGCGGCAGATCGATCGCGTCTTCGTGCCATTCCAGCACCTTCAGCGTCTGGCCATCGGCAAAGGTCACGGTAGTCCAGCCGGTTTCGGTGTGAGCCATCCGCCGCACATTGCCACCCAGGCTCAGCGCCAGCAACTGCGCCCCCAGGCAAATCGCGAACACCGCCGCGCCCTGATCCAGGCTGCCCGCCAGCCACTGACGCTCTGTTTCCAGCCATGCCGGCCCGGCACCTGATTCATAAGGCCCACCCAATAGAATCAGCGGTGCCGCGCTCACCGGCGGCAACTGACCGAGGTCGGCGCGAAACACGTTCAGGGTAATGCCTCGGGATCGGGCCCATTCGGCAATGGCGCCGGGGCCTTCGGCAGGATGGTGCTGGATCAGATTCAGCGCGGGCATCACGTTTCTCTTGTGGGGGCGGTTGGCGGGTCAATGTGAGGCAAAAAAAGGTTCATCGCCAGTGCGACTCTTCGATCGGATCAGTACCCGAAAATGTGTAGGTTTTGTCTGAAGCAAAGGATTGTCCTACAGTCCTTGCACCACCTCGGAGCACACTTCAAGTGCGTCGAATCCCTCGGCTTCTTTTTTATAAGTATTTGTCGCCTAAACACAATTTGCCCTCCTGTAGCCGCTCTAGACTGCCGGCCACTTCGGTCTTCACTAGCCGAAAGTTGCCAATCGAAATCTGCCAATAAAAGCCTCCGCACACAGGAGTTATAAATGAAGAAGCGAGTGATGTTCGGTGCCCTGGCACTGTCGATGTTGTCCCTGACCGCCGTGGCCGAAGACGCCAAACCGATTCGCCTCGGGATCGAAGCCGGTTACCCGCCATTCTCGATGAAAACCCCCGACGGCAAACTCACCGGTTTCGACGTGGACATCGGTGACGCGCTGTGTGAACAGATGAAAGTGAAGTGCACTTGGGTCGAGCAAGAGTTCGATGGCCTGATCCCGGCCCTGAAGGTCAAGAAAATCGACGCGATCCTGTCGTCCATGACCATCACCGACGACCGCAAGAAGAACGTCGATTTCACCATCAAGTACTACCACACCCCGGCGCGCTTCGTGATGAAGGAAGGCACCAACGTCAAGGATCCACTGACCGAGCTCAAGGGCAAGAAAGTGGGTGTACTGCGCGCCAGTACCCACGACCGCTTCGCCACCGAAGTGCTGGTGCCGGCCGGCATCGACCTGGTGCGTTATGGTTCCCAGCAGGAAGCCAACCTGGACATGGTTGCCGGTCGCCTTGACGCGATGCTGGCCGACTCGGTCAACCTGGACGACGGTTTCCTGAAAACCGACGCCGGTAAAGGTTTCGCATTTGTTGGCCCGACCTATGAAGACGCCAAGTACTTCGGCGGTGGTGCCGGTATTGCCGTGCGCAAGGGCGATAAAGAGCTGGCAGACAAATTCAACACCGCCATCACTGAAATTCGCGCCAACGGCAAGTACAAGCAAGTGCAGGACAAGTACTTCAACTTCGATGTTTACGGCCATTAATACGCCGTAGAGAAGTGGCCACCGTGGATGCGGTGGCCATTTTTCATGCTGGACTTTGTGGGTGCGGGCAGGCTCGCTCCCACAAGAATGGCCTCATCGCACAGATATTCAGGAGTCCCCATGCAACGCATCGATCATTCACTGCCCTGGAGCCATCTGGGGACTGAACGCACGCTCAGCGTGTTTCGTTATGGCGCGGGTACTCGCAAGGTTTACATCCAGGCCAGCCTGCACGCGGACGAACTGCCGGGCATGCGCACCGCCTGGGAACTGAAGAAGCGTCTGGCCGAGCTCGAAGCCCAGGGGCAACTTCAGGGCATCATCGAACTGGTGCCGGTGGCCAATCCCATCGGCCTCGATCAGCACCTGCAAGGCAGCCACATGGGTCGCTTCGAATTGGGCAGCGGCAAGAACTTCAACCGCTCGTTCGTTGAACTCAGCGCTCCGGTGGCTGAGTTGATCGGCGATCAATTGGGTGGTGACGCCCAGGCCAACATCGTACTGATTCGCCAGACCATGGGGCAGGTGCTCGATGATTTGCCGGCACCGCTTTCGCAATTGGAAGCCATGCACCGCTTGCTGCTGCGCCACGCCTGCGAGGCCGACATCACCCTCGACTTGCATTGCGATTTCGACGCGGCGATTCACCTGTATGCCTTGCCGCAGCATTGGCCGCAATGGCGCTCCCTGGCGGCTCGCCTGAAGGCCGGGGTGGCGTTGTTGTGTGAGGATTCCGGCGGCAGCTCTTTCGATGAGTCGTGCTCTACGCCGTGGTTGCGCCTGGCACGGGCCTTTCCCGAGGCAGCGATCCCGCCGGCCAACCTGGCGACCACGCTGGAGCTGGGCAGCATGGGCGATACACGGGTCGATCAGGCCCAGGCCAACTGCGAGGCGATCCTGGGGTTCCTCGCCGAACAGGGTTTCATCACCGGCACCTGGCCGTCAGCGCCAAGCGAATGCTGTGAGGGCCTGCCGTTCGAAGGCACCGAGTACCTGTTTGCACCGCATCACGGGGTGGTCAGTTTCCTGCGCAATTCAGGTGAATGGGTGGAGCGGGGCGACGCGTTGTTTGAAGTAGTCGATCCATTGAGCGACCGGGCCACCACCGTGTGCGCCGGAACCAGCGGCGTGCTGTTTGCCATCGATCGCGGACGCTACACGCAACCGGGCACCTGGCAGGCGAAAGTCGCCGGACGTGAGCCGATCCGGGTCGGGAAACTGGTCAACGACTGACGTCCCGACGCGATTCAACATGTAGGCGCTGCCTCCTGCGGGGGCGCGGTGCATCAGAGGGAAACGGTGCATCGGCGGGAAGAGATGTTAGGCTCTGTCCCGAATCCTGCGCGCTGTGAAGGAAGGTTTATGTTGAAGTTTCTCGCTCTGCTCACGCTCCTGGCGTCCACCGCCGTCCACGCTGAAATCCCGCTACACACCGATCTGCCGCTCAAGTACCTGGAACAGGCCAACGTTGAATCCCGTAACCAGCCCTTGGTGATTTTCCTGCACGGTTACGGCAGCAACGAGCAGGACCTGTTCGGCATCAAGGATGAATTGCCGCCGCAGTACACCTACCTGTCGGTGCGGGCGCCGATGACGTTGGAAGAGGGCAGTTACCAGTGGTTTCGCAAAAAGGGCGAGGGCGCCTATAACGGCGAGACTGACGACCTGAAAACCAGCCGCCAGGTGCTGCTGGATTTCGTCGCACAAGCGGCAAAGAAATATCACACCGAAACGGACAAGGTTTTCCTGGTGGGCTTCAGCCAGGGCGCGATCATGTCCTATGAAGTCGCGTTGCGTCATCCCGAGGCGGTGGGCGGCATTGCGGCGTTGAGCGGGCGCATCCTGCCGGTGCTCAAGTCCGAACTCAAACCGGATGAAAAACGCCAGTCGCTGGCGATTTTCATCGGTCATGGCACCGCCGACAAACGCCTGCCCTATACCGACGGCACTGAGGCCGACAGCCTGTTGCAAAGCCTGTCACTCAAGCCCGAGTTCCATGCCTACGAAGGCGTCGGCCACAGTATCAGCGCCACCGAGATGCAGGATTTGAGCGCCTGGTTGCAGCGCCTCAATCCCTGAGCCGGTCGGGTTTATTTGCCGGTGATGATCTGGTTCACCAGCGTTTCGTGGCCGGTTTTGTCGTTGGGGCGGGAGATGACCTGAATGATGGCCATGCGAGTGCCAGAAGCGGCCATCAGCGAGGTGTCGAGGGTCATGCCGCCGCCCTGGGTGGCGGTACTGTCGATCTGTCGCAGGCCCAGCCCCGTGCCTTTCTGGGTAAGGCTTTTTTCGCTCAGCTTGTTGAAGTCCGGCAAGGCGTTGCGTTGCTCGGTGGCGAAGGCGGACACGGTGGCGTCGAGGAACTCACCATCGTTGTCTTTGACGTTGGCGCCGCCGGGAATGGTGTTTTCAGCGGCGATGACTACGGTTTTAGTGGTCTGGTTGGTGTACATCGTGCCCGTCGCCCCGGCGGTGCCGGTGGCCGCGTCGCCGGCCGGCAGCGGATTGGCGATGAAGCCCTTGGGCAGGGTGAAGGTGAACTTGCCGCCGAGCATCGAGACCTTCTGGGTCGGCGCTTTGTCGCTGGAAGTGGCCTTGGCCGCCTGCGCATTCAAGGCCCCCAGGCTGGCAGCCGCTGTCAGCAGCAGAACAACGGCTTTTTTACTCAACAATGACATTCAAACTCTCCGTAGGGTGGTCGCGCTATGACGGCGATCATCCCATGGATCGCGATTTGTAGCAGCTGTCGAGCCTGCGAGGCTGCGTTCGGCGGCGGAGCCGTCGTAAACCGGTGCATACGGTGTATCTGAAAGACCGCGGTACCTGATTTCACGACTGCTCCGCCGCCGAACGCAGCCTCGCAGGCTCGACAGCTGCTACACAAGGCGTGTGGTGATCATCGTTGCCGTTCGTTGAAACGATAAGGCGCTGGGCGCAATGCCCGTTGTTTAGTCACCAACAGCATCCCGAGCGAGGCGCCTATCCCCAATGCAAATCCCGTCCAGCCGAACCTCGGCAACGCCAACGCCAGCACCAGACAAAACGCCGCGAACGAATACATCCCGGTAGCTGTAGCCCGCAGCAACGCCGCCGTAAACGCCGGACCGCGAGTCTGCTGGGAAAACACAGCCATCACACTGCCCAGCACCGGGAACACTGCGAGCAATCCGCTCCAGCGCTCGCCGACGGTGCTGGCCAGCACCGTCACGGCCAACGTGAGCAGGGCGCCAGCCATCATGCGCAGCAGCAGTTTGTCGGATTTGGGCGCCGGGCCTGAAACGACGGGTTGCACCGAGGGAAACAGGTACGGCGCGGCCAGCAACGCGGTGGCGGCGGCGATCACCGAGAGCGCCAGCGATGGCGGGATCAGCGACAGCACAACAGCCACCGACGCCCAGACCAGCAGCGCCATCGTTAGCGCCCACGGCCAGCTCAAGCGTTGTGCGACCTGGGCATACGTCACGCAGAAGGCAATCATCGCGAACATGGCTGACAGCGCCGCCGTTGCCGCTTGAGCGGCGAACACATGGCCTTGCTCGATGGCGAGGAACAACAGAATCGGCCCGACCACCACCGGCAACCCCGACAGCCAACCGGCCACGCTTGGTCCCCAGCGTTTACCGGCCAGGGAAATCAGCAGCAGAAACCCCGGGATCACCAGCAGCTTGAGCATCAGCACGCACGCATCTCCATTTGTGTGTGCCGGTCACGTTAGCATTGCGGGCGATGGATTGCTTAAGGCGGTCTCTGCGCAAGCGTTGAGCGCCCTACACCCGGGGGCGCGAAACGTCTAAGCTGCGCGCTCCCACCTGTTGACGGATGCTTGCGTGAAATTCAGTTTGCCCAAAGTCGGCACCGCGCCGTTTTGCCCACCGGAAGTGGCCGGCACGGTTGCCGTTGACCCTGGTGCTTCGTTCTACAAGCGCGTTCTGCGTTTTGCCGGCCCCGGTTTGCTGGTGTCCATCGGCTACATGGACCCGGGCAACTGGGCCACGGCCATCGAGGCCGGTTCGCGGTTTGGCTACAGCCTGTTGTTCGTGGTGTTGCTGGCGAGCATGGCGGGGATGGTGGTGCAGTGTTTGTGCTCGCGTCTGGGTATCGCCACCGGGCGCGACCTGGCGCAGTTATGCCGGGAGCGCTACAGCACGCGGACCGCACGGACCCAGTGGCTGCTGGCGGAAATTTCGATCATCGCCACCGACCTCGCCGAAGTGCTCGGCTGCGCCCTGGCGTTCCACTTGCTGTTGGGCTGTTCGCTGACGTTTGGCATCGCGCTCACCGCGTTCGACACGTTGCTGGTATTGGCCCTGCAAAACCGGGGTTTCCGCCGGTTGGAGGCGATCATGCTGGTGCTGGTGGGCACTATTGGCGCGTGTTTCTTCGTCGAACTGCTGCTGATCAAACCCTATTGGCCGGATGTCGCTCGCGGTTTCACACCGTCACTTTCGGTGATCGGCGATGCGGCGCCGTTGTACCTGGCCATCGGCATTCTCGGGGCCACGGTGATGCCGCATAACTTGTTCCTGCATACCTCGATCGTGCAGACGCGGATGATCGGCAAAGACCTGGCCAGCAAGCAGGACGCGGTCAAACTGGCGCGCATCGACACCATCGGCTCCCTGGCCCTGGCACTGCTGGTCAACGCGGCGATCCTGATTCTTGCTTCGGCGGCCTTCCACAAGACCGGGCACACCGACGTGGTGGACATCCAGGATGCCTATCACTTGCTCGATCCATTGGTGGGCGGGGCGTTGGCCAGCGTGTTGTTTGGTGTGGCGTTGCTGGCGTCGGGGCAGAGCTCGACCTTCACCGGCACCATCGCGGGCCAGGTGATCATGGAGGGCTACCTGAACCTGCGCTTGCCCTGCTGGCAACGGCGCTTGATCACTCGCGGGCTGGCGCTGATCCCGGCGTTTATCGGCGTGTGGCTGATGGGCGACGGGGCAATCGGCAAACTGCTGGTGTTGAGTCAGGTGGTACTCAGCCTGCAACTGCCATTCGCGTTGTACCCGTTGATTCGCATGACCAACGATCAGACGCTCATGGGGCCGTTTGTGAATCGGCTGCCAACTCGGGTGTTGGCGTGGGGATTGTTTACGGTAATCAGTGCGGCCAACAGCTGGTTGATTTTGCAGTTTGTGGGCTGAGTCATTCTTTTGATCTTCACCCCCGCTCAAACGCCTCAACCAGATAATCGATAAACACCCGGGTCTTGGCCGGCATCAACGTGCGGCTCGGGTAATACAGCGAGATCGATCCCGCGTCGGCATGCCAGTCCGGCAACAAGCGCAGCAGTTCGCCGTGCTGGATATGGGCGATGACATCGGGCGACACCAGCAGCGTCACACCAAGGCCGAGCAGGGCCGCTTCACGCATGGCGGCAGGGTCATTGAGCACGATGTTTTCACTCAGCTCGGCGCTGGCTTCATTGCCCACGCTATCCCGCATCACCCATTGGCGCACCCGCCCGGTGCGAATGCCGCGCATCACAATGCCGTTGTACTGAGCCAGGTCCGCCGGGCTGCTGGGCAGGGTGCGTCCGGCCATGTACGCCGGTGAGGCCACCGCCACCACATCCGCCGCTGCCAATGTCCGCGAGACGACCCCGGGTGTCAGCTCGAAACCGCCGCCGATGGCGGCGTCATACCCTTCGGCGATCAGATCGACCTGGCGGTTTTCAAAGTGCCATTCCAAGCGAATCAGCGGGTAGCGCGCCAGAAATTCCGGTAACAGCGGCAACACGTGGTCAATGCCGAACGTCGGCGCCAAGCTGACCTTGAGCACCCCCGCCGGCTCCCCGCGATCACTGGACACCGCACTGATCGCCGTCTGCAGCGCCTGCAGATTGCCGCCGATGCTGGCCAGAAAGCGTTCGCCGGCTTCGGTCAGTGACAGCTTGCGGGTCGAGCGCTGGAACAGCCGCACACCGATATTGCGTTCAAGCATCGCCACGTTGCGGCTGACGGCGGCGGGCGTCAGTGCGAGCAACCGTGCGGCGGCGGAGAAGCTGCCGGTTTCAGCGCTGCGCACGAAAGATTCGAGGTTGGCGAGTGTTTCCATCTCAGACACCTGATATTGATACTTGAAGATCATTCAACTCATTACCGTCTAATAAAGTAGTAATGGCAAGCGCAGTATTCACTCCACCAACCCACTACGGAGTGAACACCATGAGCACTATCGGAATCATCGGCGCCGGCGCCATCGGCACAGCCTTCGCCAAAGCATTGTCCCGTCAGGGCATTGAAGTCGTCATCGCCAACAGCCGCGGCCCGGAAACCCTGGCCTCACTGGTGGAAGAACTCGGGCCGACGGCGCGGGCCGGCACCCGTGAAGAAGCGGCCGCGCAGCCGATCGTTCTGGTCGCGGTGAACTGGTCGAAATTGCCAACGGCACTGGCCGGATTGCCGGATTTCGGCGGGCGGATTGTCATCGACGCGAACAATTCGATCGAGGCGCCATCGTTCAAAGCGGTGGATTTGCAGGGCCGTCCGTCCAGTGAAGTGTTTGCCGAATGGGTACCTGGCGCGCGGGTGGTCAAGGCCTTCAATCACCTTCAAGCGCATCTGCTTGAGAGTGATCCGGCGGCGGAGGGTGGGCGGCGAGTGTTGTTTCTTTCTGGTGACGATGCCGAGGCCAAGGCTCAAGTGGCAGCGCTGATCGAGCGATTGGGCTTCTTTGGAATCGATCTGGGCGAACTGAGTGTCGGGGCGCGGCTGGTGCAGTTCCCGGGCGGTCCGTTGCCGGTCTTGAACCTGGTGAAATTTGCCTGAGGGCCAGAGGTTTCCAGCCGTTGTGGTGAGGGGACTTGCCCGCGAAAGCGGTGTGTCAGGCGACATCAATGTTGACTGTGCCGCCGTCGTCGCGGGCAAGCCACGCTCCCACAGGTAACCGAGTGCTCTCGGGAGAATGCGGTCACCTGTGGGAGCGAGCCTGCTCGCGATGAACGACAACGCGGTCTCGGGCTAGCGCTCGATCGCCAATGCCACGCCCTGACCACCACCAATGCACAGGGTGGCCAGGCCTTTTTTGGCGTCACGCTTGATCATCTCGTGCAGCAAGGTCACCAGCACCCGGCAACCCGACGCTCCAATCGGATGACCCAGGGCAATCGCGCCGCCGTTGACGTTGACCTTGCTCAGGTCCCATTCCAGGTCCTTGGCCACCGCCAGGGATTGCGCGGCGAAGGCTTCGTTGGCCTCGATCAGCTCCAGTTGATCGATGGACCAGCCGGCCTTGTCCAGGCAACGACGGGTGGCGCTGACCGGGCCGATGCCCATGATCGCCGGGTCGACGCCCGCGTTGGCGTACGCGGCGATTTTCGCCAGCACCGGCAGGCCGAGGGCCTTGGCTTTCTCTGCACTCATCAGAATCACCGCGGCGGCGCCGTCGTTCAGCGAAGAGGCGTTGCCGGCGGTCACCGAGCCGTCCTTCTTGAAGGCCGGTTTCAGCTTGCCCAGAGACTCGGCGGTGGTGCCGGCACGCGGCTGTTCATCGGTGGCGAAGGCCAGTGGATCGCCCTTGCGCTGGGGGAT
Organism: Pseudomonas sp. GW821-FHT03E01; assembly: GCF_059420765.1. Taxonomy (NCBI): domain Bacteria; kingdom Pseudomonadati; phylum Pseudomonadota; class Gammaproteobacteria; order Pseudomonadales; family Pseudomonadaceae; genus Pseudomonas; species Pseudomonas sp. GW821-FHT03E01. Next base: position 449,522 of record NZ_JBWKUI010000003.1, on the reverse strand, counting down.
CAGGATCGGGGTGATTTCATCGACGAAACGCCCGGCTTCGATGGCGGCCACGGCTTTTTGTTGCGAGGCGGCAGCGAAGGCGTCCTGGGCTTCACGGCTGATGCCGTACTTGTCCACCAGGTTCTCGGCGGTGATGCCCATGTGGTAATCGTTGAACGCATCCCACAAACCGTCGCTGATCATCGTGTCGACGATCTGGCTGTGGCCCATGCGCAGACCGGTGCGGGCGCCCGGCAGCACGTAATTGGCCAGGCTCATGTTTTCCTGGCCACCGGCGATGATCACCTCGGCATCGCCGCAGCGAATCGCCTGCGCCGCCAGGTGCAGCGCTTTGAGGCCCGAGCCGCAGACCTTGTTCAGGGTCATGGCCGGTACGGCGTGGGGCAGGCCGGCCTTGATCGCAGCCTGGCGCGCAGGGTTTTGCCCGGCGCCGGCGGTCAATACCTGGCCCATGATCACTTCATCGACCTGCGCCGGGTCCAGATCGGTTTGCGCCAGCAACTGGCGGATCACCGCAGCACCGAGATCAACCGCGGACACATTGGCCAACGCGCCCTGGAAACTGCCGATGGCAGTGCGAGTGGCAGCAACAATCACAACGTCTTGCATGGACGGATTCCTCACTGGGCAGCGAACTGCATTTCCGGGACGTGGTCAGGCACGATCAGTTTGCCGGCGGTCTTGGCGACGATTTCCTCAACGCTCACGCCTGGTGCGCGTTCCTTGAGAATGAACGCACCGTTGTGGATTTCCAAGTAGGCCAGGTCAGTCAGCACGCGTTTGATGCAACCGGCGCCGGTCAGCGGCAGGCTGCAGCGCGGCAGCAGTTTCGACTCACCGTCCTTGGAGGCGTGGGTCATGGTGACGATGATGTTGTCCGCACCGGCCACCAGGTCCATCGCGCCGCCCATGCCCTTGACCAGTTTGCCGGGGATCATCCAGGAGGCGATGTTGCCTTCGACGTCCACTTCGAACGCGCCGAGTACGGTCAGGTCGATGTGGCCACCACGGATCATCGCGAACGATTCGGCGGAGGAGAAAATCGACGCGCCGATACGCGCAGTCACGGTTTGCTTGCCGGCGTTGATCATGTCGGCGTCGACTTCGGCGTCGGTCGGAAAGGCGCCCATGCCGAGCAGGCCGTTTTCCGATTGCAGCATGACTTCCATGCCTTCGGGGATGTAGTTGGCGACCAGGGTCGGAATGCCGATGCCGAGGTTCACGTAGTAGCCGTCCTGCATTTCGCGGGCGACGCGCTGAGCCATTTGTTCGCGGGAAAGTGCCATTGTTGTTATTCCTTCATTCGGTCCGGGGGCAGGGGATCACTTACGCACGGTGCGCTGTTCGATGCGCTTTTCGAACGTGCCGCAAATGACCCGGTCGACGTAGATGCCAGGGGTGTGGATCTGCGACGGGTCCAGCTCGCCGGGTTCGACGATTTCTTCGACTTCGACCACGGTGATCTTGCCGGCGGTGGCGGCCAGCGGGTTGAAGTTCTGGGCGGTGTGGCGATAGACCACGTTACCGAAATGGTCGGCTTTCCAGCCTTTGACGATGGCGAAGTCACCGGTGATGGATTCTTCCATCAGGTACTGGCGACCTTTGAATTCGCGCACTTCCTTGCCTTCAGCGACTGGAGTGCCGACGCCGGTGGCGGTGAAGAACGCCGGGATGCCGGCACCGCCTGCGCGCATTTTCTCGGCGAGGGTGCCTTGGGGGGTCAGGACGACTTCGATTTCGCCTTTAAGCAGTTGGTCTTCGAACAGTTTGTTCTCGCCGACGTAGGAGGCCACCACTTTGCGGATCTGCCGGTCCACCAGCAGCACGCCGAGACCGAAACCGTCGACGCCGCAGTTGTTGGAGACCACGGTGAGGTCACGGGTGCCCCGGTGCTGGATCTCGGCGATGAGGTTTTCCGGAATCCCGCACAGGCCGAAGCCGCCGGAGATCACGGTCATGCCGTCTTCAAGACCGGCCATCGCTTCCTCATAGGAATACACGCGCTTGTCGAACCCTGCCATATGCACCTCTTTTATTCTTTGTGGGCGGCTGGCTAGCCGGATGGGGAGGGAGTGTCTCGCCACAGGATTTATTTGTTAAGTTGATTTTTAAGGTTGATTGATAGATAAAACTCACCAATGAGTGCGCGCTACGTTGGAGACAGTGGCCATGACCGTTAAACAGATCCGCGCCTTCCTGGCCGTGGCCCAGAGTTTGAGCTTTGCCGTGGCTTGCGAACGGCTGCACCTGTCCCAGTCGGCGTTGAGCCTGACCATCAAGGCGCTGGAGGAGGGCCTGGGTGGGCGCCTGTTCACCCGCAATACCCGCAACGTCGCTCTGACCGCCGAGGGTGAATCGCTGCTGCCATTGGCCCGTCGGTTGATTGCGGATTGGGACAATGCCGAGGATGAACTGCGCCAACGCTTCACCCTTCAGCGTGGCCGCGTGACGCTGGCGGCGATGCCGTCGTTTGCCGGCAACCTGCTTCCGCCGATCCTCAAGACCTTCCGCGCGCGTTATCCCAAGGTCAACGTCACGGTGAACGACGTGATCAACGAGCAGGTGCTGGAAATGGTCCGCGACCGCCAAGTGGAGCTGGGCGTGGCGTTTGAGCCGACCCAGAGTTCGTCACTGCAATTTACCCCGTTGTACATCGACCGGTTTGTGGCGGTGGTGCCGCTTGATTCACCGCTGGCGGACTTGGGCGATATCGATTGGCAGACCTTGCTCAAGGAACCGTTCATTACCTTGCAGCGACCGTCCACGGTGCGGGTGATGCTCGAAGAGCATTTGCAAGCGCGGGGCATGAAATTGCCGGTGGAGTTTGAAAGTCATCAGTTGGCAACGGTCGGGCGGATGGTGGCCAGCGGACTGGGCGTGAGCGCGGTGCCAGCGTTGTGCGCCGGGCAGATGCGCGAGCTGGGCGCGCGTTGCATCACCCTGCGCGACCCGGTGGTGGAACGGGCGATCGGGGTGCTGACGACGGGGCAAGAACTGTCGGCGGCGGCGCAGGCGTTGTTCGATATTCTCAAGGCCGAAAACCTGGGTGAGCGTCTGAGCTGATCACGGTCACCTGTTGAAATGGACTGTGGCGAGGGGGCAAGCCCCCTCGCCACAAAAGCACACCCCGACAGGGTGGGTTTAGCCTGCCTGGGTGATGCGCCTACCCTTATTTACGCGCCTCCAGAATCAGGTTGAACGGCGTTTCCGTGGCTCGCCGGAACTGGGTGAACCCCGCCTCGGTGAAGACCTTGCGCAACCGTGCCTCGCCTGCCTGGGCACCGAGCCCGAGGCCGACCTCCTGGGACAGCGAGTTAGGTGTGCAGATAAAGGTCGAGGCGGCGTAGAACAGCCGTCCCACCGGGTTGGCGTTCTCGTCTAGCGTGTCGTTGGCGAAGGGCTCAACCAACAGCACCGTGCCGTCGGGTTTGAGCGATTCATAGGCATGCTTTGCGGCGCCGACCGGGTCACCCATGTCGTGCAGGCAGTCGAAATAGCAGATCAGGTCATAGTCGTCGCCCGGATAGCTCTTGGCGGTGCCCTGGAAGAACCGCGCCCGACCGGACACGCCACCTTCTTCGGCGCGCTGGGTGGCGACGGTGATCGAGGGCGCGTGGTAATCAAAACCGACGAACCGCGACTCGGGGAAAGCCTGAGCCATGATCACGGTCGAGGCGCCGTGGCCGCAGCCGATGTCTGCCACTTTCGCGCCAGCCTCCAGTTTGGCGACCACCCCGTCGAGGGCCGGCAGCCACTCGCTGACCAGATGCGCCTTGTAGCCTGGGCGGAAGAACCGCTCGGTGCCGCTGAACATGCACGGATGGTGATCGCCCCAGGGCAGGGCGCCGTTGCCGCGCATGGCGTTGACCAGTTTGTCCTTGTCATGAAAAAACGACGCAACCACCGCCATACCGCCGGCCACATAGACCGGTGAGTCTTCGATCGCCAGCGCCAGGGCTTGCTCTTCAGGCAGGCGGAACTGGCCGTCGCGGTGTTCCATGTAACCGGAGGCCGCGTGGGCGCTGAGCCATTCACGCAGCAGGCGGGTGTTGCAGCCGGTCTTCGCGGCGAGTGTTTCGGGGGTGACGGGCTGACTGTCGGCCATGGCCCGGTACAGGCCGAGTTCTTCGCCGAGGATGACGTTGGCGAGCATCGCCGCGCCCCCCATGTCGCTCACCAGTTTGCCCATGAAATCATTGAGTCTGGCCTCGTCCATCTTGTGTGCTCCTTCAGCAGGATCACGGCCCGCAGGCATTGTTTGTCGAGGCATGCGCCTGTGGGCGGTGATCGTGGGAATGAACAGGACGATAACCGCGTCCTGGCTCCCCCCGCGGGGGGTAATCAACAAGTCTAGTTCGTGTATCCCTCTGTATCTGGCTGCCTGTCCGATACAGTGCGCTGAGAATAGGGGTGTTTGCGCACACAGACCCGACACACCGAGGCGCTTGACTGGGCCTGCCGGCCGGCACTGATTTTCAGGCGCTGGAGACCGGATCCCAGGATGAGATCGACACCATGCAAATTCCCCTTACATCTGCGCAGGCGACCGTCGGGCTAGGCTTGCGCCGCGGTTTGATGAAGGACCTGCAAGCGGCCCCGGCGGGCGCTTTCGATTTTCTGGAAGTCGCGCCGGAAAACTGGATTGGCATCGGCGGCGCGCATGGCGCGGCGTTTCGTGCCCTGGCCGAGTGTTATCCGTTGTCCTGTCACGGCTTGTCCTTGTCGCTGGGCGGATCGGCGCCGCTGGACGTCGGGTTTCTGCGGGAAGTGCGGGTTTTCCTCGATCGCTACAAAGTGCCGCTGTACAGCGAACACCTGAGCTACTGCAGCGATGACGGGCATCTTTACGATCTGCTGCCGTTGCCGTTTACCGAGGAAGCGGTGCATCACGTTGCCGCCCGAATTCGTCAGGCACAGGACATTCTCGGTCGGCGTCTGGCGGTGGAAAACGTCTCCTACTACGCCGCGCCGCAGCAGGACATGGACGAATTGACGTTCACCAACGCAGTGCTGCGCGAAGCCGATTGCGACCTGCTGCTGGACGTCAACAATGTCTACGTCAACTCGATCAATCACGGTTCTGATCCGCAAGCGTTTCTGGCGGGCATCGACACGGGGCGAGTGGTCGCGATGCATGTGGCGGGGCATTTCGACGAATCCGACACCCTGAAAATCGACACCCACGGCGCCTCGGTCAAACCGGTGGTCTGGGCTTTGCTGGCCGAGGCGTATGCGCGGTTCGGCGTACAGCCGACGCTGCTTGAGCGGGACTTCAACTACCCGGCGTTCTCTGAACTGGTGAGCGAGTTGCAGACCATCCGCCGACTGCAGCAGGAGGCTAACCATGGATAAGCCGACGCTATATCAGCAGCAAGACACCTTGACTCGTTACCTGCGCGATCCCGACCACTGCGCACCGCCTGCCGGGATGGACGTGGCACGGGCGCAGGTTTATCGCGACCTGGTGTTCTCTAACCTGTCGTCGTTGCTCAGCGGCACCTTTCCGGTGTTGGTGAGAATACTGGGGGACAGTGACTGGCGTTCTCTGGTGCGGATCTTCCTGCGGGACTACCGCGCTCAAACGCCCAAATTCGGCGAGATTGCTCAGGAGTTCGTCGAGTTCCTCGCATCAATGCCTCAGGCGCTGAACGATGGGCCGTGGCCACCGTTCATGGTCGAGCTGGCGCATTACGAATGGGTCGAAATGGCCCTGCAACAATCCGACGCTGAGCCGTTGCCGGCCAGTGATGCTGGATTGCTGCTGGATCAACCGTTGCAGGTTTCACCACTGGCCTGGCCGTTGGCCTATGGCTGGCCGGTGCAAAAAGTGGGGCCGGATTACCGGCCGCAAGTGCCACCGACTCAGCCGACGTTGCTGTTGGTGCGTCGGGCTGAAGACTGGAGTGTGCGCTTCTCTGAACTGAGCCCGTTGGCGTGGCGGTTGTTGCAGCGGATCGGGGAATTTCCTCAACTCGATGGTCGGTCGCAACTGGAAGGGCTGGCGGTGGAGGCGGGGATGGCCGGGTCGCAGGCCTTTATCGACAGTGGAATGGCGTTGTTGCGGCAGATGCATGGGGAGGGGGTAATCGGTATAGCGGCCTGACCGTACGCAATCCCCCAAACACCAATCCCCGTGGGAACGGGCAAGCCTGCTCCCACTGGGGTTGGCGGTGCTTATTGGGGCTTCGGTAACTTGAGCTCCGCACACAACCCACCGTCCACGCGATTGCTCAAGGTCAGCGCCCCGCCAATCGCCAGCGCCAATTGCTGGGCAATCGCCAACCCCAACCCGGTCCCGCCGGTGCTGCGATTACGCGAATTCTCCACGCGGTAGAACGGCTGCATCACCTGGGCCAATTGCTCTTCGGCAATCCCCGGCCCTCGGTCCATGACCTTCACCGACAAGCTGCCGTCGGCCTTCGTTTCCACCCACAACTCAGCCGCGCCAGCGAATTTCAGCGCGTTGTCTACCAGGTTCACCAGCACTCGCCGCAAGGCATGGGGCCGGGTGTCGATGACTGCGGCGCTTTTGCCGCCCAGCTGCACGTCTTTGCCCATGTCCTGATAGTCGAACACCAGGCTGTCGAGGAACGAATCCAGATCGGTGCGGCGACTTTCCTCGGTGGCGCCATGGATGCTGCGGGCGTAGGCCACGCCTTCGCGCACCAGGTGTTCCATCTCGCCGAGGTCATTCCACAGTTTGTCTTTTTCGCTGGAGTCGTCCATGAATTCGGCACGCAGTTTCATGCGCGTGATCGGGGTTTGCAGGTCGTGGGAAATCGCCGCCAACAGTTGCATGCGCTCCTTGAGATACGCCGCGATGCGCGCCTGCATGGCATTGAATGCCCTGGCGGCGTAGGCGACTTCGGTCGGGCCTTTTTCGTCGAGGTGCACGGCGTGGGTGTTGGGGTCGAGGGTTTCCACGGCTTGGGCGAGGCGGGTGAGCGGGCGGATGGCGATTCTCACGGCCAGCCAGGTGCAGGCGATCAGCAGCGCCAGTTGTCCCAGTAATACCGCCGGTAACCACGGGGACAAAGGCACCATCGCGGGGCGCACGTCGATCGTGACGGGGCTGCCGTCCTTCAGTTTCAGATGGGCCTGGAAGTGTTTCTTCGGGCCGGGGATGTTGGTAAAAGTCAGCGGATACTCATGGCCGATGGCGTCCTGAATCGAGGGGACTGCAATCGGCACATCGCTGGGCGCCATCGGTGTGCCGGGCGAACCTTCATTCAGCAGATAACCATAGTTGGTGCGTTCCAGGCGCTGCAGCCAGCTCGCTCGTTCGTTGGCGGGCAAGCGGTCGAGGATGGCGAGGGAGGTCGAAACGTCGGTTTCCAGATTGCCCAACATCGTATTTTTCGCACTTTCATAACGCTCGTAGTACTGCGCGCCAAAGGACAGCGCCTGGGCGAGGATCAGGCCGATCAGGAAAATCAGCGACAGCCGCGAGGCCAGCGTGCGGGGCCAGTGCAGCGCAAGGTTCATGACGGCGCACCGAGCACTTCCACCGGCAGGGAAAACACATAGCCTTCGCTGCGTACGGTCTTGATGTAGGCCGGTTCCCGGGCGTCGTCGAGCAGGCGCTGACGCAAGCGGCTGACCAGCAAATCGATGGAGCGGTCAAACAGGTCGGCGTCGCGACCTTGAGTCAGGTTGAGCAACTGGTCGCGATTGAGCACCCGCTGAGGATGATCGAGGAACACCCGCAGCAAACGGTATTCCGCGCCGCTGAGGGCGACCATGGTGCCATCCTGATCCAGCAGATGCCGGGCCGAGGTGTCCAGGCGCCAGCGACCGAACGCCAGCAGGCGACCGCTTTCGGTGATCACCAGATTCGGCGGCAGCATCCGCGTACGGCGCAGCACGGCGTTGATCCGGGCGAGCAGTTCACGGGCGGCGAACGGTTTGACCAGGTAGTCGTCGGCGCCCATTTCCAGGCCGATGATGCGGTCGGTTTCATCGTTGCGCGCGGTGAGCATCAGCACCGGCGTGGCCTTGTGTTTGCCGGCGCGCAGCTCACGGCAGAGCAGCAGGCCATCGTCGCCCGGCATCATGATGTCGAGCACGATCAGGTCCACCGGCGTGGTCTCCAGAAACGCGCGCATCTGCCGTCCATCCGCCACCACGGTGGTGCGCAGGCCGTTCTTCTTCAGGTAATTGCCTACCAGTTCCCGGATCTCGCGGTCATCGTCCACGATGAGAATGTGATCGACGTGTTCCATGGTCGCCATGCCTCTTGAGTAGGAGTTTTCGCGCAGTCTACCGAGTCAAGGCTCGCTCGCCCGCAGCGGTTTGTATTGCAGTGTATCTGGCCTGTCGGCGGATACACGGGGACTCAAAAACAGCCGGTTTCAGGGGTTTTGTATCGCTGTGTATCGCCGGCCGGTGCTGATACATAGCAATTTACTCGCGCCTGTTCCAGACACAGACGGGATACCTCTCGGGCTTCTAATGGCTTCCATCGAGGCAAACCCAAACCGCCTCGGCCCCATCAACGATTTGGCAACGATTGACCCATTGAAGCCCCGAGGAAACCACCATGAATACCAAAGCCGTCTACGCCGCCTGCCTGTTTGCCGCCCTGAACATCTGCACCTTGTCGGCCCGGGCCGAAGCCAATGTCACCCCGCAAACCTACACCTATGGCACGCACCTGGACATCCAGAAAGTGCTGTCGATGAAAGAGGACGCCACGCCTTCCTGCGGGATTGTGAATGCGCGGATGACCTACCTGGATTCCCAAGGCAAAACCCAGGCCCTTGATTACCGCAAATTCGCTGACAACTGCAACGAAGACAACTGAGTCCTTTGCTCACCCGTTATCAATCCCTTTTTTGAAACAGGAATAACTCCATGAACAACGTCACCCGCTTTTTGACCGCCATCGTCTTTTCCGTAGCCGGCGTCGCCGCCCATGCCAACGCGGCTGTTGAACAGAGCAGCTGTGGCAGCAGCACCTGCTTCCAACTGACGCCGCTGGTGGCTGAGGATGGTTCCAGCCGCACACCGCAGGGGCAATTGCTTGCAGAGAACGGTTACAGCCGGACGCCACAGGGCCAGCAGTTGGAAAACCAGATGGCTTGAAGCCAGGCACTGTTCTGATGAACTCAATATTCCCAGTGTGGGAGCAGGCTCGCTCGCATATCGGACTCGTATATTCAAGGTGATCCCCATGTTTCTCATCGCATTCCTGGGCGGCATTTTGACCGTCCTCAGCCCCTGCATCCTCCCGGTCGTGCCGTTTCTGTTTGCCGGTGTTAAACGCACACGCACCTCGATCCTGCTCACCCTCGGTGGCATGGCCCTGACCTTCGCCCTGATCTCTAGCCTGGCCGTGGTCAGCAGCGATTGGGTGATACAAGCCAACAACACCGGCCGCCATGTGGCGCTGATCGTGATGGTGCTGTTTGCGCTGTCGCTGATCTCCGCGCGCATCGGCGGCTGGCTGGCGCGACCGTTCGTGTTGCTGGGCAATCGCCTCGACCCCAACACTCGCAAAATGTCCGGCCCGCTGGGCTCGGTGATGATTGGCGTCGCCACCGGTCTGCTCTGGGCTCCGTGTGCCGGGCCGATCCTCGGGGTGATCCTCACCGGCGCCATGCTGCAAGGCGCCAACGTGCAGACCAGTCTGCTGCTGGTGGCGTATGGCCTGGGCAGCGCGTTGTCACTGGGCACCTTGATCTTCGCCGGTCGCGGCCTGGTCAATCGCTTGAAACCGTCGATTCCGGTCACCGGTTGGCTGCGTCGCGGCGCCGGTGCCGGGGTGTTGGTCGCGGCGGCGGTCATCGCCACCGGAACCGATAACAGGCTGCTCGCCGGCACTTCGTCCGAAGGCGTCACGACCGTTGAACAGCAGGTGCTGGAAACCGTACCGAAAGTGGTCGATTACCTGGTCAGCAAGGTCAAGGCCGACCCGATGGACGCGGCCAAAGGTGCGATGCCGTCACTCTCCGGCGCGGTCGAATGGCTCAACTCGCCAGCGCTGAGCAACGACTCCCTGCGCGGCAAGGTGGTGCTGGTGGATTTCTGGACCTATGACTGCATCAACTGCCAGCACACCTTGCCCTACGTGAAGGACTGGGCGAAAAAATATGAAAAGGACGGCTTGGTGGTGATCGGCGTGCACACCCCGGAATACGGTTACGAACGCATCCTCGACAACGTTCGCGATCAGGTGAAAAAGCTCGGCATCACCTACCCGGTGGCGATCGACAACAACTACGCGATCTGGCGCGCCTTCGACAACCAATACTGGCCGGCTCACTACCTGATCGATGCCAAGGGGCAGGTGCGTTACAGCCACTTTGGCGAGGGTCGCTACGAGACTCAGGAGCAGATGATCCGGCAGCTGTTGGAAGAGGCCAAGGCGCCTGCCGCGTAACCTTTCCAATCAATGGCTCACAGGTTGCGCACCATGAGCCATTGGTCGTTTTCCCAGGCCTGAAAACGCTCCAGCACTGTCCATCCGCGTCTGGCGTAGTAATCGCTTTGGTCCCGGGTGTGCAAATAGATCTTCGCCACGCCACGTTCCCTGGCCTGCGCGCATATCCCCTCAATCAAGCGCTCCGCCAATCCTTTTCCCCTTGCTTGGGGTGTGACGAACACACAAGCCAGCCAAGGACCCAGGTCAGGCCGGTGAGCCAGGTCGGCGGCGGCCAGTGCCGCACCACCCAGCAGGCGGTCTTCATCCAGGGCGATCAAACATTGCCATGTGCCGTCGAATTGGCCGTCAGCGAATTCCCGTTGCCACTGAGGCAAGGGCTGGTCGGCGTATTCATAGTGGAATTGTTGGTGAATCCATGAAGCAAAGATGTCGCTGTGGTGCATGTGGTGAGTGAGCCAGTCCAGGCGAGGCATGGGGGAATCCTTTCAAAAGGCGGTGGCCCATAAGAGCTGATTCAGGGCGCATCGGCAATCCCGGGGTCGGGTGTTAATCCTGCGTTACAAACGCATGACCATGCATCGGAGACCGGCGTATTTCGTGAGTCTGCCGGACGACCGGGCAGGACGGATACCTGTCCGGGAGCTTTAGTTTGTGGACGGGGTCACTTGCGACCCTGCCATCACCATCATGAAAGGGAGAGGGTTATGCCTAAGTTCATTATTGAACGCGAGCTTCCGGGAGCCGGCGCACTGCCGCCGCAGGAACTCAAAGCGATCTCGCAAAAATCCTGCGATGTGTTGCGCGGGTTGGGGCCAGAAGTGCAATGGCAGCAGAGTTACGTCACGGGCGACAAGATTTACTGCGTGTATATCGCGCCGAGTGAGGAACTCATCAGGGAGCATGCCAAACAAGGTGGCTTTCCGATCAACAGCGTTTCCCGAGTCATGAGCATCATCGACCCCACCACGGCGGAGTAAGCCGGGACGCGTTCCAACCCGCAGCGGAGCAGACTTCATGAGCACACCCATTGATCTCACCGCCCTGAAAAACCGTCAGATGACTGCGTGGGCCAGCGGCGACTACGCCGTGATCGGCACCACTTTACAGATCGTCGGCGAACAACTGGCTGAAGCCTGCGACCTGCTCTGCGATGAGCGGGTGCTGGACGTCGCTGCGGGCAACGGTAATGCCACGCTTGCCGCTGCGCGCCGGGGCTGTAAGGTCACGTCCACCGACTATGTGGCCAAGCTGCTTGAGCGTGGCGAAGACCGGGCACGGGCGGAACACCTGAACGTGACCTTTCAGGTGGCCGATGCCGAGGCGCTACCTTTCGAGGATGCCAGTTTCGATGCCGTGCTCTCGACCTTTGGGGTGATGTTTACCCCGGATCAGCCAAAGGCTGCCGCGGAATTGGCGCGGGTGTGCCGCCCGGGAGGCCGGATCGGCCTTGCCAACTGGACGCCTGAAGGCTTCGTTGGCCAGATGTTCAAGGTACTGGGGCGCCACATGCCGCCACCCGTGGGCGCTCAACCGCCTTCAAACTGGGGCTCCGAAGCGTGGTTGCACTCGCACTTCGATCAGCGCGACTTCGTGCTTCAGGTGACACGACGCTTATTCAACTTCCGCTATCGTTCGGCCGCCCATTTCATCGACACCTTCCGCACCTGGTATGGCCCGGTTCACAAGGCTTTTGCGACCCTGCCACCCGAAGGGTCCGCCGCCCTGGAACACGACCTGACGGAACTGCTCAAGCGCCTGAACCGAGCGGGAGAGCGGTCGCTGGTGGTGCCCGGTGAATACCTGGAGGTGGTGATCACCCGGCGCTGAACCGGGAACGGAGCGACGAAAATCCTGTAGGAGCGAGGCTTGCCCGCGAAGAACGATGACGCGTAATACCTGAAAAACCGCGGTGCATTCTTCGCGGGCAAGCCTCGCTCCTACAGGTTCTGTGCCTTAACTTAATGGCATTGTCACTCATCCAGTGATTCGGTATACACCACCCACACGCTGCATGGCATTTTGTACAGCACATGCTCCACCGTGCTGCCGATCAACCGGCCCATGCCGCGATGGCCGATCCGGCCCATGACGATCACATCCACATCATGGGTCTCGGTGTAGTGGGTCAGTACCTTGGTCGGGTTGCCCATGATCATGTGACGCTGCTCCGGCGCGATGCCGTTGCGCGCGGCCAGTTCGTTGAACGCATCCTCCTGGAGGTCGAACAGGGTCTTGATCTGGCCTGAAGAGAAAAGCGCCGAACCGTTATAGAAGTTGAACTCATCCGCGCTGATGGCTGAAAGGTCACAGGCGTAGACCACATCGAGCTCGGCATTGCAGGCGCTCGCCAGTTTCGATGCTTCGTGAAGGATTCTGTCGTTGAAGCTTTTGTAGTGATCGTCGCGATGAAGCGGGTCGACCGCGGCGACGATCTTGCGCGGCAACGCGCGAGTGGCATGGCTGACGAAATGCAGCGGCACCGGGCATTCGCGCAGCAAATGCACGTCGAGGGGCGTAAACACCAGTCGCGACAGCCGCGATTGATGCTCCAGCGCCTTGATCAGCACGTCCATCGGCTGCTCTTTGAGGTGAATCAGGATTTCCTCCAGCGGATGCTCGACCCAGGCCACCTCGGTGGTGACGTGTACACCGATCTTGCGCAAGGGATGGGCCTGTTCCTCAAGCCACTGGCGGTGACGCTCGACGTAGCCCAGGCGCATCTGTTCCAGGGCTTTTTCGTTGACCAGGCTGGCGGTCGCCAGACCTTCCAGATAGTCGAAGGCCACGATGTGCAGGGCCGCCCCCTCGGCCTTGGCCAGCATCGCGGCCCGGTCGAAGGCGGGGCTGTGTTCCATCAGCGGTGAAGCGACCAGCATGAAGCGTGATTCACCAGACATGACAAACCTCCCGTGGGTAAGCGAGCAGACGGTGGTCGTTCAATACATCTCAATCCTTTCATTATTGACCATGATCAACCCCTCGTCCGGTTCTAATGTGGGAGCGGGTTTGCTCGCGATGCGGTCTCAAGCGTCTTCCAAAGCTCGCGCATCGTCGGGTTCTGATTGGCGATCGAACAATACGAACGAATCTCCAGCCGGGTCTTCCATTCATCGCCGCCGGCCAGCACCAATTGCCCTCGCTCCAGCTCATCGGTCACGGCGCTCAGGGGCAGCCAGGCAACGCCGTAGCCCTCGATCGCCATTCTCATCAGCAACATGGCCATGTCCGCCTCAAAGCAACGATCAAGCACGCAAGCAGTCGGTGCATTCTTGATGACGATATCGGCCACGCGACCCAAAAAAGTGGTCGCGGTATAGGCCAGGTGCGGCACTGGTTTGGCGGCCGTCCCCGGCAGCCGATGCAACGGTTTGCCGTTATTGTCCGGCGCGCACAGTGGAACGAACGAATCATGCCCCAGGGTCAAGCTGCCGAACTTCTCGGGGTCGAGCTGGATCGGGGCGAGGGGATGGTGGTAGACGATCATCAAATCGCAGCTACCTTCCTCCAGCGCAATCACCGCATCGTGGATGTTCGCGGCCACCACGCGAGCATTGAAGGGCTCATTCTGCTGTTGAAACTGGGTGAGCCATTTAGGCAGGAAGGTCATTGAAAGACTGTGCCCGGCGGTGACCTGAATCGAGCGCCCCGGCATTCGTTCGCCTTCGCGAAGGGCCAGGCGCAATTGCAGCAACGCCGACAGCGCCTCGCGCCCCTCTTCACAGAAGCTGCGGCCCGCTTGAGTCAGCTGGACAGGATAAGTGCCGCGATCCACCAGTTCGGCGCCCACCCATTCTTCAAGTGAACGAATCCGCCGGGACAACGCGGACTGCGTGACGCAACGCACTTCCGCCGCTCGGGAAAAGTTCTTCCATTCGGCAATCGCCAGAAGATCGTCCAACCATTTGGTTTGCATGCTGGCACCTCATTGCGTCTCTGGCGAAGAGTTTACTGCGGTGCGCTGGCGCCATTGAGGGAATTTCGCAAACTATTCCAAAAACGCATCAGCCTATGGTGATTACTCATCATCCGGCGTGAAGGGCGTCCTTAGAATCGGTGCCACAACCCCGCTGCCGCAGAACATCGGGGCACTTCAATCTTGTCTCCTGCCAAGTAAAAAGACCTACAAAACCACTTGAGGAAATGCACCGTGAAAAGAAACAGACTACCCCGCCAGATTGCGATGGCTATCGCCTTGGGCGTCCTTGCAGGTTGGGCCTGCCATCATTTCGCAGCGGATGAGAAAGCCGCCCGGGAGATCGCCTCCTACTTCTCGATGGTGACGGACATTTTCCTGCGGTTGATCAAGATGATCATCGCGCCTTTGGTGTTCGCCACACTGGTCGGTGGTATTGCCAGCATGGGTAATTCCCGATCCGTAGGGCGGATCGGCGCGAGGGCGATGATCTGGTTCGTGTCGGCCTCAATCATTTCGCTGTTCATTGGCATGTTGCTGGTGAATGTGTTCCAGCCAGGCGCGGGTCTGGATCTGCAGGTGACTCAAGGCGCAGCGGCGCCGGCCGTTGTCAGCACGGGTGACTTCAGCCTCAAGGTATTCATCAGTCACGTGTTCCCTCGAAGCATCGCAGAAGCCATGGCCAACAATGAGATTCTGCAAATTGTAGTGTTCTCTTTGTTTTTCGGCTTTGCGCTGGCAGGCATCAAGCGCGCTGGCTACACGAAGATCACCGACAGCATTGAAGAACTGGGCAAGGTGATGTTCAAGATCACTGACTATGTCATGGCCTTTGCGCCAGTTGGTGTCTTTGCCGCCATCGCTTCGGCCATCACCACCCAAGGTCTCGGCTTGCTGGTCGATTATGGAAAACTGATTGCCGAGTTCTACCTGGGCATTGTGATTCTATGGGGTGTGTTGTTCGCTGCCGGCTACCTGTTTCTGGGGCGTTCAGTCTTTACCTTGGGCAAGTTGATCCGCGAACCCATTCTGCTGGCATTCTCGACAGCCAGTAGTGAGTCCGCCTATCCAAAAACCATGGAAGCCCTGGAGAAGTTCGGCGCACCCAAGCGGGTATCCAGTTTCGTACTGCCACTGGGGTACTCATTCAACCTCGACGGCTCGATGATGTATCAAGCCTTCGCCATTATGTTCATCGCTCAGGCCTACAACATTGATTTGAGCTTTACGCAGCAGCTGCTGATCTTGCTGACGCTGATGATTACCAGCAAGGGCATGGCGGGTGTTGCCCGGGCTTCGGTGGTGGTCGTGGCGGCGACGTTGCCCATGTTCAATCTGCCAGAGGCTGGCATTTTGCTGATCATCGGTATTGATCAGTTCCTCGATATGGCCAGGACGGCCACCAATGTGGTGGGCAACAGCATCGCAACGGCCGTGATCGCTAAATCCGAGCCTCTCGAAGAGCCGGACGACGTGCCGCAATCCGAGGCGTCCCCACTGCCTGTTCGCTCTGTAGCCACCGTCTGAGCGCTATCACCATGAAAACGAAATCAAAGCCATCCCGTGAGTCTTCATTGGTACACAAACTGGGCATCGTCGGCGGGCTTGGCTCACTGGCCGGCGGCGATCTTTTCTATAAGTTGGTGAAGTCCAGGGCGGTGCTTGAGGATCAAGGCCGCTATCACTTCCTGTTCGAGCAGCACCCGTTCAAAGATGTGCTGATGCCGTTGGATCGGGGCGCGAGCATGACCTCCAGAAAGTTCTATGTTTTCCAGGTCTGTCAGACTTTCGAGGCCAGCGGGGTCAGCGCGATCGTACTGCCGTGTTTTGCCAGTCACACTTTCCGCGAAGAGATACAGGAGGAGATAGGCATACCGGTTCTGGACATGATGGCCGCATTGCGCAGGCACATCGACCATGTTGTTGAACCCGGCGCGGTATTGGGCATTCTCGCCTCAGACTATGTTCGCCACGCCGGTTTGTTCGAACGCTACTTCGGCTCCGACTTCAAACTCGTTTATCCAGGTGCCGACGAACAATCGGGGTTGATGGAAGCGATGTATGGCGTCAACGGCATCAAGGATGGCTACCTTGACGGTGTACCGCTGGAATGTGTGTATCAGGCCTGCCTGTCACTTCAGGAGCAGGGGGCCACGATGGTCTTGCCGGGCATGACCGAGCTTTCGTTGGTCTGCGGCGACCTGCAGCGGCGGGGCATCACGGTGTTGGATATCAATGAGATTTATGCCGGCTTCGCGACTCAGCAGAAAGGTCAGTCGAATCGCCCACCCTTCAAGCTTGGGATCGTAGGCGGGGTGGGGCCTGCGGCAACGGTCGATTTCATGGGCAAGGTGGTTGCGCATACACCGGCCGGCCGTGACCAGGAGCACATCAAGATGGTGGTCGAACAAAACCCCCAGATTCCTGATCGCACCGCCAATTTGCTGAATGACGAAACCGATCCGACGATGGCGATGTATGCCACCTGCAAGCGGCTTGAAAGCGCAGGAGCCAATGCGATTGCGATCCCGTGCAATACCGCTCACGCGTTTGTCGAGCGTATCCAGGCACACTTGCGTGTGCCCATTGTGAACATGCTGGCCGAGACGGTAGAGGCCATCGTTCAGCGGTATGGCGCCGGGAAAACAGTGGGGCTGCTGGCGACGTCGGGCACGATCAAGAGTCAGGTCTACCACGAGGCCGCCCGGCGGGCCGGGCTGCACATAATCGCCCCCGGTGTGGATTACCAGGCGTTGGTGATGGATGCGATTTATGGGTCGCTCGGGATCAAGGCCGGGTTCACAGAGGGCCTTTGCAGGGACCAACTCCTGATCGCCGCCGAGCACTTGTGTGAACTGGGCGCCGATGTGCTCATCCTGGGATGCACGGAGTTGCCGCTGGTGCTGCAGCATAGCGAGGCCTTCATGATCAAGGGGCATCAAGTGGCATTGATCGACCCGACGACCATTCTGGCTATGAAGTGTATTCAGCTTGCCCGTGAACATTCGGGCGAGCGATCAAATCTGCATCTTGGCTAAACAATTTTTGCGCCCCGTGCCTCCAGCAACTCCCGCAATACGGAACGGTGGCAGTGCGCTTCGTCTTCGCAATAACACCCCACGGCCAGCGAGGTTTGATGGGAGAGGGCGGCCAGCAGGTCCAGCAGCTGACTGGGCGCGGGATGGTTCATCTCGGCCTTGAACTTGCGCTTGAAGGTCTCCCAGGCTTTGGCATCTTCTGCCGCTTTGGCTTCGGCCACCAGTTCGGGGCTGGGGGACAGCAGCGGTTGCCACACATCATAGAAATCACGGCTGGCGAATTCGGCCTTCGGTACGCCACGGGGCGGGCGGCGTACCGTGCCCAGGCGCAGGCCTTCATTTGCGGTGCGAGGTGAACCGAGTCGCACGATATGGATGGGCATGAATGCAGTGCCTATTTGAGCCGCGAGCCGTCGAACCACTCCAGCGCCGTGCGCCAGATGCAGATCCCCAGGAAGTACGCCGACATCAGCAGCCACAGGCCCATCACCAGTGGATTGATGACCGGATGGTTGAGCACCAGCGACAAGCTGCACAGCAACCAGATGGCCGTCACGGCAATGTTGATCGGCATGAAGCGGCGCACGCGGAACGGGTGCAGGAATTTCATTCGAGTCACGGTCAACAGCGCCAGGCCGATCACGGTGAGCAACGTGATCCACGGCGACGGACCGATGATGTACAGGCACAACGCAACCACATTCCACGCGGCGGGGAAGCCCTGGAAGTAGTTGTCCTTGCTCTTCATGTTGACGTTGCAGAAGCAGAACAGCGACGACACCAGAATCAGCGATACGGTCAGCAGCAGGGTGTAGTCCGGCAACGGGATGTAACGGTAGATGAACAGCGCGGGGATAAACACATACGTCAGGTAGTCGATCACCAGGTCGAGGATCGAGCCGTCGAAACTTGGCAGCACCGATTGCACATTGACCTTGCGTGCCAGCGCGCCGTCCAGCCCGTCGACGATCAGCGCCACGCCCAGCCACAGCAGGCAATGGGTGGGCTGGTTCTCCAGCAGGGCGAGGGTCGCGAGGAAAGCAGTGACCACGCCGGTGGCGGTAAAACCATGGGCGCCCCATGCTTTGAGCCTGGCGATGTGTACGGTGGATATCACGGGGGCGTTCTCCAGAAAATGAAGCAAGCCAGTTATCACCCTGCTATTGAGGGCGTCGGCAAACCGGATCGGGTTGCAGGTATCGACCGGATTTTCGGGGATAAGGTTCACCACCTTTGAATCTTAGACGCCGCGCAAAAAAATACCCCGGAAATATCCGGGGTACGTCATGAGCGTTGTCTGCCTGTGTTGTCAGCTTAATGAGGAAAGAACACACGCAGCCGATGGTTATCCGGGTCAAGGGCGACGAAGGTGCGACCGAAGTCGAGTTCGGTCGGTGTTTGCAGCATGGTCAGCCCCAGAGCGCTCCACTTGGCAAACAGTGCATCGACCTGTTCGGCAGACTCCACCGGGAACGCCAGCTCGGTCCCGCCGCCTGTTACAGTCGTTGCAGGTTCGGCGGTATGCCGCGACCAGAGCCCCAGTTTATAGCCGTCGTCCAGGACAAACAGGGCGAAGGTCGGCGACTCTTCCACGGGCTTGCGCTCCAGCAGAAACTCATAAAACCGTGCACTGACGGCGGGGTTGTCCACGAAAAGCAAAATGAAACGGGGAGTGATCATGGGGTTGCTCCATTAGAAGGTGGGCGCAGCATAAAAGGAGGCGCTGTCAGTTTCTGTCAGGAGTGTGAAGGGGCACCTTTTGACGTCAGCCAGACGGAGTTGGCGGAATGTCCGGCGAGGACTATCGTTGCCTGACTTGGTTTCTGCCCATCAATGAGGACGTCGTCATGAACACCAGCGATTTGCTTGAGCAATTACTACGGGCCGGCCAGGGCTCGTTGTCGCAACAAGGTGGTGCGGCGTCGACTCAAGGCGGCTTGGGCGATTTGGGTGGCTTGCTCGGTGGCCTGTTGGGTGGCAGCGCGGGTGGAGGTCCTGGCGGCGGAGGGCTGGGAGGTTTGCTCGGTGGTCTGTTGGGCGGCGGTTCCCCTTCGGGCGGTTCAAGCCAAACGCGCTCGGGCGGCACCAACTATGCGGCGTTGGCCTCTTTGGGGATGATGGCGTTCCAGGCCTATCAGGCATGGCAACGCAGCCAGGCCTCGGCACCCCAACAGGCGCCGCGTACCGTTGATCTGTTGTCCGGTCCGGAAATCGAAGACCACAGCCACGCCATCCTTCGCGCCTTGATCGCCGCCGCCAAGGCCGACGGCCGTATCGACGACGCCGAGAAACAAATGATCAGCACTGAAATCGGCCGCCATACCGACGACCCGCAACTGCAACAATGGCTCGATGACGAAGTCGCCCGGCCGCTGGATGCCGCCGATGTGGCGCAGTCCGCCCAGGACCCGGGCATGGCCGCCGAGATGTACCTGGCCAGCGTGATGCTGGTGGACGATCAGCAGGACGCCGAGCGCAATTATCTGGATGAACTGGCCGCTGCGCTGAAGATCGATCCAGAGCTGCAACTGCACCTGGAGCAACAGGCCAAGGGCGGTGCGGCTTAAAAGGTTGAAAACGTGCCGTGCCGGCAACGACGCGACGAACGACGAGGCGGCCCCTCCTGCATGAAATACGTATTCCTGCAGGAGCTGCCGCAGGGCTGCGATCTTTTCGCGGCCATAACGCCTAATCGGTAACCTTCAAGCCCAATGCTGCAAAACACTCTTCGATCGATCGCCGCTGCGTCTCGGCATACAAGCCCAACTCATCAATCGTCGGCCGTCCCAGCGCCTTTTCGAACGCCTGTTGGTTCGAATGCACGCCATAGTGGGTTTGCGCCGCGTCCCCCAGGTTCGACTGAAAAATCCCCGCCGCACTGACCGGCAGGAAATCTTCGTACACCAGTGGTTCTACCCGCACATACCCGTCACGGAGCAAATCCTCCAGCGACGCGTCTTTCAGCCCATCCGCCGCCAGGCCTTTTTCGGTCACGAAGTAGCGAAAGTACGCCAGTTCCTGTTGGCGCATATCCTCAACGGTGTCAGGGAATTCGCCAAAGTGCTGCGTCATTAGCGCGTTGTAGCGTGCGGCATTGGCTTCGTTGGGAAACTCCTTGAGCTCATCCCGGGCAGCGTTGAGCAAACGGTCGTAAAGCGCCCGGCCCTTAGGCGTGAGCGCTGCGCCGCGTTGTTCGATTTCACCGAAGCGGGCGCTGTGGCTGCCACGCATCTCGGCTTGATCGGTAAAAGCGATCGGCTCGTCCAGCGCCTTGAAGCTGGTTTGACGCAGCAGAATCGGGCATTGGCGGCGGGGTGGGCCTTCGATCACCGCTTTGGGGGTAATGCCATGGGCGGGCATTTGTGCCTGGACGATGTCGATGTCCAGGGTGCGCGGCGTCAGGTGGTTAATGTGCGGGCCTTTGAACGCCACCACGTCGGCGATCAGTCGATGCTGGGCGCTGAGTTGTTGGTACTGCTCGGCGGTGACGGTGGCGCTGTGGTGCCAGCGGAAGGTTTCCAAGGCTTGTGCGACGAAGTCCTGCGCCTCGTATTCGGTCAGCCCTCCCTGGGTTTCGGCGCGCTCGATGAGCGTCAGCGCAGCCGGGGTGAAGATTGAACGCTGGTCCAGCACTGATTGGGCAAAGGCCCGCAGTTCGGTGTCTTCGATCAGTTCCAGGCGCAGTAGCGAGGTGAACACCCGGAACGGGCTGACTTGCAACGCCGCCTCATGCACGGCACGAAATGCGGTGGAATGCACCGGCACGCCGGCCGGGGTCAGGTCGTAATAGCCCACCGGTTGCATGCCCATCACCGCGAACAGGCGGGCGAGGGTTGCCAGTTCAGTGGCGGTGCCGACGCGGATTGCACCGTGGCGTTCCAGGTCCAGCCGCTGGATTTCCCCGGTGCTGTGCAGCTGGCGGGCGATTTGCGGGTCGCTGTCCAGCACGTGGCGGTTGGTCTGTTCCACCAGTTCCATCAGCGCGCCGTACAGCGGCACTTCTTCGCGGTACATGTCGGACATCGCTTTGGAGAAGCGTTGGCGGATCAGGTCAGGGCTGACGAAATTCGGGTGGCTCATGAAAAAAATTCCTGGCGCAGTGACGTAACGGATGCCGGAAAAGATCGCAGCCTTCGGCGGCGCCGACAAACGAAGTTTCTGACGAACTTCATTCTGCCAAGGACTGTTCTTGCAACGCGGAAGTGTTCGGTTAACGCAGCACTTGGTCCACCAATTCGATCCAGTGCCTGACTGGGGTGCGTCCGGCGCTGTTGAGGTGGCTCTGGCAGCCGATGTTGGCGGTGGCGATGACTTCTGGGTGGCCGCTTTCCAGGGCGTTGAGTTTGTTGTCGCGCAGTTGCCGGGCCAACTCCGGTTGGGTGATCGAATAGGTGCCCGCCGAGCCGCAACACAAATGACTGTCGGGTACAGCTGTGAGATTGAAGCCCAACCGCGTCAACACGGCCTCGACCGCGCCGCCGAGTTTCTGTGCGTGCTGCAAGGTGCAGGGGCAGTGAAAGGCGATCCGTCGGTCGGTGGCGGCGCAAACTCGCTCCAACGGCTCATCGGCCAGCACTTGCACCAGGTCCAGGGCCATTTCGCTGACTCGCCGTGCCTTGGCCGCATAAACCGGGTCGCGCTCCAGCAGATGCCCGTAGTCCTTGATGAATGCGCCGCAGCCGCTGGCGGTTTGCACGATGGCTTCGGCGCCGCTTTCCAGGTACGGCCACCAAGCGTCGATGTTGCGTCGGGCGCGGTCCAGGCCCACAGCTTGGGCGTCGAGGTGATAGTCCAGCGCGCCGCAGCAGCCGGCTTCCAGCGCCGCAATCACACTGATTCCCAGCCGATCCAGCACCCGCGCCGTCGCGGCGTTGGTGTTCGGTGACAGACCGGGTTGTACGCAGCCTTCGAGCATCAACACCTGGCGCGCATGCCGAGGGACCGGGCGTTCGCCCGGAGCAGGGAGGTCGTGGGGTAACTTCGCCTCAACCCCCCGTGGTAGCAACGGCCGGAAAGTGGCGCCGATCTGCAGCAGGGTCTTGAACAGGTTCGGGTTTGGCGCCAATGCCCGCAGGCCCTGACGCAACAGTCGTTGACTGGCTGGGCGTGGCACCGCTTGATCGATCACGGCGCGGCCAATGTCCAGCAGGTTGTGATAATCCACCCCGGACGGGCAGGTGGTTTCGCAGTTGCGGCAGGTCAGGCAGCGATCCAGGTGCAATTGGGCCTGGGCCGTGGCGGGGGCGCCTTCGAGCACTTGCTTGATCAGGTAGATGCGCCCACGCGGCCCGTCCAGTTCGTCGCCGAGCAGTTGATAGGTCGGGCATGTAGCGTTGCAAAACCCGCAGTGCACACAGGTGCGCAGGATCTTGTCCGCTTCTTCGGCGCGGGGCAGTTGGCGGGCCTCTTTGCTGAGATTGGTTTGCATCTTACAGCTCCGCGTACATCCGGCCGGGGTTGAACAACCCTTGCGGGTCCAGTTGCGCCTTGAGTTGCCGGTGATAGCGCAGCAGCGCCGGGGCCAGGGGCTGGAAAGGCATTTCTGTGACGCCATGGCTGAAACAGGTGGCATGGCCGCCGTGCTGCTGAGCCAGTGATTGAATGTTATCGGCTGCGGATTTCAACCAGCGTTGCGCGCCACCCCAGTCGATCAGTTGCTCGCCGGGCAAGTCCAGTGGCCCGAGGTTGTTGGGCAATGACAAGCGCCACAGCGGCAGGCCTTCATTGAAAAAGTCTAGTCGTTGTTCGTTCAGGTCAGACCAATAGGCCGAGTCCAACGGTTCGCCACCGAGCCGTTGATGGGCCGCCGCGACCGAGCCTTCGCCGCCTTCCAGGCGCAGGTACAAACGCTGGCCGTCGTGGCTGGCGGCGCTGATGGGCAGCGGTTGCTGGCCCCATTGCGCCAGATTGGCCAAGGCGCGGGCGCAGTCGATGTCCAGGCTGATGCTCAGGCATTGCCGGGGTTTGGGCAGCACTTTGAGCGAGACTTCAGTCAGCACGCCGAGGCAGCCGTAGCTGCCGACCATCAGGCGCGACAGGTCATAACCGGCGACGTTTTTCATCACTTCGCCGCCAAAGCGCAGGTGAGTGCCCAGACCGCTGATCACCCGCGTACCGAGGACAAAGTCCCGCACCGAGCCGGCCCACGGGCGCCGTGGCCCGGACAGCCCCGCCGCGATCATCCCGCCGACCGTGGCGCCTTCGCCGAACGACGGCGGCTCGCAGGGCAACATTTGCCCCGCGGCATCCAGCGCGGCAAACAGTTCGCTCAGCGGTGTGCCGGCGCGAACGCTGATCACCAGTTCCGTCGGGTCATAGCTGACGATGCCGCAGTGGGCGCGGGTGTCGAGCACTTCGCCGGCCACTTCACGGCCGAGAAAGGCCTTGGTGTTCCCTCCCTGAATGCGCAGCGGCGTGGCGTTTTCCAGCGCCTGCCTGACCTGGTCGAGCAGGGTTGCACTGGCATCGAAATCTGCCATCAGAAACGCTCCAGATCAGGGAACGGCAATTGCCCGGCGTGGATGTGCATCGCACCGAACTCCGCGCAGCGGTGCAGGGTCGGGATGTTCTTGCCGGGGTTGAGTAAACCCTGGGGGTCGAACGCGGCTTTCACGGCGTGAAACAGCGTTAATTCGTCACTGTTGAACTGCGCGCACATCTGATTGATTTTCTCCCGGCCCACGCCGTGCTCGCCGGTGATGCTGCCGCCGACTTTCACGCACAGTTCGAGGATCTTGCCGCCGAGGGCTTCGGCCCGTTCCAGTTCGCCGGGCTGGTTGGCGTCGAACAGGATCAGCGGGTGCATGTTGCCGTCGCCGGCGTGGAACACGTTGGCCACCCGCAAGCCATATTCTTGCGCCAGGCTGGCGATGCCCTTGAGTACGCCGGGCAGTTCGCGGCGGGGGATGGTGCCGTCCATGCAGTAGTAATCCGGCGAGAGGCGGCCGATGGCCGGGAAGGCGTTTTTGCGCCCGGCCCAGAACCGCACGCGCTCGGCCTCGTCCCGGGCCTGGCGCACCTCGCTGGCGCCGGCCTGTTGCAGCACCTCGCGGACTCGTTCGCAATCGTCATGGACATCGGCTTCGACGCCGTCCAGTTCGCACAGCAGGATCGCTTCGGCCTCCACCGGGTAACCGGCGTGGATGAAATCCTCGGCGGCGCGGATCGCCAGGTTGTCCATCATCTCCAGGCCACCGGGGATGATCCCGGCGGCGATGATCTCGGCCACCGCGCGGCCGGCCTTTTCCACGGAATCGAAACTGGCCAGCAGGACTTTGGCGACCTGGGGTTTGGGCAGCAGTTTGACCGTGACTTCGGTGATGATCCCCAGCAAGCCTTCGGAGCCGGTAAACAGCGCCAGCAGGTCAAACCCCGGCGCGTCCAGCGAGTCGGCGCCGAGGGTCAGGTGTTCGCCTTCAAGGGTCAGGATTTCGAGTTTCAGCAGGTTGTGCACGGTCAGGCCGTACTTGAGGCAATGCACGCCACCGGCGTTTTCCGCGACGTTGCCGCCGATGGAACAGGCGATTTGCGAGGACGGGTCCGGTGCGTAATACAACCCGAAGGGCGCCGCTGCCTGGGAAATCGCCAGGTTGCGCACCCCTGGCTGGACCCGTGCGGTGCGGGCGGCGGGGTCGATGTGCAAGATGTTGTTGAATCGCACCATCACCAGCAACACGCCTTTGTCCAGCGGCAGCGCACCGCCGGACAACCCGGTGCCGGCCCCGCGCGCCACCACCGGCACGTTCCGGGCATGGCAGAGCTTGAGCAGTGCCTGCACCTGTTCAAGATGCCGGGGCAGCGCCACCAGCATCGGCGTGGTGCGATAGGCCGAGAGACCGTCGCATTCGTAGGGCTTGAGTTCTTCCTCGCGCCAGAGAATGTCCAGGTCCGGCACCTCCTGTTGCAATGCCTTGAGCAGCACCGCCTTGTCGACATTGGGCAGGGCGCCGTCGATGCGTTCGTCGTAAAGAATGTTCATCAATCGCGCCTCGTATGAATCGCCGAGCATCCCCCCGAATTATCTGCCAACCCGTAGCAGCTGCTATGAGGCGGTGGGGGTCATGTGATGCGCCCGCAAAAACTCCCGGTACAAGCGTGCGGTTTTGGTCGGCTGCTCAACCATCGGCATGTGGCCGACACCGTCCCAGATTTCCACCCGCAGATCGGCGATGCCCTTGCTCCAGACGGGCACGCTGCTGACGTCGATCAAGCGGTCCTTGCGCCCCCACAGCAGCAGCGCCGGGCATTTGATATCGGGCAGTTTTGGTTCCATCGGCGGGCTGGCCCGGAAGTCCCTGAAGATTTCTTCCAGCTCGTCGCGCTGCTGTTCATAGCGCTGGGCGACGGCGTCCAGCACGATCCCCGGTACCCATGGCGGCGACGCCATGGTCATGGCGTAGAAATGCTGAAACTCTTCACGGGAATGAATCAGGAACGGGTTATGGCCGCGAGCCAGGTGGCGCTCCATGTCGCTGGGTTCCGGGGCAGTGACGCCAGCCGGATCGAGCAGCGCCAGTGAAACGATACGCTCGGGGTAATTGACCGCCAGCCATGCCGCGATGTAGCCACCCATGGAATTGCCGATCACGTGCACCTTCTCGACGCCGCAAACATCGAGCAACTGGATCAATCGTTTGGCCTGGACCGGAATGTCGTAGCCACCACCGGCCTTGAAACCGGTTTCGCCATGGCCGGCGAGGTCGGGGATGATCACCCGGTAGTCGTTGACGAAATGCCGGGCGAAGCGCAGCCAGATATTCTTGTCGGCGCTGTAGCCGTGCAGCATCAGTATGTTGCTGGAGGCTTCATAGGGGCCGCCTTGCCAGGTCGAGACGGTCATTTCGGTGATCGGCACGATAAGCTTGTGCAACCGATACAGCCGGGCCTCCAGCGCCATGTTCAAGTCATAGAGCCAGTAACCGATGGCCGGGTAGCTCAACCAGCTCCAGGCCGCGAAAACGGCGATAGCGACAACCAACAAAAGCATCAGGCTATTCCTTTTGCAGTGATCAGGACGGAAGGTGGTTGGCGGAGCCTCTGCAGCGGCCTCCTGTTTATCGTGGTTTATCGATCCCTTACTTCATGTATAGACAAACATTGGGCACTCGCCTCATCGCGATACCACACTATTGGAGCTACCAGCTGTCAGACCGTCATCCGGTGATGGCTATTCGCCGTTCCCCTGATAGACTTCAATCACTTTCACCCATGTGATGTCAGGCTCGGTTCAGTAGTACAGAGGCCTCTATGGAAAAAAAGGGAGGAAAGGGACTTTCATTGGCCAGGAGGCTTTATGGGTCGCGCATCCTGGGTCTGGCCCTTGGACTATTGTGTGTCGGTGCAGGGATGTATCCACTCGACCCCGCGCCCTGGGTCTGGGTGGTGATGCTGTTCAACGGCGTCATCTGGCCGCATGTGGCCTATCAATGGGCGCGTCGGGCGAAAATTCCTTATCACGCCGAACACCGCAACATTCTGGTGGACGCGTTTCTCGGCGGTTTCTGGGTGGCCGCCATGCAGTTCAATCCGCTACCCAGCGCGGCTACGCTGTCGATGATGGCGATGCACAACGTGGCCATCGGTGGCTTGCGTTTTCTGTTGGCGGGCGCCGTCGCGCAGATCCTCGGGATCGGCCTCGGGCTGCTGGTGTTCATGCCGGCTTTTGTCCCGCAAACCAGTCCATTTCAGCTATACGCCTGTTTACCTTTACTGTCGATTTATCCGATGTCCCTGGGCTGGGTCTGCTTCCGTCAGGCCCACACTCTGGGCCGACACAAGCGCGAGTTGCTGGCCCTGAGCCGCACCGACAGCCTGACTGGCCTGCTGAATCACGGCGCCTGGAAAGACCAGCTGGAAATCGAGTTTCAGCGTTGCCGGCGCCAGCAGAAGGGTGGGGCGATTGCGTTGATCGACATCGACCATTTCAAGACCATCAACGACACCTACGGCCATGTCGCCGGGGACATCGTCTTGCGTCAGCTGAGCAAAATCCTCAAGCAGAACCTGCGGGCAGCCGATGTCGCCGGCCGCTATGGTGGCGACGAATTCTGCGTGCTGCTGCCGGACCTGCCGCTGGAGCGTGCCGCCGTGGCGATGGATGCGCTGCGTGCTCGTTTCGCCACGTTGGGTTACGAGCAGAACCCGGCGCTGAAGGTCAGCTTGAGCATCGGCCTGGCGGCCTTCAACCCGGCCCACGACGAAGCGACCCTGTGGCTCAACGACGCCGACCAGGCGCTCTACGAAGCCAAGAGCACCGGCCGTAACCGCGTCATTTGCCATGGCGACGGCAAGCCGCGTAAAGAGTTGCTGGATTCTGTGTAACCCAATAACCACACAAGCCCGCTCCCACAGGGAATGTGTGGTCATGCAGGTTTGTATGTGTCGCATCCGGTGTAGAGCCTTGCGTCGTAGTCAGGTAGGGTCTAAAGACCCCCGACACGAAACAAGGATCGATTCATGACGTTCAAGCTCCCGCGTTCCTTCCTGGCCACCAGTCTTGGCCTGACCCTCGCCCTCGGCACCTTCACCCCCGCAGCCTTCGCCGAACCCCACAAACAAGTCCTCGCCGATGCTGAACAGTACAAGGCTGAAGCCCTGAAACTGCTGGAACGGCTGGTGAACATCGACTCCGGCTCCGGCTATGAACCGGGCCTGACCCAGGTGAGCGACATCGCCATCGAAGAGTTGAAGAAACTGGGTGCCACCATCGAACTGGTGCCCAACACCCCGGACGAGAGCAACCATGTGCTGGCTACCCTCAAAGGCACCGGCAAGGCGAAGATTCTGCTGATGGCGCACATGGACACTGTGTTCAAGGAAGGCTCCGCCGCCGAGCGCCCGTTCCACATCAAGGACGGCCGCGCCTATGGGCCGGGCGTGATGGACGACAAGGGCGGCATCGTCGCCGGGATCTACGCGCTGAAAGTCCTCAAGAACCTCGACTTCAAGGACTACGCGCAGATCACCTTCCTGCTCGATGCCAGTGAAGAAACCGGCTCGGACGTCGCCACCGACCTGATCAAGAAAACCGCCAAGGCCCACGATGTGACCCTCAACCTCGAACCGGGCCGCCCGGCCGATGGCCTGGTGGTCTGGCGCAAAGGCAGCGCCACTGCCGTGGTCGAGGTCAAAGGCAAGGCTGCGCATGCGGGCGTTGCCCCGGAATTGGGGCGTAACGCTGCCATGGAAGCCGCGCACCAGATTTTGCAACTCGGCAAACTGGGCGATGAAGCGAAGAAAACCACCATCAACTTCACCGTGCTCAAGGCCGGCGACCGCACCAACGTGATTCCGGATCAGGCTACGGCCAAGGCTGATGTGCGGGCGGCGGTGCCGGAGGAATTCGACCGGATCGAAAAGGACCTGGCGCGGGTGTCGAAGGACAAACTGATTGCTGATACGCAAGTCACCACCAGCCTCAAGCGCGGCTTGCCACCGATGCCGCAAACGGCGGAATCGGATCGCTTGATGGCCATGGCTCAAGGCATTTACGGCGAAATTGGCCGCAAGTTGACGGAAGAAGGCAGCGGCGGGGCAGCAGATGCGAGTTTGTCCGCGGGTGTTGGCACTCCGACGCTGGACGGGTTCGGGATTGTCGGCGGCAATATCCATACGCCTGAAGAGTACGCCGAGGTCGAAAGCGTGGCGCCGCGGATTTATTTGCTGTCGCGGATGATTATGGAATTGGCCAAGCGGTAATCAGCCAGATCGTCAGGCCCCTGTGGTGAGCATTGCCCAATGCGGAACCCGCTCCCACAGGGATTTTCAGTGTTTCGGCTTACTGCGTATTGCCTACTCGATCGGTGTATCGATAAACACCTCAAGCCCTTCGGCATACGCCGTGAACGCGTTGATCAGTGGAAACTGCGCAGCATCCACCTGATCCGGCACCACCAGGTTGGTAAAACTCCAGGCCACCGCCAGGCTAATCCCATCCTGAGCAATCGAGCCATCGGTCTTCAGCGGCTGCTTTTCCAGCTCCCGCTCCAGCGCCGAATACGCTGCCGCCAATTGTCCTTCGACCCGTTCCACCCAAGGCGCGTACTGAATTTCCGCTGGCCGCAGGTTGCGTTCGTAGTAAAGCTGCACCGACTTCTCGCACGCCGCCAATGCCAGGCCGATCA
Organism: Pseudomonas sp. GW821-FHT03E01; assembly: GCF_059420765.1. Classification (NCBI taxonomy): domain Bacteria; kingdom Pseudomonadati; phylum Pseudomonadota; class Gammaproteobacteria; order Pseudomonadales; family Pseudomonadaceae; genus Pseudomonas; species Pseudomonas sp. GW821-FHT03E01. Next base: position 420,065 of record NZ_JBWKUI010000003.1, on the reverse strand, counting down.
GCCGCAGCGAGCGCAAGCGTTGAACCGGATTGTCGGATATCAGGCTTTTACCCGGAGCGGCCAAGGCTTCGAGGTAATCGATGATCAGCGTTGAATCCATCAACACCTCACCGTCATCCAGCACCAGCGTCGGCGCCTTCACCACCGGGTTGATCTGCTGGAACTGCTCGAAGTGCCTGAACACCGAAACCGACGCGTGTTCCAGCGGGATGCCCAGGCATTTGGCGGAAATGGCGACGCGCCGCACGTAGGGCGAATCCAGCATGCCGATCAGTTTCATTGAGCCTCTCCTTACAGACGGTCCTTGGGGATGGACAACCTTAGCCGAGGTTCAGCGACCTGCAAGCGGTTTCGCGCTAATCCTCAGGCCTATCGTTCATCCTCGAAGGCTAATCCTCAAAGCCTGCCTGCTCATGAATCTCATCGACCTTCAATTCCAGTCGATAAGCCACGGCGATGAACAGCGCCTGGCACAGGCACAAGGTGGCACTCAATGAACGGAAGGCAAACGAGCTGCCCTCGTTGACCAGCAGCACGGTGTTGGCGCGCTTGGCCAATGGCGAGAGGTTGCTGTCGGTGATGATCAGGGTTTTCGCCTGATGGTGCTGGGCGATGCGCAGGCAGTGCTGGGTTTCCTTGCCATAGGGCGTGAAGCTGATGGCGATCACCAGGTCGTTGGCGCGCACGCTGCGCATCTGCTCGCGGTAGCTGCCGCCAAGGCCCGACACCAAGTGGATGCGCTTGTTGGTGTGTTGCAGGTTGTAGACCAGGTAATCGGCCACCGCGAACGAGCGGCGCACCCCGACCACGTAGATGTTGTCGGCATTCACCACCAGGTCCACGGCCTTGTCGAAAGCCTGGTCATCGAGTTCCAGCCCCAATCGTTCGATGCCTGACAGGGTGGCGTTGATGCATTCGCGCGCCAGGTCGCCGCCGCTGGCCTTCTGTGACTTGTTGGCGATCATGCTGCGGATGCGTTGCTGGTAGTTCTGCACCGGCGTGGTCTTGTGGGTGTAGGCCTCGCGGAACAGCGCCTGCATTTCACTGAACCCGCTGAAGCCGAAGCGCTGGGAAAAGCGCACGATGGCCGACGGGTGCACTTCGCACTCGCGGGCGATGTCGCTGATGCGGTCGACCATGATCCGGTCGCTCTGCTGGCTCATGTAACTGGCGATGCGTTTGAGCTGGCGCGGCAGACTTTCGTACTCCTCGGTGATCAGCTGCAACAGACGCTCGGCATTGATCGGAGGGCTGGCGAGATCGCTGTCGGGCGAGCTCTCGGTCGTAGCCGGCTGATCGGTGCGGGACATAAGAAATCCTTCTGGCTTGTTCTTATAGGGATGACGGTTCTCGTCACCCCCTGACAATAGGTTGGCTGTGCGCAGTCTACAGGGTAGGCCGGAATAAAATCTTGAGCTTGCAATCGGCCTGGGGCCTGCTGAAACGATGCACGCTGTCTGGAACGCTTGTATCAAAGTTTATTGGAAAAAATATTCCACGTAAAAAATATATAGAATAAATATTGATTGTTCGGTCCCGGTCGTTTTAGTCTGCATCCACCAAGAGTGTTCGGCGCCTTCATCGCCCCGGACGCAGGCTGATAAAAATAACAGGAGCCAGCATGGGCCAGACTCGTTTTGCCAGTGGGCGTCAATTGGATCTGATTTGCCTCGGACGCCTTGGCGTCGATCTTTATGCGCAACAAGTCGGGGCGCGGCTGGAGGATGTGAGCAGCTTCGCCAAGTACCTGGGCGGTTCGTCCGCCAACATTGCCTTCGGCACCGCGCGACTGGGGCTGAAGTCGGCGATGTTGAGCCGGGTAGGGGACGACCACATGGGCCGTTTCCTCGTTGAATCCCTGGTCCGTGAAGGCTGCGACGTCAGCGGCATCAAGGTCGATCCGGAACGCCTGACCGCCATGGTCCTGCTGGGCCTCAAGGATCGCGAAACCTTTCCCCTGGTGTTCTACCGCGAAAACTGCGCCGACATGGCGTTGCGCGCCGAAGACATCAGCGAAGCCTTTATCGCTTCCAGCAAAGCCCTGCTGATCACTGGCACCCATTTCTCCACCGACGGTGTCTACAAGGCGAGCATTCAGGCGCTGGACTACGCCGAAAAGCACAACGTCAAGCGGGTCCTGGACATCGACTACCGCCCGGTGCTCTGGGGCCTGGCCGGCAAGGCGGACGGCGAAACCCGTTTCGTCGCCGACCAGAACGTCAGCCAGCATGTGCAGAAAATCCTCCCGCGTTTCGACCTGATCGTCGGTACTGAAGAAGAATTCCTGATCGCCGGCGGCGCCGAGGATCTGCTCACCGCGCTGCGCAATGTCCGGCGCCTGAGCGCGGCGACGTTGGTGGTCAAGCTTGGCCCGCAAGGTTGCACGGTGATCCACGGGGCGATCCCGGCGCGTCTCGAAGACGGCGCGATCTATCCCGGTGTGCGCGTCGAAGTGCTGAATGTGCTGGGGGCCGGCGATGCCTTCATGTCGGGTTTCCTCAGTGGCTGGCTGGAGGACGCCAGCGACGAGCGCTGCTGCCAGTTGGCCAATGCCTGCGGCGGTCTGGTGGTGTCGCGCCATGCCTGCGCCCCGGCGATGCCGACCCGCGCCGAACTCGATTACCTGTTCAACAGCCCGGTGCCGATCACCCGGCCGGATCAGGACGTGACATTGCAGCGTCTGCATCAGGTCAGCGTGCCGCGCAAACAGTGGAAGCAACTGTTCATCTTTGCCTTCGATCATCGCGGGCAACTGGTGGAGCTGGCCCACAAGGGCGGGCGCGACCTGAGCGCCATCTGCGAACTCAAACAACTCTTTATCAAAGCCGTGGAACGGGTCGAGGCGGATTTGCGTGAGCAGGGCGTCGACGCCGATGTCGGCTTGCTGGCCGATCAACGTTTCGGCCAGGACTCGCTGAACGCCGCCACCGGTCGTGGCTGGTGGGTGGCGCGGCCAGTGGAAGTGCAGGGTTCGCGGCCATTGGCGTTCGAACACGGGCGCTCGATCGGCAGCAACCTGATCGCCTGGCCGCAAGAACAGATCATCAAATGCCTGGTGCAATTCCATCCCGACGACGAGCCGCTGTTGCGTCTGGAGCAAGAGGCGCAGATCAAGGGCCTGTACCAGGCCTCGCAGGTCAGCGGGCATGAATTGCTGCTGGAGATCATTCCGCCCAAGGATCACCCATCACCGCATCCAGACGTGCTCTATCGCGCTCTCAAACGCCTCTACAACCTGGGCATCTACCCGGCGTGGTGGAAGATCGAAGCGCAAAGCGCCAAGGAGTGGAAACAACTCGACGAGCTGATCCAGGAACGCGACCCGTATTGCCGTGGCGTGGTGCTGCTGGGCCTGAATGCCCCGGCGGCGACCTTGGCCGAAGGGTTCCAACAGGCCAGCCAGAGCCAGACCTGCCGTGGTTTCGCCGTGGGCCGGACGATCTTCCAGGAACCGAGCCGCGCGTGGCTGGCCGGTGAAATCGACGACGAGGCGCTGATTCGCCAGGTGCAGGGCACCTTCGTCGAACTGATCGATGCCTGGCGCACGGCCCGAGCCTGAACACATTAATTGATTGATGGGGCTTTTGTGGCGAGGGAGCTTGCTCCCGCTCGGCTGCGAAGCAGTCGCAAACCTGTGAATGCGGTTTACCTGATACACCGGGCTGATTGATTCGGGACTGCTTCGCAGTCCAGCGGGAGCAAGCTCCCTCGCCACAGGTGATCGGTTGAACATTTTTGAGAAAACAATAAAAGGTGCAGCCATGCCCGCTATCCGAATTGGCATCAACCCGATCTCCTGGAGCAACGACGACCTGCCGTCCCTCGGTGGTGAAACGCCGTTGAGCACCGCTCTCAGCGAAGGCAAGGACATTGGCTACGAAGGCTTCGAACTCAACGGCAAGTTCCCCAAGGACGCCAAGGGCGTCGGCGATGTATTGCGCCCGTATGACCTGGCACTGGTGTCCGGTTGGTATTCCAGCCGTCTGGCCCGCCGTTCCGTGGCCGAGGAAATCGACGCCATCGGCAGCCATGTCGAGCTGCTGGCGAAGAACGGCGCCAAGGTGCTGGTCTATGGCGAAGTCGCCGACTCCATTCAAGGCCAGCGCATTCCACTGGTCGAGCGCCCACGTTTCCACACCGAGCAGGCCTGGCAAGAATACGCCGACAAACTCACCGAACTGGCGCGCTTCACCCTGTCCCAGGGCGTGCGTCTGGCCTATCACCATCACATGGGGGCCTACGTCGAATCCCCGGCCGACATCGACAAACTGATGGCGTTGACTGGCAGCGAAGTCGGCCTGCTGTTCGATTCGGGCCACTGCTACATGGGCGGCGGAGAGCCGTTGCAGGTATTGCGCAAACACATCGAACGGGTCTGCCACGTGCATTTCAAGGACGTGCGCAAACCGGTGGTGCAACTGGCGCGCAACAATCTTTGGAGCTTCCCGGACTGCATCATCAACGGCACCTTCACCGTGCCCGGCGATGGCGACATCGACTTCAGCGCATTGCTCGACGTATTGCTGGGCGCCGACTACCACGGCTGGCTGGTGGTGGAAGCCGAGCAGGATCCGGCGGTGGCACCAAGTTACGTCTACGCGAAAAAAGGCTACGACACCTTGCGTGCGCTGCTCGACGAGAGGACCGCGCAATGAGCCTGCTGGTCAAAAGCAATGCCCGTGGCCGGACCATGGTCGAGTTGGGGCAGGGTGAGCTGGAATACGTCGGCTTTGCCGCTTACCGCCTGAGCCTCGGCGAAACCCTGCCGGTCAGCGCGGGTGACAAGGAATTGTGTCTGGTACTGCTCAGCGGTCGGGTCGGCATCAAAGGCGAAGCACCGGGGCAGGGCGCGTTCGACTGGGACAACATCGGCGATCGTCAGTCGGTGTTCGAAGACAAATCACCGTTCGCCGTGTATTTGCCACCCGGCAGCCAGGCCCAGGTGGTGGCGTTGAGCGACGTGCAAATCGCCGTGTGCGCGGCCCCCGGTTCGACTACCGAAAACCTCGGCCCACGGTTGATCAAACCCGACAGCATGAAACGCAGTGTGCGCGGCAAGGGCGCCAACACCCGTTATGTCTGCGACATTTTGCCGGACACCGAGCCCGCCCATTCGCTGCTGGTGGTGGAAGTGCGTACGCCGTCCGGTCACTCGTCGAGCTACCCGCCGCACAAGCACGACACCGACGATCTGCCGCACCAGAGCTTTCTCGAAGAAACCTATTACCACCAGATCAACCCGCCCCAGGGCTTCGTGTTCCAGCGGGTCTACACCGACGATCGCAGCATCGATCAGGCCATGGCGGTGGAAAACAGCGATCTGGTTGTGGTGCCCAAGGGTTATCACCCGGTCAGCGTGCCCTACGGCTATGAGTCGTATTACCTGAACGTGATGGCCGGCCCGAAACGCGTCTGGCAGTTCCATAACGATCCGCAGCACAGCTGGCTACTGGATCTCTAAATTCCAACATTCAAAGGGAGAACAAGAACAATGAGCGACGCCCCGGTCATAGGCCATTACATCGACGGTCAGGTGCAGGACAGCGGTAGCGAGCGGTTCAGCAATGTCTTCAATCCGGCCACCGGCAGCGTTCAGGCGCGGGTCGGGCTGGCCAGCCAGAAGACCGTGGACGAGGCCGTCGCTTCGGCCATGAAGGCGTTCCCGGCCTGGGCCGAGCAATCGTCCCTGCGCCGTTCGCGGGTGATGTTCAAGTTCAAGGAATTGCTCGATCGCCATCACAACGAACTGGCCGAAATCATCAGCCGCGAACACGGCAAGGTGTTCTCCGACGCCAAGGGCGAAGTGACCCGTGGCATCGAAATCGTCGAATACGCCTGCGGTGCGCCGAACCTGCTGAAAACCGATTTCAGCGACAACATCGGCGGTGGCATCGACAACTGGAACCTGCGCCAGCCATTGGGCGTCTGCGCCGGCGTTACGCCGTTCAACTTCCCGGTGATGGTGCCGTTGTGGATGATCCCGTTGGCGCTGGTCACCGGCAACTGCTTCATCCTCAAACCGTCTGAGCGTGATCCATCCGCCAGTTTGTTGATGGCTCGTTTGCTCACCGAAGCCGGGTTGCCGGACGGTGTGTTCAACGTGGTCCAGGGCGACAAGGCGGCGGTCGACGCCTTGCTGCAACACCCGGACATCGAGGCGATTTCCTTTGTCGGCTCGACGCCGATTGCCGAGTACATCCACCAGCAAGCCACCTCGCGCGGCAAGCGTGTACAGGCGCTGGGCGGGGCGAAGAACCACATGATCGTCATGCCCGATGCCGATCTGGACCAGGCGGCGGATGCACTGATCGGCGCGGCTTACGGCTCGGCCGGTGAGCGCTGCATGGCGATTTCGATTGCTGTGGCCGTGGGTGATGTCGGCGACCAGTTGATTGCCAAACTGCTGCCGCGCATCGATCAACTGAAGGTCGGCAACGGCATGCAGGGTGACAGCGACATGGGGCCGCTGGTGACCGCCGAACACAAGGCCAAAGTCGAGGGTTTTATCGGCGAGGGTGTGGCCCAGGGCGCGCAGCTGATTGTCGACGGGCGCAACTTCAAGGTGCCAGGCGCCGAGAACGGTTTCTTCGTCGGTGCGACGCTGTTCGACAAGGTCACGACCGAGATGAGCATTTACCAGCAAGAGATCTTCGGACCAGTGCTGGGCATTGTGCGCGTGCCGGACTTCGCCAGCGCCGTGGCGCTGATCAACGCCCATGAATTCGGCAACGGCGTGTCCTGTTTCACCAGCGACGGCGGCATCGCCCGCTCGTTTGCCCGCAGCATCAAGGTCGGCATGGTCGGCATCAACGTACCGATTCCGGTGCCCATGGCCTGGCACTCGTTCGGCGGCTGGAAGCGCTCGCTGTTCGGTGATCACCACGCTTATGGCGAAGAAGGCATTCGCTTCTACAGCCGCTACAAAAGCGTGATGCAGCGTTGGCCCGACAGCATCGCCAAGGGCCCTGAATTCAGCATGCCGACAGCCAAATAATTCACGTGTGCGGAGAACAACAAAAAATGAGCAAACCCCTGCGTTTCGCCTTGAATCGTATGGTCGCCCCACGCTTGTCCCTGCCAGCATTCATCGAGTTGGCGGTGACCCTCAAGGCCGACGCCATCGAGATTCGCAACGACCTCAAAGGCGTCGAGATCGAGGATGGCACCGCCCCCGAACACGTCCGTGAGCTGTGCGCGGCCAAAGGCATCACGGTGCTGTCGATCAACGCGCTGTATCCGTTCGATGTCTGGAATGACGAGCGCCGCGCACATGCCCTGAAGCTTGCCGCTTATGCCCGTGACTGTGGCGCACGGGGCTTGGTGATGTGCCCATTGAACGACCGCGCCGATCCACGAACCGAAGCGCAGCGTGCGTCCGGCCTGCGCACGGCGTTGAGTGAACTGGCACCGATCCTGCGCGATCACGGCATTCTCGGCTTCATCGAACCGCTGGGTTTCGAAGAATGCTCGCTGCGGCGCAAACGCACGGCAGTCGATGCGATCAAGGCCATCGGAGGGCTGGATGTGTTTCGTCTGGTGCATGACACCTTCCACCATCACCTGGCCAGCGAGCATGAATTCTTCCCTGAACTGACCGGGTTGGTGCACATCTCCGGCGTCGAAGATGCCGAGGCGCCACTGGCGACCATTCGTGACGGCCATCGGGTGCTGGTGGGCGAGGGCGACATCCTCGGCAATGCGGCGCAGATCGACACCTTGCTCAGTAGCGGCTATAGCGGCTACCTGTCGTTCGAACCGTTTGCCGACAGCGTCCATGACCTGGCGGATATCCAGACGGCGATCGGCGCGAGTATGGATCACCTGCAGAAATCCCTGAGCTGACATCGGATTTGCATACGGAAAAGGTGCAAGCATGACCACAACAAGACTGACCATGGCCCAGGCCCTGGTGAAATTCCTCGATAACCAGTACATCGAGGTCGATGGGGTTCAGAGCAAATTCGTCGCCGGGATCTTTACCATTTTTGGCCACGGCAATGTGCTGGGTCTGGGGCAAGCCCTGGAACAGGACAGCGGCGACCTGATCGTCCATCAGGGCCGCAACGAGCAAGGCATGGCCCACGCGGCCATTGGTTTTGCCAAGCAACACCTGCGGCGCAAGATCTACGCCTGTTCTTCATCGGTGGGCCCGGGCGCGGCGAACATGCTGACTGCTGCCGCGACGGCCACCGCCAACCGTATTCCCTTGCTGCTGTTGCCCGGCGACGTCTACGCCTGCCGTCAACCAGACCCGGTGTTGCAACAGATCGAGCAGTTCCACGACCTGAGCATCAGCACCAACGATGCGTTCAAGGCCGTGAGCAAATACTGGGATCGGATCAACCGTCCCGAGCAACTGATGACTGCGGCGATCCACGCCATGCGCGTGCTCACCGACCCCGCCGAAACCGGCGCCGTGACCCTGGCCTTGCCGCAAGACGTGCAGGCCGAGGCGTACGACTATCCCGATTACTTCCTGCAAAAACGCGTGCACCGCATCGAGCGCCGTCCGGCCACCGAAGCGATGCTCGACGATGCCGTGGCGTTGTTTGAAGGCAAGCGCAAACCGCTGATCATCTGCGGCGGTGGGGTCAAGTATTCCGGTGCCAATGCAGCGTTGCAGGCCTTTGCCGAGCGCTTCGATATTCCTTTCGCCGAAACCCAGGCCGGCAAGAGCGCGGTGGTGTCGAGCCATCCGCTGAACGTCGGCGGGATCGGCGAAACCGGTTGCCTGGCGGCGAACCTGTTGGCCAGGGACGCAGATTTGATCATCGGCATCGGCACCCGCTACAGCGATTTCACCACCGCGTCGAAATCCTTGTTCAAACACCCGGACGTGCAATTTCTCAACCTCAACATCAGCCCTTGCGACGCCCTGAAACTCGATGGCGTGCAACTGCTGGCGGACGCCAGAACCGGCTTGAACGCCTTGGCCGCTGTGTTGGGCGACTATCGCTCCGGCTGGGGCGATCAACCCCGACAGGCCCGGGCGCAGCTGGACGAGGAAGTCGACCGCCTCTATCAGGTCGAGTACCAGACGCAAAACTTCGTGCCGGAAATCAACGACCACCTGGACCCGGCGGTGCTGCGCGAATTCATCGAGCTGACCGGTTCCTGCCTGACCCAGAGCCGGGTGCTCGGTGTGCTCAATGAAACCCTGGCCGATGACGCGGTGATCGTCGCCGCCGCCGGCAGCCTGCCCGGCGACTTGCAGCGCAGTTGGCGCAGCAAGGGTGTGAACACCTACCACGTCGAGTACGGTTATTCGTGCATGGGTTACGAGGTGAACGCCGCACTGGGGGTGAAGCTCGCCGAGCCTGAGCGCGAGGTCTATGCGCTGGTGGGCGACGGCTCCTACATGATGCTGCACTCGGAGCTGGCAACCTCGATCCAGGAGCGCCGCAAGATCAACGTGGTGTTGCTGGACAACATGACCTTCGGCTGCATCAACAACCTGCAAATGGAACACGGCATGGACAGCTTCGGCACCGAGTTCCGTTTCCGCAATCCTGAAACCGGCAAGCTCGATGGCGGTTTCGTGCCGGTGGATTTCGCCATGAGCGCGGCGGCTTACGGCTGCAAGACCTACAAGGTGAACACGGTTGAAGAGCTGCGAGCCGCGTTGGCAGATGCGCGGTTGCAGACGGTGTCGACGCTGATCGACATCAAGGTCCTGCCCAAAACCATGATTCACAAATACCTGTCGTGGTGGCGGGTCGGCGTGGCGCAAGTCTCCACCAGCGCACGCACTGACGCAGTGGCCAAGACCCTCAACGAACGATTGGCCAAGGCCCGTCAATACTGATTGCCCTGAAACGAACAACAGGAGTGTTTATATGTCTTCGCTTTCCAATTCGTTGCGCATTGGCGTCATCGGCACCGGGGCCATCGGCCAGGACCATATCCGTCGTTGCAGCCAGACCTTGCTCAACAGTCAGGTTGTCGCGGTCACCGACATCAATTTGCAGCAAGCGGCCAAGGTCGTCTCCGATCTGAAGCTGATCGCCGAGGTCTATCCCGATGGCCACGCGTTGATCAAGGCGCCGGACGTCGACGCAATCCTCGTCACCTCCTGGGGCCCGAGCCACGAAGAGTTCGTGCTGGCGGCCATTGCGGCGGGCAAACCGGTGTTCTGCGAGAAACCGCTGGCGGTCACCGCCGAAGGCTGCCGCAAGATCGTCGAGGCCGAAGTGGCCCACGGCAAGCGACTGGTGCAGGTTGGTTTCATGCGCCCGTACGATGAAGGTTATCGGGCATTGAAATCGGTGATCGACAGTGGCCAGATCGGCGAACCGCTGATGCTGCACTGCGCCCACCGTAACCCGACCGTGGGTGAAAACTACAAGACCGACATGGCGATCACCGACACGCTGATCCATGAGCTGGACGTGTTGCGCTGGTTGCTCGACGACGACTATGTGTCGGTGCAAGTGGTGTTCCCGCGCAAGACCAGCAAGGCCCACGCCCATTTGAAAGACCCGCAGATCGTGTTGCTGGAAACCGCCAAGGGCACGCGCATCGACGTGGAAGTGTTCGTCAACTGCCAGTACGGCTACGACATCCAGTGCGAAGTGGTAGGGGAGACGGGCATCGCCAAACTGCCGGAGCCGTCGCAGGTTCAGCTGCGCAGCGGAGCGAAACTGTCCAATGCGATTCTGATGGACTGGAAGGATCGGTTCATCGCCGCGTACGACGTCGAGTTGCAGGCGTTCATCGATGGCGTGCGCGCCGGGCAGGTCGGCGGGCCATCGGCGTGGGACGGTTTCGCCGCCGCCGTCGCTGCGGATGCCTGCATCGAGGCGCAGAACAGCGGCCAGATTGTCAAAGTCGCACTCCCTGATCGCCCACGCTTTTACGGTTAACCACTGACCCCTGTAGGAGCGAGGCTTGCCCGCGAAGACGTCGACACATTCAACATTGATGTCGGCTGAAGGTCCGTCTTCGCGGGCAAGCCTCGCTCCTACAGGGGATGGTGTCGATTTCTGGTTAAGGAGAACAAAAAAACATGCGCATCGCACTAGACCCCTACATGTACCGCAACCTGTCCCTGGGCAAGATGGTCGACAAGGTCGCCGAGCTCGGTTACGAACACATCGAGCTGTCGCCCCGAGAAGATTTCCTGCCGTTCTATAAAGCCCCGCGAGTCGACAAGGCGCGGATCAAGGAATTTCGCAAAGCCCTGAGCGACACCGGGGTCAAACTCTCTTCTTTATTACCGATGTACCACTGGGCTGCCGCCGATGAAGGTTTGCGCGTGGCCGCCGTGCGCAACTGGAAGCGGGCGATCCAGATTGCCGTGGAGATGGACTGCGAGCTGGTCAACACCGAGTTCACCGGCCAGTCGGACAACCCGTTGGTCTGCGAGAACCAGTTCATGCGTTCTATGGACGAACTGATCCCCGAGTTCGAACGCGAAGGCATCAAGCTCGATATCCAGGCCCATCCTTATGATTTCTGCGAGCGCAACAACGAGTCGGTGGACATCATTCGCGGTCTGGACCGCGACTGGATCAACTACCTCTACGCCGCGCCGCACACGTTTTTCTATGACGATGGCGTGGGTGACATCGCCTCGATGCTCAAGTACGCCGGCTCGAAGCTGAGTCACTTGATCATCGCCGACACCTACAACCACAAGGCTTCCTCGGGCTTGCGCTACATCGTCAACCCGCCGGGTGTCACTGCCACCGTGCATCAGCACCTGGACATCGGCCAGGGCGAGGTCGACTGGGAAGCGTTTTTCGGCACCTTGCGCGAGATCAAGTTCGATGGCATCGCCACCGTCTCGGTATTCGCCTGGGAAGACCGGCCGGACGAGTCCAACCGAATGATGCTCGAACGCGTGACCCGCGAACTCTGTCAATAGCCCCACCCCCTGTAGGAGCGAGGCTTGCCCGCGAAGAGGCCCTCAAGATCGCTAAAAGCTTCGCGGGCAAGCCTCGCTCCTACGGATCATGTGAACACAGGAATTAATTATGCGTATCGGACTTGTCGGTTACGGCCATGGCGGCCGGTTTTTCCATGCTCCGCTGATCAGCAGCTTGCCGGCGGCGACGTTTGTGGGCGTGGTCACCCGTTCCGCCGAGCGCCGACAACTGCTGGCCACGGAACATCCCGGTGTGCCGGCCTTCGACAGCATTGGCCAACTGGTCGAAGCCGGGGTTGATGTGCTGGTGGTGTCCACGCCGCTCAAAGGTCGTCCGGCGTTGGTGCTCGACGCAATCGAACACGGGGTGGCGGTGGTCAGCGACAAGCCGTTCGCCGCCGATACGCAACAGGCGCAAACCCTGATCACCATGGCCGAGCGTCAGGGCGTGCATTTGAGCGTCTACCAGAACCGGCGCTGGGATTCGGATTTCCTCACCGTACGCAAACTCATCGAGTCCGGTGCCTTGGGCAAGGTCACCCGTTTCGAGTCGCGGATCGAACGCTACTCACCACAGTCGGTGAATAACGGCAGCGGCGGTGGTTTCCTGCGCGATCTGGGCAGCCATCTGGTGGATCAGGCGTTGCTGTTGTTTGGCCCCGTCACCCGGGTTTACGCCGAACTGGATTACCTCGAAAAAGGCCAGACCTTCGACAACGGCTTCTTCATGTCCCTGACCCATGCCAGTGGCGTGATCTCGCACCTGAGTGGCAGTTGCCTGCAAAACACCCCCGGCCCGCGTTTTCGCGTGACCGGCACCCAGGGCTGCTACAGCGTCGACGGTCTGGACGGGCAAGAGGCGTCGGCCCTGGCCGGGCTCACGCCCAAATCCGAGGGCGAGCGCTGGGGCGTCGAAGAGCATCGTCGCTGGGGATGGTTCGAACAGGGCGAGGTGCGCGAGCGGGTGCCGTCCGAGCGAGGTTGCTGGAACCAGTTCTATTTGCAGCTACAAACCGCGTTACAGAGCGGTGGCCCACTGCCGGTCGAGGCCCGTGATGCACTGGCGACCACCCGCGTGCTAGACGCTGCGCGGCTCAGTTTCGAGCGCCATCAAGTGGTGGCGTTGAGCGCATTTGAAAGCCATGGAACAAAATCAGAATAAAATTCTAAAATGAGTTGATATAGAAATTATTTTCCAATAAAGTCGTTTCCAGGTTGCCGACTATCAACGTCCGATCACGCTCAAGCAGGCCTTGAACGAGTGAAGGACGCACCAAAAACAAGAAACAAAGCCAGGTACCGTCGATGAAAACCTTCAACTCTGCTCTGCATGCTTTACGTTCCGCGCTGCACCTCTCTCGCGACCTGCCTCGCGTCTCGTTTCATTCCGTCTCTCGCTTGCTTTGCGTCGAACGCAAGGGCGCCCTGGTCTGCTGCATTCCGGGAGCGCCGATAGTCCGCTTGCCCGCTTACTGAAATCGTCACGCCTTATCCATAAAACCAACAAGAATGTGGAGAAAGACCTTTCATGAAGACCAAGACCCGTTTCGCCTCACTCGCCTTGTCCCTGATGCTCGCCAGCGGTGCCGCACTCGCTGACATGAAGATCGGCGTCAGCATGGCCCAGTTCGATGACACTTGGCTGACCTACCTGCGCGAATCCATGGACACCAAAGCCAAGTCCTATCCCGATGGCGTCAAGCTGCAGTTCGAGGATGCGCGCAGCGACGTGGTCAGGCAGTTGAGCCAGGTAGAAAGCTTCATCAGCCAGAAGGTCGACGCCATTGTGGTCAACCCGGTGGATACCGCCGCCACCAAGAAAATCACTGAAGCAGCGGTCAAGGCCGGTATTCCGCTGGTGTACGTCAATCGTCGTCCCGACGACATGAACCTGCCCAAAGGCGTGGTCACTGTCGCCTCCAACGATCTGGAGGCCGGTCAGATGCAGATGCAGTACCTGGCGGAAAAAATGGGCGGCAAGGGCGACATCGTGATTCTGCTCGGTGATTTGGCCAACAACTCCACCACCAACCGTACCAAGGGCGTAAAAGAGGTGCTGGCCAAGTACCCGAACATCAAGATCGAGCAAGAGCAGAGCGGCATCTGGTCGCGGGACAAGGGCATGACCCTGGTCAACGACTGGCTGACCCAGGGCCGCAAGTTCGACGCGGTCGTCTCCAACAACGACGAGATGGCGATTGGCGCGGCCATGGCCCTGCAACAGGCGGGTGTCGCCAAAGGCAGTGTGCTGATCGCCGGTGTCGACGGTACGCCCGACGGCTTGAACGCGGTGAAGAAGGGCTCTCTGCTGGTTTCGGTGTTCCAGGACGCCAAGGGTCAGGCCGACGGTTCGATCGACACCGCGGTGAAAATGGCCAGGAATGAACCGGTCGAGCAGGCGGTGTGGGTGCCGTATCGCTTGATCACCTTGCAAAACGTTGACCAGTTCAAATAGTCCGTCCGTTCGATAACAACAATAAGCACGCAAGGTTGCGACGCGACCTTGCTGATGGAGTACCTGATCATGTTCGCTTCAGCGACTGCTTCGAGCACCCCGTTGGTGGGTATCCAGCCAACCGCAACACCTGTCGATGAGCCGTACCTGCTGGAGATCATCAACGTCAGCAAGGGTTTTCCCGGTGTGGTGGCCTTGTCCGACGTACAGCTGCGGGTGCGTCCCGGTTCCGTGCTGGCGCTGATGGGCGAAAACGGTGCCGGCAAATCCACCCTGATGAAAATCATTGCCGGCATCTACCAGCCGGACGCTGGCGAGTTGCGCCTGCGGGGCAAGCCGGTGGTCTTCGAAACGCCACTGGCCGCGCTCCAGGCCGGGATTGCGATGATCCACCAGGAACTCAACCTGATGCCACACATGAGCATCGCCGAGAACATCTGGATCGGCCGGGAGCAGCTCAACGGCCTGCACATGATCGATCACCGCGAAATGCACCGCTGCACCGCCAAACTGCTGGAGCGGCTGCGGATCAATCTCGACCCGGAAGAGCAGGTGGGCAACCTGAGCATCGCCGAACGGCAGATGGTCGAGATCGCCAAGGCGGTGTCCTACGACTCCGACATCCTGATCATGGACGAACCGACTTCGGCTATCACCGACAAGGAAGTCGCCCACCTGTTCTCGATCATTGCCGACCTCAAGAGCCAGGGCAAAGGCATCATCTACATCACTCACAAAATGAACGAAGTGTTCAGCATCGCCGATGAAGTGGCGGTATTCCGCGACGGCGCCTACATCGGCCTGCAACGGGCCGACAGCATGGACGGCGACAGCCTGATTTCGATGATGGTCGGTCGCGAACTGAGCCAGTTGTTCCCGGTGCGCGAGAAGCCGATCGGCGATCTGTTGCTGTCGGTACGCGACCTCAAGCTGGACGGCATTTTCAAAGACGTCTCCTTCGACCTGCATGCCGGGGAGATCCTGGGCATCGCCGGATTGATGGGCTCGGGGCGGACCAATGTCGCCGAGGCGATTTTCGGCATCACTCCGAGTGACGGTGGCGAGATCCGGCTAGACGGCGAGGTGGTGCGCATCACCGATCCGCACATGGCCATCGAGAAGGGCTTCGCGTTGTTGACCGAAGATCGCAAGCTCAGCGGCCTGTTCCCGTGCCTGTCGGTGCTGGAAAACATGGAAATGGCGGTATTGCCCCATTACGTCGGCAACGGCTTCATCCAGCAGAAAGCCCTGCGCGCGTTGTGTGAAGACATGTGCAAGAAGCTGCGGGTGAAAACGCCGTCGCTGGAGCAGTGCATCGATACCTTGTCCGGCGGCAATCAGCAGAAGGCCTTGCTGGCGCGCTGGCTGATGACCAACCCGCGAATCCTGATTCTCGACGAGCCCACCCGGGGCATCGATGTCGGCGCCAAGGCCGAGATCTACCGGCTGATCTCGTACCTGGCCAGCGAAGGCATGGCGGTGATCATGATTTCTTCGGAACTGCCGGAAGTGCTGGGCATGAGCGACCGGGTCATGGTCATGCACGAGGGCGACCTGATGGGCACCCTCGACCGCAGCGAAGCGACCCAGGAACGAGTGATGCAACTGGCCTCGGGCATGTCCGCGGTTCACTAATGGATGCTGGCGGTGGCCGTGGCCGCCGTCGACGACGCAATAGAAGGGTGAGTGGTTATGAACGCGATACTGGAAAACAAGCCTGCAATGGCACCGGTCAAGAGTCGCCGGCGCTTCCCGACCGAGCTGAGTATCTTCCTGGTACTGATCGGCATCGGCCTGGTCTTCGAGCTGTTCGGCTGGATCGTGCGGGACCAGAGCTTCCTGATGAACTCTCAGCGCCTGGTGCTGATGATTCTGCAAGTGTCGATCATCGGCCTGCTGGCAATCGGGGTAACCCAGGTCATCATCACCACCGGTATCGACCTTTCCTCCGGTTCGGTGCTGGCGCTGTCGGCGATGATTGCCGCCAGCCTGGCCCAGACCTCGGACTTTGCCCGAGCGGTGTTTCCGTCCCTGACTGACTTGCCGGTGTGGATTCCAGTGATCACCGGGCTGGGGGTGGGATTGCTGGCGGGGGCGATCAACGGCAGCATCATTGCGATCACCGGGATTCCACCGTTCATTGCCACCCTCGGCATGATGGTCTCGGCGCGCGGTCTGGCGCGCTACTACACCGAAGGTCAGCCGGTGAGCATGCTCTCGGATTCCTACACAGCCATAGGGCACGGCGCGATGCCGGTGATCATCTTTCTGGTGGTGGCAGTGATCTTTCACATTGCCCTGCGCTACACCAAGTACGGTAAATACACCTACGCCATTGGCGGCAACATGCAGGCGGCGCGTACCTCCGGGATCAACGTCAAGCGGCATCTGGTGATTGTCTACAGCATCGCCGGGTTGCTTGCCGGCCTGGCCGGGGTGGTGGCGTCGGCACGGGCCGCGACGGGGCAGGCCGGGATGGGCATGTCTTATGAACTGGACGCGATTGCCGCGGCGGTCATCGGCGGCACCAGCCTGGCCGGTGGCGTTGGGCGCATCACTGGCACCGTAATCGGGGCATTGATTCTCGGGGTCATGGCCAGCGGCTTTACCTTTGTCGGTGTTGACGCTTATATTCAAGACATTATCAAGGGGCTGATTATTGTGGTGGCGGTGGTCATCGACCAGTACCGCAACAAGCGCAAACTCAAGCGCTAAACCACACGAAAGACGAAACTGCGCCACGCCTGACCCGCGTGGCGCAGCCGTTTGTCTTCTATATACAGCCGCTGGACTGAATTTCTTGCTATAAACGCACTCCGATAAGCGCCTCAAAGCTCGCCATAGAGCACTTTCAGGGCTTTGTCG
The DNA here is from genome assembly GCF_059420765.1 of Pseudomonas sp. GW821-FHT03E01. NCBI lineage: Bacteria > Pseudomonadati > Pseudomonadota > Gammaproteobacteria > Pseudomonadales > Pseudomonadaceae > Pseudomonas > Pseudomonas sp. GW821-FHT03E01. Next base: position 402,879 of record NZ_JBWKUI010000003.1, on the reverse strand, counting down.
GACAGATTTGCTGTCTTTTCAGTTGCTGAGGCCTCAAGTCGGCCTTAGACTGCCGCCCCTCGTAAATTGAGTGCCGGGTGGCGCTTGGAATAAACGGCGCCGTTCCAATGACCGCACAAGGCTCAACGGAACGCTCCCTAATTCGCCTTAATGCACGTTTTTTTATAGAGATATCAATGACAAAGGACAAGTTGCTGGCCATGCCGGCGGATGACTACATGAATGCCGAGCAACATGCTTTTTTCTCTGAGCTGTTGCAGAACATGAAAGTCGAAACCCATGAGCGCATCGAACAGAATCGCATCGCCATCGAGAGCCTGGACACCCCGGCCGATCCGGCTGACGCAGCTTCTGTCGAAGAAGAGCGCACCTGGCTGGTGAACGCGATCGATCGCGACCAGCGCATGCTGCCTCAGTTGGAACAGGCCCTGGAACGCATCAAAGAAGACAGCTTCGGCTGGTGCGATGACAGCGGCGAGCCAATTGGCCTCAAGCGCCTGCTGATCAGCCCGACCACCAAGTACTGCATCGAAGCTCAAGAACGTCACGAGCAGATCGACAAGCACCAGCGTCAGGCCTGATTCTGTGAGGCAGCCAGCTAATAACTGGCTGCCTTGAAAAGATCGCAGCCTTTGGCAGCTCCTACAGGTTTATGTGAACCCGTGCAGGAGCTGCCGAAGGCTGCGATCTTTGCTTTTCGACGTCTGCGAAAACACCCGTGCACTTCTATTGATCTGCTGCAACCCCCCACTACTAACGGACCATAGATAATGGCCTTGTGGTGGCGTTTAATGCGGATACAACAATTAGAAGATGCCTGGGGTGACAAACGATGACGCGAGACGGGTCTCTGGCTGGGGCAGTGCCCGCAGCCGTACTTTTGCCGAAAAACCAGTGGCTCACGCCGACTCTGCAAAGCATCGCCCTGATGCTCTTGCTGTGTGGCATGGCATTGGCTGGCTGGTCGCTTTACCTTGGCCTGCCATTGGCTGTGCTGATTATCTGGCTGCCGCGCCTGCGCTCGCGCACGCTGCCGCAGGCAACCCCGGCTGACAACGCCAGCGCCATCGCCGGTTTGACTCGCGATCTTTCCTACACCACCAGTCATAACGCCTTGTCGGCCGCCGGCGTGGCCTTTTCGGTCAAGCAACTGGCCGACAAGCTGCAATCGCAACTCGGCGCCGCAGCACAGATTGTCAGCAGCGCTGAAGTGATGATCGCCACCGAACAGGCTACCTCGACACTCAGCCGGGAAGCCTTGAGCGCGGCGAGCGAAGCCCATCAGAGCAGTGCGGCAGGGCGTACGGAACTGATCGAGTCCATCGCGCGCATGCATCAACTCAGTCAGCGTGCCAGCAACAGCCGCGAGTTGATCGAAGCCCTGAGCCTGCGCAGTGACGATATCCAGCGGGTCACGCTGGTGATCCAGTCCATCGCCAGCCAGACCAATCTGTTGGCGTTGAACGCAGCCATCGAAGCGGCGCGGGCCGGGGAACACGGTCGCGGGTTTGCGGTGGTGGCCGATGAGGTTCGTGGCCTGGCCGCGCGCACGGCGACGGCGACCGGCGAAGTCGGGGAGATGGTCGCTGACATTCAACAACGCACGGCGCAAGTGGTGGAGCAGATTCGTCAGTTGGCCAGCGACCTGAATACTGGCGTTGCGCAGGTCGAGCACACGGGGCAGCACCTGGAAAACATCGCGCGCCTGGCGGCCGGTGTTGAAAGGCAGGTCGGGGAAATCGCTCTGGGCGCGGACACTAATCGCGAACAACTCGACAGCCTGTTCCACGCCATCGAACAAATGCGCAGCGACCTGGCGATCAGTGACCAGCAAACCCAGCGCCTGGCCCAGGCGGCGGTGCAAATGGAAGGGCAGGCCGAAACCATCAGTGAACGTCTCGCCGAAGTCGGGCTGGATGACTATCATCAGCGGATTTACGACCTGGCCCGCGAAGGGGCGAGTCAGATTGCGGCGCGTTTCGAGGCGGATATCGACCAGGGCCGGATCAGCCTCGACGACCTGTTTGATCGCAATTATCAGACGATCCCCAACACCAGCCCGACCAAATACCAGACCCGCTTCGACCGTTACACCGATCAGGTCTTGCCGGCGATTCAGGAACCGTTGCTGCCGCGTCACGAAGGCCTGGTATTCGCCATTGCCTGCACGCAGCAGGGGTATGTCCCGACCCACAACACGGTGTTCAGCCAGCCACTGACCGGCGACGTGCAGGTCGATACCCTGCAAAACCGCACCAAGCGCAAGTTCGCCGACCGCACCGGGATTCGCTGTGGCAGCCACCAGCAGGCCGTACTGTTGCAGACCTACACCCGCGACACCGGTGAACTGATGCACGACCTCTCGGTGCCGATTATGCTCAAGGGGCGCCACTGGGGTGGATTGCGGTTGGGCTACAAACCGGAAAAGCCTCGCTGATAGCCTGGCAATTGTTACCGCATATGCAACGAAGCTATGCAACGCCGTTGCTGTTTCCTCGAGGATGAACTCATTAACATGCCTGCATAGTTAGGTCGCTAATGAAATTCGAGAGGTCAGCATGCAAAGCAAAGTCGATGTCGCGGTCATGATTGGCAGCGGCGTGCCCGCCAGTTTGCGAGCGATGGGGCAGAGCGTCTGTTGGGTGGTGCTGTTCAACGGTGAACGCCGGGGGATGGTGTTCTCCAGTCGTAATGAAGCCGAGGAGTGCAGGGCTGCCTGGTTGGCACAATTGAACGTCGAAATGCCCGACAGCCTGCATTGAGCCTCAGCTAGTGAATCTGGTGCATGCGCAGGTTCAGGTCGTCGACCACGTGCGCCCAATCGGCGTCTTCACGCAGTTGTTCCTTGAGGAAGCCGGCTTGTTGCGGAGTCCAGAACTCGGCATCGATGAGTTTCTTGTCATCGGGCAACGGTGAATGCAGGGCAATGAAATCGTCGATGGCCTTTTCGCTGGAGTCCAGGCCGAGCTGGTCGAACAAGCCTTTCAAGTCATGTGTGGGTGAATCCATCTTCATCTCCTTGCAGATAATCAATCGCCTCGGGCGTGAGGTCTGAGGTGCGGCTTCATTGCATCTGAGGGGGCCGCGCGCCAGGGAGTTCGATAACGATGTTCAAAGCAGGGATGAGCATAGACTGTAAACCCGATGGTCAGCCCTTCAACGCACCCTCATCGACGGCAAGCTTCAGGGCTTTGGCGGACTCCTGGGCGGCAATCGTCGCGACTTCCGCAGTCTTGAACCAGCGATCCTTTTCGACCTGGTGATACGACACCGTGGTCAACGGTGGTTTGGCGCGCATGATAATGACTGCCTGGAATTCACCGTCGACCTCTCTGGCTTCGCCCCGGATAAAAAATTCACCGATATCAAATTCCGTCACGTAGCAGTCTTCCCTTTGAAATATTATGTTGTATTGAGCGCCGTCCACCCTGGAGACGGGTTTCATGGGGCGGGCAGTATGGCAGTAGTTGCCTGCCGGCGGCTGAGTTAAGTCGCCGGCGTGACGAAACGTCTATAAATGTGAATGCCGCAAGATGAGTCAGTTGCGAGACTCGAGCGAGCGGGCAAGGGCGCAGGCTTCGTTATGGTCGGCGCGGAAACCTCTGACACGTCCGGTGGATATTTCCCTGATGTGGAAAAAGGCGTTGCCGGCCAATACCACCTGAAAACGCGGGAGCAGATGCGCCTCAGGGAGGAAATCCTGCTGGCGGAGTACTATCGATTGCAGAAGTGACGAGCCGTTTGTGTGGTGTGTGTGAGGCTGGGCGAAGTGAGTCAGTGTGCACATATGAAGTCCTTTTCGTGGTTTTACCGACGTGCGTACGTTGTTTTGGGTAGTCTCGGTGAGCATGGCTGCTCTAGAATCGCTCTCACTGGTTGGCGATTGCTGCCCATCTAAAGCAATTTTTTACTGGCGATATGTCAGAAAAGTGCTTTTTTTAAAGAGATTTTTCCCTAAAGTTGGTGATCCGGTTTTTCTGGCCGTCAGAAGGGCGTTTTCCTTCAACCTCTGACGACCGCCAGGCAAGACGACGCGGGGGATGTTCCAGTAATCTTCCCAAACCTCGCGATGAATGAGCCCTCTGCTCGTTCCAGGATTACGACCCGGGTCATTTGGCTAAACCTCGGCATTGCCGCTTTTTTCTGCTGTGCGCGTTTCCTGCGTACGGCATCATTTTCAGATGTGGGGATGTTTCCTTGGCAGTAAGTAATCTCGATATGCATGCTTTGTTCGTACTGGGTGATTTGCGCGCAAAGCTGGTTAAACAGTTTCAGTCACGTTTCGTCTACATCACCGAACAGAACGCTGAAGGCATTTACATTGCCGAGATCGACACCGAAGCCGCGCTGGTGGTAGACGACAAGCCCGGGCTGAAACTCAAGGTCGGCGATCATTTCAGCGCTTCCGTATTGCCCAGCCGCGAAGGCGGAAAACTGGATATCAAGTTCCGCGAAATCAAATTGACGGTGTACGGACTGGGGGATTACGCGTTCGTGACCACCGCGGACGGCCACGGCATTGTGTTCAAGGAAGGTCATAGCGTGGTGATGGTGTTTGCGGCCCACCAACAATTGCAGGAAGGCCTGACCAAGACACTGAAAGCCGTGACTGCCAAGGCCGCCAAGTGGCGCAAAGGCGAACTGGTGACCTTCAAGGCCAGCGAGTAATGACCCAGACCCGCGCCGATTTCCATGAACAGAACCAGGCCAGTGCACACGCCGAGGCCCAGCGCCTGTTGGCTGAAAAGGCCGTTCTGCAGGGAGCCTGGCTGAGTTGGGTAGCGTCACAGATTTATATGTTGCGCCCGGCGGCGTACGCCAGCATGGTCAGAAGAGAGCTTGCGCGCTTGCAGGAACCGTCCGAAAAATAATCCTCGCCCCTCGAAAGCAGAAACCTCTACTACAGTCAGTTGACTGAGTATTCAGAGGCTTGTGGTCTTCTTTGTCAGGCCATCCTGCTATTGCTGTGAACAGCACGAGGTGCAAGAGCATGAAGGGATTACGACGGTTACTGGCCGCTACCCTGGCCACGTTCGGCTTGTTGGTTTCACCCGTTCCGGTATTCGCTGCCCAGGCACCGATTCACTTTGCCGACCTGAATTGGGAAAGTGGCAGCCTGATCACCGAGATTCTGCGGATCATCGTCGAGCAGGGCTACGGCTTGCCGACCGATACCTTGCCCGGAACGACCATTACCCTGGAAACCGCCTTGGCCAACAATGACATTCAGGTCATTGGCGAAGAGTGGGCGGGCCGCAGTCCGGTCTGGGTCAAGGCTGAGGCCGAGGGCAAAGTCGCGAGCCTGGGCGATACGGTCAAGGGCGCCACCGAGGGCTGGTGGGTGCCGGAATACGTGATCAAGGGCGACCCGGCCAAGGGCATCAAGCCGCTGGCGCCGGGGCTGCGCAGTGTCAGTGATCTGCCGCGCTACAAGGATGTGTTCAAAGACCCGGAAACCCCGAGCAAGGGGCGCTTCCTGAACAGCCCGATCGGCTGGACGTCGGAGGTGGTCAACAAGCAGAAGCTCAAGGCCTATGGGCTGAACGACAGCTACGTGAACTTTCGCAGTGGTTCGGGGGCGGCGCTGGACGCGGAGATCAGTTCGTCGATTCGTCGCGGCAAACCAGTCCTGTTCTATTACTGGTCGCCGACGCCATTGCTCGGCCGTTTCAAGCTGATTCAACTGCAAGAGCCGCCATTCGACGCCGAAGCCTGGAAAACCCTGACCGAGGCTGACAACCCCAATCCGAAACCGACTCGCTCACTGCCCTCGAAGCTGTCCATCGGTGTGTCCGCGCCGTTCCAGAAACAGTACCCGCAGCTCACCGAGTTCTTCAGCAAGGTCGATTTACCGATCGAAGCGTTGAACAAGGCCCTGGCGGAGATGAGTGAAAAACACACTCCGCCACGTCAAGCGGCCGAGGCGTTCATGAAGGCGAACCCGCAGGTGTGGCAGGCCTGGGTGCCCAAGGATGTGGCGGATAAAGTCGCTGCCCAGCTGAAATAAACTGCTCGGGTGTACATAAAACTCGTAGAAGCCTGCGATCTTTTGATTTTGCCGTTGGAAGCAAAGTCAAAAGATTGCAGGCTTCGCCAGCTTGTGCCGGGCGCTTTTAAAATCGCGCAAGGAAGTTCATTCTGCTGCAACATTTCACACGGGACGTCTGAATATGAGCCTTTTGGTCGCGCAATGGATTGCTGCAATCTTTCTGGTCATCAGCCTGATCCACCTGTATTGGGCGGCGGGTGGCAAGTGGGGTTGCGAGGCGGTGGTACCGAGCGTACCCGGGGAGGACGGTGAGGCATCAAGGCCGGCGTTCAAGCCATCGGGCTTTGGCACGTTGCTGGTGGCGGTGGGTTTGCTGCTGATTGCGATGCTGGTGTGCCTGCGGGTCGGGCTGTATCTGCCCACGGTGCATCACTGGTCGTTGCAATGGGTGATTAGCGCGATTGCGCTGCTGATGTTCGCTCGGGCGATCGGCGATTCGAATCTGGTGGGGTTCTTCAAGCAGGTCAAGGATTCGAAGTTTGCCCGGCTCGACACTTGGGCGTATTCGCCGTTGTGCTTGGTGTTGGGGGCCGGGTTGCTGGCAGTGGCCTGGATCTGAGGGGGGCGGTCAATCGCTTTCGCGAGCAAGCCCGCGAAGAGATCCCGCCAATCAACACAAGTCCCTGAACTAACTCCCGGGTTCCGTGCGCCGACTACTCACTTCCGCCGGCACATCATCCCCCGCCATGCGCTTGCGGAACAGCGCCGCCCGGGCCAGCAGCAGCGTGGTCACCGGCATCGTGATCGATAACAGGATCGGAATCAGCCAGGCATGCAACACCGGCCCCGACTTGAGCGCCGAAAAGTAAATGATCGAAGCCAGAGCCACACACCACGCGCCCAAAGTCGAGGCCAGCGCCGGTGGGTGCATGCGCTGGAAGTAATCCTTCATCCGCAGCAGCCCGACCGCGCCGATCAGTGCAAACAGACTGCTGAGCACCAGCAGAATCGCCACCGGTATTTCCACCCACAAAGACAGTTCAGCGTTCATTCGATCACCTCGCCACGCAACAGGAATTTGGCCAGGGCAAACGAGCCGACGAAGCCGAACAGGGCGATCAGCAGCGCCGCCTCGAAGTAAGTGTCACTGGCATAACGAATGCCCAGCGCGAGCATCATCAGCATGGCGATGATGTACAGGTAATCCAGGGCCAGAACCCGGTCCTGGGCCGACGGGCCCTTGAACAGGCGGATCAGGGTCAGAATCATCGCCAGCGAAAAGATGAACAGGCTCAGCAGGATCGCGTTCGACAGCAATGCGCTCATTCGAAGATCTCCATCAAGGGGCGCTCGTAGGTCGCCTTGAAGTGCTGGATGAATGGGCCTTCGTCATCCAGATCGAAAACGTGCAGCAACAGAATGCTGCGATCCAGCGCCAGTTCCGACCAGACCGTGCCGGGAATCACCGTGCAGATGATCGACAGCGCCGCCAGACCGTTGGCATCGCGCAAGTCCAGCGGCACCTTGATGAACCGCGAGCGAGGCGCACACCGCCCGGCATTGAGCACGCCCCAGGCCACGGCGAGGTTGGACACCAGCACATCGCGCCCGACCAGCAAGAACAAACGCAAAATCACCCCGGGGCGACGAATGCGGATCGGCAACGGCCGCAACTTGCGCATCATCAGTGGGGCACAGAGGCCCAATACCGCGCCCAACAGCACATTGCCGGGGCTCATCGACAGGTTCAACAGCAGCCACAGCAGCCACAAGGACAGTGACAACCACGGCGCAGGAAACAGACGCTTCATGGTTGCACCTCCACCAGTGCTGCCCTGGCTTCAGGGCTCGGCACCGCACGGGTGCCGAGCACCGCCATCACGTATTGCTGAGGGTTATTCAATGCTTGAGCGGCGGCCTGGGTGTAGCGCAACAGCGGTTCAGCCTTGAACGTCAGCGCAATGCTCAGCCCCAGCAGAACCATGATCGGCACGCACTCCAGGCGGCGCAGCAAAGGCGACGGTCGCTCTTGCGGGGTCCAGAAACGCTGGATACCCACACGCGAGAAAGCGATCAACGAGGCCAATCCGGACAGGATCAACAACGCCAGCAACCCCCACGCGCCGTTCGATACTGGCTCGTCGCTGCCATGACCCAGGCCCAGCGGGTTGAGCAGGGCGCTGAGCAGGCTGAGTTTGCCGATAAAACCGGAGAGCGGCGGCATGCCGATAATCAATAAAGCGCAGGCGATGAAGCTCAGGCCGAGGAAGGCCATGGTCCAGGGAATCACCTGACCGACCACGGCTTTCTGGTCGTCATCGAGGTTGAAGCCTTTGGGCGGCTGCAAGGATTCCAGGGGCCGTGGCAGCAGCTCGCCGTCATCGTCCAGTGGCATTTCGTTGGCCGAACGCGAACGCTCGATCAACTCCGCCAGCAGGAACAGCGCGCTCAAGGCCAGGGTCGAGCTGACCAGGTAAAACAGCGCCGCGCCGATCAGGTTCGGCTGGGCGAAACCGATGGCCGACAACAAAATGCCTGCCGACACCAGGATGCTCAGGCTGGCCATGCGCTCCAGGCGTTGCGCGGCGAGGATCGCCACGGCGGCGCAGACGATGGTCGCCATGCCGCCGTAGATCAGCCAGTCGCCGCCGAAGTACGCGGAGGCCCCGGCCTGACCGGAGAACAGCAGCGTCCACAGGCGTAGCAGGGTGTAGACGCCGACCTTGGTCATGATCGCGAACATCGCCGCTACCGGCGCGCTGGCTGCGGAGTACGCCGGCACCAGCCAGAAGTTCAGCGGCCACATGCCAGCCTTGGCCAGGAACGCCACTGCCAGAATCGCCGCGCCGGCATGCAGCAGGCCGCGATCGGCTTCCGGCACCAGCGGGATTTTCAGCGCCAGGTCGGCCATGTTCAGCGTGCCGGTGACGCCGTAAATCAGCGCCGCGCCAATCAGGAACAGCGACGAGGCCAGCAGGTTGATCGAGATGTAATGCAACCCCGACGACACCCGCGGCCGGCCCGAACCGTGCAACATCAGCCCGTAAGAGGCGGCGAGCAGCACTTCGAAAAACACGAACAGGTTGAACAGGTCCGCCGTGAGGAAGGCGCCGTACAGGCCCATCAACTGAATCTGGAACAGTGCGTGGAAACTCGAACCGGCGCCGTCCCAGCGGGCCATGGCGAACAGCAGGGCGCTGACGCCGATGATCCCGGTCAGCACCAGCATCAACGCCGACAGGCGATCAACCACCAGCACAATGCCGAACGGCGCCTGCCAGTTGCCCGGCAGGTACACACCGATGGAGCCGGGCACACCGGTGGTCTGCGTCCATTGCAGCAGCATTACGGCAATGCCCAGCCCCAACAGGCTGGAGAACAGATTGATCTTGGCCTTTAGCGGGCGGTGTTTCTCGCCCAGCATCAGCATCACGGCGGCGGTCAGCAGCGGCAGCAGAATCGGTGCAACGATCAGGTGAGTCATCGCCATCATTCTTTAGGCTCCCGGCCATCCACATGGTCAGTGCCGGTCAGGCCCCGGGAGGCGAGCAGCACCACCAGGAACAGCGCGGTCATGGCGAAACTGATGACGATTGCGGTCAGCACCAGCGCCTGCGGCAGCGGGTCGGTGTAGTGCAGCAAATCCTGAGGCACGCCGTCCTTGATGTTCGGCTCCTTGCCGATGAACAGGCTGCCCATGCTGAAGATGAACAGGTTGACGCCATAGGACAGCAGGCACAGGCCCATGACCACCTGGAACGTCCGTGGCCGCAGGATCAGCCATACGCCGGACGCGGCCAGCACACCGATGGCGATTGCGATGACTTCTTCCATCAGATGGCTCCTTGGGTGGCAACGGCTTTGGCCGCGGGCCTGATTTGCGCGCTGGTTTTATGACCGCGTACCGATTGGTGGGCGAGGGCGGTGAGGATCAACAGCGTCGAACCGACCACCACGGCGTACACGCCAATATCGAAGAACAGCGCGCTGGCGATATGAATGTCACCCAGCAGCGGCAGCTCGAAATGCCAGGTGTGGGTGGTCAGGAACGGATACCCGACCGCCATCGCCCCGAGCCCGGTAACGGTGGCGAACAACAGCCCGGTGCCCATCCAGCGCAGCGGCCGCAAGCTCATTTGCGCCTCGACCCACTGGGTACCGGCGACCATGTATTGCAGGATGAACGCCACCGACATCACCAGGCCAGCGACGAAACCGCCGCCCGGCTGGTTGTGCCCGCGCAGGAACAGATAGAAGGAGATCACCAGGGCGATCGGCAACAGCAAGCGCACCAGCACCGCCGGCACCATCATGAAACCGAGCGCGGTGTCGCTGGCGTGACGCGGGTTGACCAGATCGGTGACCACATCGGGCGCCAGCAGACGCTGTTGGGCCGGCAGTTGCAGGCTTTCTTTCGGAGGGCGGAAGCGTCGCAGCAGGGCGAACACCGCCAGGGCCACGGCCACCAGCACGGTGATTTCGCCGAGGGTGTCGAAGCCACGGAAATCCACCAGCATCACGTTGACCACGTTGCTGCCGCCGCCTTCGGGCAGGGCGCGACTGAGGTAGAACGAAGAAATGTCGTTGGGCGTCTGGCGGGTCAGCATCGCGTAGGACAACAGCGCCATGCCGCCACCGACCGCTGTCGATAGCAGCAAGTCGCGAACCCGCCGTACCCGCGCCTTGCGCAGGCTGCTCGGCAACGGTGACACCTCTTCGATCCGTCGAGGCAACCAGCGCAGGCCGAGCAGGATCAGCACCATGGTCACCACTTCGACCACCAGTTGCGTCAGGGCCAGGTCCGGCGCCGAGAACCAGACGAAGGTCACGCAGGTCATCAGGCCGCAGACACTGACCATGGTCAGGGCCGCGAGCCGGTGATACTTGGCTTGCCACGCCGCGCCGAGTGCACAGGCAATCGCCAGCAGCCAGAGGATCACGAACACGATCGAGCCCGGAATTTTCGTCCGGTCACCCCAGCTCAGGCTGCTGTGCAGCATCGGGATCACCCCGGCCAGTACGGCGGCGAGCACCACCAGAAACAGTTGGGTTTGCAGGCGCCGGGTGCTGATCCGCCGCTCCAGCCGTCGGGCCAGACGCATCATGACCACCAGGCTGCGCTCGAACAGCCGCTTGCCATTGAAACGGCTGATCACCGGCGGGTGCGTGAAGCGCCCTTGCTTGAGTTGATTACGCAGCAACAGGTAAAGCACGATGCCGCCGGACATGGCAATCAGGCTCATGAACATCGGTGCGTTCCAGCCGTGCCAGATCGCCAGGCTGTACTCGGGCAGCGTGCCGCCCACCACCGGCAATGCGGCGGCGGCGAGCAGCGAGCCGACCACTTGAGCGGGGAAAATCCCCACCACCAGACAGGTGAGCACCAGCAACTCCACCGGCGCGCGCATCCAGCGCGGCGGCTCGTGCGGGGTGTGCGGCAGATCGGTGGCGGTCGGGCCGAAGAACACGTCGACGGTGAAGCGCAGGGAGTAGGCGACGCTGAACGTCCCGGCGATGGTCGCGACGATCGGCAGGGTCATCTCGACCCAGGCCGTGGCGTTGATGAACACGGTTTCGGCGAAGAACATCTCTTTCGACAGGAAGCCGTTGAGCAGCGGCACGCCGGCCATGGAGGCGCTGGCAACCATGGCCAGGGTGGCGGTGAACGGGATCAGTTTGACCAGGCCGCTGAGTTTGCGAATGTCCCGGGTGCCGCTTTCGTGGTCGATGATCCCGGCGGCCATGAACAGCGAGGCCTTGAACGTGGCGTGGTTGAGAATGTGGAACACCGCGGCCACGGTGGCCAGCGGACTGTTCAGGCCCAGCAGCAGGGTGATCAGGCCCAGGTGGCTGATGGTCGAGTAGGCCAGCAGGCCCTTGAGGTCGTTCTGGAACATCGCGCAGTAAGCGCCGAGCAACAGGGTGCAGGCGCCGGCCCCGCTGACGATGTAGAACCATTCTTCACTGCCGGACAGCGACGGCCACAGGCGCGCGAGCAGGAACACCCCGGCCTTGACCATGGTCGCCGAGTGCAGATACGCCGAGACCGGTGTCGGTGCCGCCATCGCGTGGGGCAACCAGAAGTGGAAGGGAAATTGCGCACTTTTGCTCAGGGCGCCAATCAGGATCAGGGGCAGCAGAACAGGGTAGAGGGCATGCGCGCGAATCAGCTCGCCGGCGGCCAGGACCTTGTCCAGGTCATAGCTGCCGACCACATGGCCGAGCAGCATGACCCCCGCCAGCAAACACAAACCGCCCGCGCCGGTGACCATCAGTGCCATATAAGCACCCCGTCGCGCATCGGCGCGGTGGTGCCAGTAGCCAATCAACAGGAACGAGAAGAGGCTGGTCAGCTCCCAGAAAAACACGATCTGGATCAGGTTGCCGGAGATCACCAGCCCCAGCATGGCGCCCATGAACGCCAGAAAAAACGCGAAGAAACGCGGCACCGGATCGTCCGGTGACATGTAATAACGGGCGTACAACGAAACCAGCGTGCCGATGCCCAGTACCAGCATCGAGAACAACCAGGCGAAACCGTCCATGCGCAGCACGAAGTTCAGGCCCAGGGTGGGGAGCCAGAAGAACTCTTCACGGATCACGCCGCCATGGGCGATTTGCGGGTACAAGAGGGCGACCTGGACGGTGCCGATCAAGGCAACCAGGCCAGCCAACAGCGATTCGGTATTACGCGCGTTGTGCGGCAGCAAGGCTGCCAGACAGCTGCCGATAAAAGGCAGAAGCAGTAGAACTATCAGGGACATAGGCTTCTAATCTGCGGAAGTTTGTGAAGCATCATACGTGCCAGCTCCCCGATCACCAAACGCCAAGCTGTCGCAGAATCCTACAAGATAGACGCAGAAACCCTGTTTATCATTGTTTCAAAGGAGATCGCGATCGTTCCCACGCGTGGGAACGATCAGTGTTCGGTTTCCTGTACCGAATCTTCTTCGATCTCGGGAACAACTTTCCCCTTGGTCTTCAACTCACTGACAATCACCGCCGCCACAATCAACCCCGCCCCAACCAGCGCAATCGCCGGCAAGCGTTCCCCGGCGAGCCGCCCGGCAATCCCGGCCCACACCGGCTCCCCGGCATAGATCAACGTCGCCCGGGTCGGCGAAACACTCTTCTGTGCCCAGTTCATCGCCACCTGGATCGCCGCACTCGCCGCGCCCAGGCCCAAAGCGCTGCACAACAGCAACCACGAGAAGTCGGGAATCACTTCCTGGGTCGGCACCACCATCAGGAACGACAGCACCGACGTCACCGCCAATTGCACCACCGTCACCCGGCGCACGTCGACCTGGCCGGCATAGGTGCTGATCAGAATGATTTCCGCGGCAATCGCCACGGCGCTGATCAATGTAGCGATTTCACCGGGGCTGAAATTGAGCGACGCGCCGGAAGGCCCCGACAGCAACATCAACCCGGTAAAGGCCAGCATGATCCCGATGCTCGGCATCAACCCCGGACGACGCCCCAGCACCAGCCATTGCAGCAGCGGCACGAACGGCACATACAGCGCGGTAATAAACGCCGACTGACTGCTGGGAATGCTCTGCAAACCCACGGTCTGCAAGCCGTAACCAAGCATGATCGCCACGCCGATAAACGCCCCGGCCTTGAGTTCGAACAGCGTCAGTTCACGCAGATGGCGCCAGGAGAACAGCGCCACAAGGCTCGCCGCCGCGGCAAAACGCAGGCCGACGAAGAACATTGGCCCGCTGACGGTCATCGCATGCTGCACCAGCAAAAAGGTCCCGCCCCAGACCATGGTAATCAGCACCAGCACGCACTCGGCCTTGCTGAACCGGGAGAAACGGGGGGAAGTATGAGAAGCGTTCATTGACGTCATGACCTTGCGCGCCATCTGAGGGAGACGCACAATGCGCCCGAAGTTGGGCAGTATACTGCGCAACGCCACCCAGTGAGCAATATAGTGCACAAAGATTCCACCCAACGGGCTTCGGTCCTCCAGCACGTCAGCCTGAACGTGCGACGTCTGCGCCACGCCGCCGACATGAGCCAGAGCGCCCTGGCCGAAAAGTCCGGGGTCAGCCGCCGGATGCTGGTGGCCATCGAGGCCGGCGAGAAGAACGTCAGCCTGACCACCCTCGACCGCGTGGCCGAAGCGCTGGACGTGGCCTTCAGCGACCTGATCCAGGCCCCCGACGCTCGCGACCCGAGCCGCATCAACGAACTGGCCTGGGCCGGTACGATCCCGGGCAGTAAAGCGGTGCTGCTGGCCAAAGCCACCGCCACCCGCGAAGTAGAACTCTGGGAATGGCGCCTGGAACCGGGCGAGCATTACCCCTCGGAGCCGGATGCCGAAGGCTACAGCGAACAGCTTTATGTGTTCGAAGGTTGCCTGACCCTGATGCTTGGCGGTCAGCCGCAGAAAATTGCGGCTGGTGAGTTCTTTATGTTTGCCAGTCATCAACCGCATTCTTATCGCAATGATGGGGACGTGGCGGCGCGGTTTGTGCGTAATGTGGTGATTTGACTGTTTACCGGCTAACACTGGATAAACACTTTGCTGTTTTAAAGCTGCAAGTGTTTCTTGAATAATTATTCAACCTATTGAAATAAAAGAAAATTATATTCAAGTTCGGCTCCTGAGAAACAGTGGGGATGGCATCGAGACGAGCAGGTGAGCTTCCTGATGGCCGAGCAAAATATTAACGTGGCACTCAAGTTCGCTTTACAGGCTAGCGTCCGGTGAGTGACTGACACGGGGCGATCTGTACGACTTCTATTCAGGTAAACATTGACCAGTGAGAACGCCATGACTGACACCCCACGCGGACAGGCGAGCGACGCCATCCGCCACGCGGACATCCTGATCATCGGCGGCGGTCTCAGCGGTGCGATGCTGGCCGCGCAGTTGTTGCGATTGCCCGGTCAGCGCCGGATTCTGGTGATCGAGCCGCGAGCAGAGCTGGGCCGTGGCGAAGCCTATAGTGCGGTGGAGCTGGGCCATACGCTCAACGGTAACGCGGCGCGGATGAGCGTCGACCCGGACAACGCCGATGACCTGACCCAATGGCTGACCGAACACATCGCCGCCGGTGGCTGGCCGGAGTCGGATGAGCAACATGTGCCGGTCAGCGAACTGTTTCCGCCGCGCGGGCTGTTTGGCGTTTATGTGCAGCAGCGTCTTGCTGAAGCGCAGGAGGTGGGTGCATTGAAGGGGTCGAGTGTCGAACATGTGCGGGCCGAGGTGGTGGACCTGGAAACGTTGAGCGATTCGGTGCGGTTGAGCCTGAGTGATGGGCAGCAATTGCAGGGCGCTTACGCAGTGTTGGCGACCGGAATGTTTCCCGCCGCCCGCACGCCGCAGACCGAGTCCAGCGGTTTGAATGCAGCTGCACTCGACCCGTGGGATGTGGCCGCCATGCGTCAACTCGATCCGCAGTCGACGGTGCTGATCATCGGCTCGGGCCTGACCATGGTCGATGCCGTGGTGTCGCTGGAGCAGGCCGGGCATCGTGGGCCGATCGAAGTGTTCTCCCGTCATGGTTTGCTGCCGCATGTGCGCCGACAACCGCCGGCGTGGGTGGATTTTCTCGCCGAGGACCACAGTATTCGCACACCGCGTCAGCTGGTGCGCGAACTGCGCCGGCATTGCCGCGATGCCATCGCTCAGGGCATCGACTGGCAAGCGCCGCTGGACACGGTGCGAGCGCACATCGGGCGGTTGTGGAGTCAGGCGACGGATCGGCAACGCCGGCAATTTGTGCGGCATGTGCGGCCATGGTGGGAAAGCCATCACCATCGCTCGCCGCCGTTGAGTGCCGAGTTGGTGGCGCGGCTGCATGGGGAAGGGCGGTTGCGGATTCATGCCGCATCGTTCAAGGGGCTCGAGCCTGCGTCGGACGGTGAGGTCACCATCCGCATTCGTCGTCGTGGTGAGGCGCAAACCTGCGTGGTGCATGGCGCGGCGCTGATCAACTCCAGCGGCATCGAATACGACTGGCGCCGGGTGGCGCGGCCGTTGCCCCAGCAATTGCTCGCTCGCGGGCTGGTACGGCCGGGGCCGTTGGGATTGGGCATTGCCGCCGCGGTTGACGGTGCAGTGTTAAGCGCCGACGGGCAGGTCGCCAGCCGTTTGTTCGCCATGGGGCCGCCGTTGCGCGGCATGTGGTGGGAGAGCACGGCGGTAACTGATGTGGCGAGCCAGGCCAAGTCTCTTGCGGCGCGATTAGTAAGCGATCTGTTGTAGCAGCTGCCGAGCCCGCGAGGCTGCTGCTACGGGCAGGCCAAGTCTCTTGCTCGCGAAGAGGCCAGCCCATCCACCGCAAAATCCACAGTAAGACCAATAAACAGACGATGTTTAATCGACATCTCCAGATACTCACTCAGACTACACAGCCTTGCGCCGCTGCCTACGACTACGCCAGAATCCGCCGGCTTGTGCGCCTTGAGGCCGGGCTCTATCGTTTCCGGGTCGCTGACGAATCAGCGATCGGGTTTAGCAGCTCGATGAATATCAAGGCACGTCAGTGTCGCCATTCGCGTTATGGCGGCTATGCGTGGGGCACTTCGGTGCGCCGGGTTCCTTGATCCCTGGTCTGCTAACCCGCGTACAGCCGCCACCTTCTTCGTTTAGCAGCGATAGATGTCGGCTCCACTGATCAAGGAGCTTCATTTATGTTCAAACCAACACCAAATCCTCCGGAAACCGACGACGTTTCCCCCTACGAATCCCTCGATTCCAAAAAACTCCACGAAGCCGCCGACCGCGCCCTCGACCACTACCTCAAACCACCCATCCCCAAAGCCACCAAGCGCAAACCCAGCACCATTTACCATGTGGGTACGAAGGTCGATAACGAAACCCTGCTGGTCAACGCCTGCGAATCCCTGGCGTCAGCGAGCATGATGCTCAGTGAGTTCGCCGGACTGATGGACATGCCACATCGCAATGTGATGTTGGGGATTCAATCGGTGGTCATGCTTGGTGAACTGGCCGTCAACCGAGTGCTGGATAACCTCGATCCACAAGACTAGCTAGGATTTTTGGCAAAGGGGCTTGTTGTGGCGAGGGGGCTTGCCCCCGTTCGGCGGCGCAGCCGTCGCAAAACCGGTATATGCGGTGTATCTGAAAACATGCAGTTGCAGGTTTTGGGGTCGCTTCGCAACCCAACGGGGGCAAGCCCCCTCGCCACAATGGGTTCCTGACTGAGCCCCTTAAATGCAAGAAACCCCGCATCACGCGGGGTTTCTTGTTTCCGGTGGTTTAAACGGCAACTCAAGCCCGCTTCCACAGGGTTTTGCGTATCAAGCCACCACTTGGTAACACGGCACATACGCCGCGCCACCCGGCAGTTTCATCCGGTGCTGGGCAACGAAGGCTTTGAGCAAATGGTCCAGCGGCTGCAAGACCTCGGCATCACCGCGAATCTGGTACGGCCCGTGTTCTTCGATCAGGCGGATGCCCTTGTCCTTGACGTTGCCGGCGACGATGCCGGAGAACGCGCGGCGCAGGTTGGCGGCCAGTTCGTGGGGCGGCAGGTTGCGGCTCAGTTGCAGGTTGGCCATGTTGGCGTGGGTCGGGTCGAACGGGCGCTGGAAGCCTTCGTCGATCTTCAGCAGCCAGTTGAAATGGAACGCGTCGTTGCGCTCACGGCGGAACTGTTTGACCGCTTTGAGGCCCTGAGTCATCTGCCGCGCTACTTCGGCCGGGTCGTCGATGATGATCTCGTAGTGCTGCTGCGCTTCTTCACCGAGGGTTGCGCCGACGAAGGCGTGCAGTTGCTCCAGATACGGCGCGGCGCTTTTCGGCCCGGTAAGGACCACCGGGAACGGCAGGTCCTGGTTGTCCGGATGCATCAGGATGCCGAGCAGGTACAGGAACTCTTCGGCCGTGCCCGCGCCGCCGGGGAAAATGATGATGCCGTGGCCAACCCGCACGAACGCTTCCAGGCGTTTCTCGATGTCCGGCAGGATCACCAGTTCGTTGACGATCGGGTTCGGTGCTTCGGCGGCGATGATCCCCGGCTCGGTCAAACCGAGGTAGCGACCGCCGTGGATGCGTTGCTTGGCATGGGCGATGGTCGCGCCTTTCATCGGGCCTTTCATCACGCCAGGGCCGCAACCGGTGCAGATGTCCAGGCTGCGCAGGCCGAGTTCGTGGCCGACTTTCTTGGTGTATTTGTATTCTTCGGTGTTGATCGAGTGGCCGCCCCAGCACACCACGATTTTCGGTTCGACGCCGGGGCGCAGGGTGCGGGCGTTGCGCAGCAGGTGAAAGACGTAGTCGCTGATGCCCTGGGAGGTGCTCAGGTCGATGCTCAAGGCGTCGAGTTCGTTTTCTGTGTAGACGATGTCGCGCAGGGCGCTAAAGAGCATTTCACGGGTGCTGGCAATCATTTCGCCATCGACGAAAGCGTCGGCGGGGGCATTCAGCAGTTCCAGGCGTACGCCACGGTCTTGCTGGTGAATGCGGATTTCGAAGTCTTTATAGGCTTCCAGAATGGTCTTGGCGTTATCGACGTGGGCGCCGGTATTGAGGATGGCCAGGGCGCACTGGCGGAAGAGGGTGTAGGTGATGCCGGATGATGCTTCGCTCAGTTGCTGCACTTCACGCTGGGAGAGCGTTTCCAGGCTGCCTTTAGGGCTGACCGAGGCGTTGATTACATGTCGTTGGGTCATTCAATGATCCTTAAAACGATGTCACCCGCCAGCAACGGCGCATGGCATCCGAATAGTGTGTATCCATGATGAAGATGGCACGAACTGCGCTGTATCGCCATGCTCCCGTTTGACGATGAAAAGATGAAAAGGAGCTCCAGCATAGCTAAATCCTTCGGGGAGGCGATAATGCCTCGCAGTCTTTTTGTCACAGCGCCTTTTACCATCGATGCAAGGAACCCCGTCGCGATGTTCGAAATCCAGCCAATGAATGCCGAAACCTATCGACGCCAGACGCGGCGCAGCACGGTGATCATCGCCCTGATGTTCCTGGCGCTGGCGATGGTGCTGTCGACGGTGGCGGTGACGTTGTTCGGTGAACCCGGTGGCGATAATCTGCGGTTCAACGTGGGGGGTGTGTTTGCCGCGTTGTTGCTGACGGTGGCGCTGATGCGCGGCAAGTTCTGGAGGCAGGAGTGGATGGCGCCAGCGGTCTATGGTTGGCAGCTCAAGCGCAGCCTGATGAGCGTCACCAACGTCATGCACCAGGTGACGACGGCGGTGGAGCAGAGCGATCCGAGCGCCATGAAGCTGCTGCGCTTTTATCACTTGGGGCTGAGCCAGATGCACCAGTTGGACGGCAACTCCAGCGATCAAAGTCAGCTGACCCGAGAGATGGACCAGCACAAGGCACGGATGGACGCGTTGGGCATCGAGACCGAACAGAGGCGATTGAATCCGGCCTGGTTTGAGGCGATCAAACAGACGCCGATGTAGCGATTACGATCGCTGGCAATGAGCGTTTTTGTGCAAATCACCTATCGTATCGGTATCGGATTGTAATGGTTTGAGCGCCGGTCACGGCTGGCTGGCGCTAAAAGGGCGAACGGGAAAATTCGCCATGTCATAAGGGATTCAGGGAGCGTCATGGGGCATCCGTCCGTCAAAGATCGTATTGAACACACCCGGTTCGCCACGCCTTGGGTGCCCGAGCCGGTTGAGACAACGCTCAAGGTTCGATACGCGGTTTCTCTGCTGATTGCGGTGTGCCTGTCCTTGATGGCCATTGTGATCGGTGAAAGCTGGAACTCGCGTCAGTACCATCTGCGTGAGAGCGAAGTGGCGATGTCCAACCTGGCGCAAACCCTGGCCTCGCAGGCGCAGGCATCGATCAAACAGGCCGACACGCTGCTGTTTTCCCTGGTGGACCGCCTCGAAATCGATGGCATGCAACCGGAAAAACTTCCCCGACTGCAACGTTTGCTCCAGGCTCAGCGCAGTGAGTTGGTACAGATCCATGGGCTGTTCGTGTTCGACGAAGAAGGACGCTGGCTCGCCAACGCCATTAACGTCATACCGCCCAATGCCAATAATTCCGACCGTGAATATTTCATCTACCACCGTGATCATCCCGACCGCGGCCCTCATATCGGTCCGTCGATAAAAAGTCGCTCGACCGGTGAGTGGATCATGACCGTGTCACGCCGGATCAATCACCCTGATGGCCGGTTTGCCGGCGTGGTGGTGGCTTCGATCTACCTTGAGCATTTCCTGGATTTGTACAACAGCATCGACATGGGTAATAACGGCGTGATCAACCTGATCTCCGATGACGCCACCATCGTCGTTCGGCGCCCGTTCAACGAAGCCGATATTGGCACCAGTGTTGCCAAAGGGCCGCTGTTTACCCAGCTGCTGCCCAAGGGCGATTCCGGTACGGCAACGGTCAGGTCCTTTGTCGACGGAGTGGTGCGGGTCGTGGGGTTTCGACGGGTCGAGGGGTATCCGCTTGTCGTCTTTGCCGGGCTCGACAAGGATGAAGTCCTGGCCAGTTGGCGGCAGGAATCAATATTCAGTGCGGGCATCGTCCTGTTGCTGCTGGGGTTTCTGGGGGCTCTCGGTTATCGCCTGATCCGCCTCATGAAGCAGCAGAATCATATTCAGAACAATCTGTTGGAGACTCAGGACAAACTCATTGAGGTCAACCGCAGCCTGGAGTTGCTGGCACTGGAGGATGCACTGACCGGGCTTTCCAATCGGCGTCAATTCGACCTGTTCATTCTCGCGGAAATGGGCCGCGCCAGGCGTAGCCAGGCCCATCTTGCGCTGTTGATGATCGATGTCGACCACTTCAAGAACTTCAATGATCACTACGGTCATTTGGCGGGCGATGAGTGTTTGCGCAAAATCAGCACGATCATCACCGAAAACATCAAACGCCCCGGCGATCTCGCGGCTCGCTTCGGTGGTGAGGAGTTTACGGTGGTGCTGCCTGGTACCGACTACGTGGGGGCGTTTCTGGTAGCGGAAAACATCCGCCGTGCGGTTCAGCAGGCCGGCATCAAACACGTTGAGGGTGTGGAGGGCGTGGTCACGGTCAGCGTGGGTGTCTGCGCCTACGACCCGGCCTCGCAAGCCCAGCCCGACGACATTGTCGGCGCCGCGGACAAGGCGCTGTATGTGGCCAAGGCCAGTGGCCGGAACATGAGTGTTATCGCCAACTGAGTTCAACCGGACCGGTGGTTACTGCCTGAACGGGTCGGATGCTTCCATTGCCGGAACAGCCGCGCATAGATCAGCACGTTGAGCGCCAACACCACGCTGCCCAGTGCCAGTTGAATCGTGGGCGTCAGCCCAGCCGGGTAAATAATCGGCCACACGTAATGCTCGATAAAACCACCACCGTAACCGGTTTGCCCGGCCGCGTGGCGCATGCGGTTTTCCCATTCGGTGAGTGGGCACGCCAGGTGGAAGACTTCCACGATCACACCCCATGCAGCGGCGGGCAGGTGCCACCAGATCAGGTGGCGCCATTTGAGCACCAGCAGCCCGCCGAACAGCACGAACAGAATGAACAACAAGTGAGACAGCACCAGCCCGTCGGCGGCGATTCGGTAAAGCATGTCGATTCCCTGACGTGTTGGGTGAATCGCTCCATGGTACTCGGGCTGGACGCTTGTGCTCTATCGATTGCCGCCTTCAAGCGCTGCCAGTACTTCTTTCAAACGCACCGTCGTGCTTTCACTGCTGCGTTGCATTGGCGCTCGCAGCTCGTCGTGGATCAATCCTCCAAGGGCCAGGGCAGTTTTCACCGGAGCGGGATTGGGCTCGATGAACAGGCTGTGGATCAGCGGCAGCAACTGGAAGAAGGTCGTTCGGCCGGCCGCTAAGCGGTTGTCGCGAAGCTGTTGATACAGCGTCACGAACAGCTCGGGATGAACATGGGCCGAGGCGGCAATTGCGCCTTTGGCCCCCAGGCATAGCGCGCCGAAGATCTGATTATCTTCGCCGCACAGCACGTCGACGTTACCGCTGGAGAGCAGTGCCAAGGTGTTGGCTGGGTTGCCGCCGCAGTCCTTGATCGCGACGATCCGCTCATGGGCGACGATCCGGAGCAGGGTCGCCTGCTCGAAGGCTATGCCGGTGCGATAGGGGATGTCGTAGAGAATAATCGGGGCGCTGGACGCATCGGCGACGGTCTTGAAAAAGGCTTCGAGGCCGGCCTGGGAAGGGCGGATGTAGTAGGGCTGCGGCACCAGCAAGCCCGCCAGGGGACGCTTCAGGATTTCGCTTTGAAAGTGCAGCAACTCGGTGAGGTTGTTGCCGGCCAGGCCCATGACCACGCGTTCTGGTGGAACCTGTTCCAGCACCGCATCGAGCACCGCCAGTTGTTCATGTTTGGCCAGCGCCGCGGCTTCCCCGGTGGTGCCGCAGACCACTATGCCATCGACGCCTTTTTCCAGCAGATGACTGACCAGCCGCCGCAATCCGGCGAAGTCGATCGCGCCATTGTGAAACGGCGTAACGATGGGAACCCAGATACCTTGAAACGATGACATGCACTTTCTCCTGAAGGTTGACCGATTTCGTCACCGTCAGAAGCGTAGAAGGAAGTCAGCAAGAGGAGGGGTGTCCGTCGCGCTCAATGTCCTGTCAGCTCATCTGACGGGACAGCGCGCCCCGGTCACATGAGCGACTGTTTCTTCGATTTAGGGGCGTGCGCAACGCAACCTTGCGCCTTGGCAATCAAGCCAATGACGACAGTGTTGAGGTTGAAGGTTGCGGACATGGTTGCTTACACCCTGAATGAGGCGCCCAGTTTTAAAAGCCGACGGGGTATTTGTCAATCGTGAAGTCGTTGCAAGTGCGCAAGATTGTTCAAGCCATTGGCCATGACTGCTGGCACAGTCTGAAGACTTTTCCTGGTTGTAGAGCGTTATGTCCAACTCATTCATGCCGCGTACTGCATTCCTTCGTGGCGCCGCGGCCATCATGCCGTTGTCCCTGGCGACCGCGCCCTGGGGGTTGCTGGCCGGTTCCATGGCCATCGAGGCCAACCTCACGCCCCTGCAAGGCCAGGGGCTGTCGAGCATCGTGTTTGCCGGCGCGGCGCAATTGGTCGCCATCGGCATGCTCAAGGGCGGCGCCGGGGTCTTTTCGATTCTGTTGACCACGTTGCTGCTGACCTCCCAGCATTTGCTGTACGGAATGAGCATGCGTTCGGTGATTTCCCCGTTGCCGGGCCGCTGGCGTATCGGGCTGGGCTTTTTGCTCACCGACGAGTTGTTCGCCCTGACCAGTCAGCATGACAAACAGCAGTTTAACCGCTGGTACGCCCTCGGTGTGGGCCTGACGTTTTACATCGCCTGGAACCTCTTCACCCTGGCAGGCATTGTGCTGGGCAGCAGCATTCCGGGCCTTGAACACCTGGGGCTGGATTTCTCCATCGCCGCGACGTTTATCGCCTTGATCACGCCGGTGGTGCGCAACGTTCCGACGGTGGTCTGCGTGGCGGTCTCGCTGTTCTGTTCGGTGCTGTTCAGCTATTGGCAATGGGGCTCGGCGCTGGTGCTGTCGGGGTTGGCGGGCATGACCGCAGGGTTCATCTGCAACAAACTCTACGTGGGGCGCACATGATGGTCTGGGCTGTGATTATCGGGATGGGCCTGCTGGTGTTCCTGAACCGCTACGTCTTTCTCGAACCTCGGCTGCCGGTGCGCTTGAGCAGCAATGCCCGGCAGTTCCTCGGTTTCGCGGTGCCGGGCATGCTCACCGCGATCTGCGGGCCGATTGTGTTCATGCCCGACAAACAGTTGAACCTGCAGTGGGACAACCCCTACCTGATCAGTTCGCTGGTGGCCGTGGGCCTGGTGCTTTACACCCGCAATACTCTGCTCAGCATGTTGTTGAGCATGGGCTTTTTCTTTTTACTGCGCTGGTGGCTCTGAGTCGTCCGGCGCGAAACTGTTCTACGCTTAACGGATGATCCCTTGAGGACGGGAGGTGGGCATGGCCACTGAACCAAAGCGTCCGGACCTGGATGATGAGACCGATGAACCGACGGAGGAAGAAATCGAGCGGCAGAAGCGTTCGACGCCGGACTGGAAGCACCCCGACGACGGTAAAGAGCTGTCGGACCGCGACCAGGAACGCCCGCTGAAGCCCTGATCGGTTTGCACATCCCCAAAGCCCCGCCAATAGATGGCGGGGCTTTTTAGTTTTTGTAGTTTGAAATGCAATCACCTGGGGAGCAGGCGCTGGAACCAAACACTGTGTACCCTTATCCAACCTCGGCTCGCAGCGATTGGCGGGCCGGTCGAAGGATGAATGGGCGAGGGGTTTTTGCCATTAAACGTGACGGTCGCAAGGTCTGGCCCAAGGCAAAACATGAAGCAGTTGATCAAGGTTCTATCCGTATTCGCCATCGCCGTCGGCCTGTTTGGCTGCATCGCCGCGCCCATTGAGATGACGCCGCAGACGCAACAGCGTCTGCAAGCGCAGGCGCCGATCCGCTTTCTGCTGACCTTCGACGACGGGCCCAGCGCGTCCGGTTTTTACAACCCGACCGCCACTGTACTCGACAGCCTGGCGCACAATCCGCTGCAACCGGACATCAAAGCCGTGTTCTTCGTGCAGACCCGAGCCTCGGGCGCCGGCGGCAGTGACGTGGGGCGCCAACTCATGCGGCGCGAACAGGCCGAAGGGCATCTACTGGGCTTCCACACGGCCACTCCCCACCACACCAACCATCGCTCCCTGGAGCCGGAGCAACTGGAGCAATCGCTGACCAACGGCAGCGCAGACATCGCCGCGATCACTGGCGCCTCGCCGATTCTGGTGCGTCCGCCGTTCTGGAATTATGACAAGCGCACTTTCGCGGCCTATCAGCAGCACGGCATGCATGTACTGCTGACCGACCTGAGCGCCAATGACGGCAAGATCTGGGGCTTCAACGCCAGCCCTCGGCGGCGGGCCAATATGTTGCGGCAGCTGTCGGAAGTGCGCGAGCGCATCGCCCTTGGCGAGTTGCCGACGGTGGACGGGGTGATCCCGGTGGTGGTGACCTTTCACGACCTCAACCGCTACACCGCCCGGCATGCCCGCGAATACCTGCAAATCCTCCTCGACAGTGCCAACGCCACCGGTCTGGCCACGGCGCAGAAACCGTTTTACGACGACACGGCAGCGCTACAGCGGGCGGCCATGGCGCGCACCGTCAAGCAGAGTTCCGAGCCTGTTCGTTTGCCGGGGATCTGGAATTGGATATGGGATGGGGATGCTCACTGAACCCGCTGGCGCATTGCGCAAGCGGGTCTAATCTCAGTGGATCCAATCGGGAGGCCGTCCAGGGAGGGCGTCTGTCATGGTTTCAATTGAGCAGCTTTGCCAGATTGTCGAGTCCGGTTTCAAGCCGCTCTCCTGCGAATGCACCGTGAACCAGAATGAAACCTTGCGGATCAAGGTTTTCGATCAGAGCACCGGGCGGATTGAATTGTTGATCACCGGCGTATCCCCCGACAAACTGATCAGTGTTCGCGATATTTCCAACCTGATCGGCGAACTTCGCACAGAAATGCGTGCCGGTCGCCGAGCGTTCGCCGGTGTCGTGGCCTAACCGCGACTTCTTGTAGCAGCTGCCGAAGGCTGCGTTCGGCTGCGTAGCAGTCGTAAAATCGGAGATCGCGATACATCAGGCAGACCGCATTAGCCGGATTCACGACCGCTACGCAGCCTCGCTGGGGCTCGACAGCTGCTACGGATTGCATTTACGGCTCACTGTCGCGCGGCAGCAGTTCATCGATCATCTGCAAGCAATGATTCAACCCCGGCGACACATCGCCCACGCGCCTGCTGAGAATAATCGGCGAGATCGCGTTGTCTTCCAGCACCGGAGTGAAGCCAATGTCGTCGCGGTGCAGCAACTGCACCGAGGCCGGTACCAGCGTCACCCCGATTCCCGCCCCCACCAGACCAATCGCCGTTTGCAGCTCGTTGGTCCATTGCGCCACCTTGATGTGCACGCCACTGGCTTCGAACAATGCGATCACGTGGTCGGCGTAACTCGGGCGCGGGTTGCCGGGATAGAGCACAAAGGGTTCCTTGGCCAGTTCCCGAAGGCTGATGGGCCTGGCGAGGAGCGGGTGGCCGGCGGGGAGGGCGGCCACCAGTCGGTCTTCGGTGAGCACGGTCTGCAGGATGGCCGGGTCGTCGATGCGGATGCGCCCGAAGCCGATATCGATACGCCCGGCCTTGAGCGCCTGCACCTGTTGCAACGTGGTCATTTCCGAGAGCCCCAATTCCAGCGCCAGAGGCTCGCCGCTGCGCAACCGGCGAATCAGTTCCGGCAGCACGCCATAGAGGGTCGAGGGCGCAAAGCCGATGCCCAGCCAGGTCTTTTCGCCCAGGCCGATCCGCCGCGTGTTGTCGCAGACCTTGCCCAGTTGTTCGAGCAGGGCGGTGGAGTGTTCATGGAAAAAACGCCCGGCGTCGGTCAGCTTCAACGGTCGGCCGCGCTCCAGCAGCAGTACCCCGAGTTCGTCTTCCAGCTGCTGGATCTGCCGGCTCAGCGGCGGTTGGGCGATGTGCAGCAGTTCGGCGGCGCGGGTGAAGTTGAGGGTTTGAGCCAGCACCTGAAAATATCGCAGGTGACGCAGTTCCATGGGGCCTCCGGACGTCGATCTGTTAAATACCTTTAAGGTATCGAGTCAGACCAATTCTATATTGGCTTCCCGAAAAAAGCCGTACCAGAATCGGTTCCAGAACTTTAAGAACCTGACGGGTATCGCGACATGCTTGCAACAGCCATTGAATCGATCGAGACGATCATCGTCGATCTGCCGACCATTCGCCCGCACAAGCTGGCGATGCACACCATGCAGAACCAGACTCTGGTGATCATTCGGGTGCGCTGTGCCGATGGCATTGAGGGTATCGGTGAGTCGACCACCATCGGCGGCCTGGCCTACGGCAACGAAAGCCCGGACAGCATCAAGACCAACATCGACAAACACTTCGCGCCACTGCTGATCAGCCAGGACAGCGGCAATGTGAATGCCGCGATGTTGCGCCTGGAGCGCAGCATTCGTGGCAACACCTTCGCCAAATCGGGTATCGAAAGCGCCTTGCTCGACGCCCAGGGCAAGCGCCTTGGCCTGTCGGTCAGTGAACTGTTGGGCGGACGGGTTCGCGATGCATTGCCGGTGGCCTGGACCCTGGCCAGCGGCGACACCGCCAAGGACATTGCCGAAGCGGAAAAAATGCTCGACCTGCGCCGCCACCGGATCTTCAAACTGAAAATCGGCGCTGGCGAGGTCAACCGCGACCTGGCTCACGTTATTGCGATCAAAAAGGCCTTGGGCGATCGCGCCAGTGTGCGGGTCGATGTCAATCAGGCCTGGGACGAAGCAGTCGCTCTGCGGGCCTGCCGGATACTCGGCACCAACGGCATCGACCTGATCGAACAACCGATCTCGCGCAATAACCGCGCCGGCATGGTGCGCCTGAATGCCATGAGCCCGGCGCCGATCATGGCCGATGAATCCATCGAATGCGTGGAAGATGCCTTTAACCTGGCACGGGAAGGCGCCGCTTCGGTGTTCGCTCTGAAAATCGCCAAGAACGGCGGCCCGCGCGCCGTGCTGCGAACCGCCGCGATTGCCGAGGCGGCCGGTATCGGCCTGTACGGCGGCACCATGCTCGAAGGCGGAATCGGCACGCTGGCCTCGGCCCATGCCTTTGTCACACTGAATACCTTGAGCTGGGATACCGAATTGTTCGGCCCGCTGCTGCTGACCGAAGACATCCTCAGCGAGCCATTGGTCTACCGCGATTTTCAACTGCACGTCCCGTCAACACCGGGGCTGGGCCTGGTTCTGGATGA
Organism: Pseudomonas sp. GW821-FHT03E01; assembly: GCF_059420765.1. Lineage (NCBI taxonomy): Bacteria > Pseudomonadati > Pseudomonadota > Gammaproteobacteria > Pseudomonadales > Pseudomonadaceae > Pseudomonas > Pseudomonas sp. GW821-FHT03E01. The sequence continues at coordinate 375,094 of NZ_JBWKUI010000003.1, read as the reverse complement.
AGAGCGCCTGGCGTTTTTCCGTCGGGACAAAAGTTCCACTGTCGTTCATCAAGCCTGAGGAGGGCATCATGCTGTTTCACGTAAAAATGACCGTGAATCTACCGGTCGACATGAACCCGGAGCGCGCCGCTCAGCTAAAGGCCGACGAGAAAGCCCTGGCCCAGCGCCTGCAAGAGCAAGGCAAGTGGCGTCATCTGTGGCGCATCGCCGGGCTCTATGCCAATTACAGCGTGTTCGATGTCGACAGCGTTCAGGAACTGCACGACCTACTGATGCAATTGCCGCTGTACCCGTACATGGCGATCGAGGTCAACGCGCTGTGCCGGCATCCTTCTTCCATTCGCGAGGATGACCGCTGAATCCAGCCTGTTCAGTTCGCTACGCTAATAAATACAAGATGAGGATCCATCATGAACGTCAAGATTTCCCACACCGCCAGTGTCCAGAAGTTTCTCGAAGAAGCCAGCGGCCTGCTCAATGAAGCCGGCGATCCGCGGGTCAAGGCGCTGGTTTACCGCATCCTGCGTGATTCGGTGAACATCATCGAAGACCTGGCCGTGACCCCGGAAGAATTCTGGAAAGCCGTCAATTACCTCAACGTGCTGGGCGCGCGGCAGGAGGCCGGTCTGTTGGTTGCCGGGCTCGGTCTTGAGCATTACCTCGACCTGTTGATGGATGCCGAAGACGAGCAGGCCGGCAAATCCGGCGGCACCCCGCGAACCATCGAGGGGCCGCTGTATGTGGCGGGTGCGCCGCTGTCGCAAGGCGAAGCGCGTCTCGATGACGGCGTCGATCCGGGTGTGACTCTGTTCATGCAGGGCCGGGTGTTCAATACCGCTGGCGAACCGCTGGCTGGGGCGGTGGTGGATGTCTGGCACGCCAACACCGGCGGCACCTATTCGTACTTCGACACCACCCAGTCCGAGTTCAACCTGCGTCGCCGGATCGTCACCGATGCCGAGGGTTGTTATCGCTTCCGTAGCATCGTGCCGTCGGGCTACGGCTGCCCGCCGGATGGTCCGACCCAGCAACTGCTCAATCAACTGGGCCGTCATGGCCAGCGGCCGGCGCACATTCACTTCTTCATTTCGGCACCGGATCATCGTCACCTGACCACCCAGATCAACCTCGATGGCGATCAGTACCTGCATGACGATTTCGCCTACGCCACCCGTGACGAACTGATCGCCAAGATCACCTTCAGCGACGATCCGCAGCGTGCAGCGGCCCATGGCGTGAGCGGTCGTTTTGCCGAAATCGATTTCGACTTCACCCTGCAGTCGTCCGCCCAACCTGAGGAGCAGCAACGCCACGAGCGGGTGCGTGCGCTCGAGGACTGATACCCTCGACCAGCCGAACCGGGTCACGAGATAACCGACCGTTTATCTCGTGGCCTTCTGTGTTTCGGGCAGGACACTAGAATGGCGGCGCCACTGATAACAACAATGAGAGTGAACCGATGATGCAAGCGCAATTGTTGAGTCATCGCAGCAGAATCTTCGACCATGCCGACCCGTATGCGGTGTCGGGCTACGTCAATCAGCATGTCGGCAACCATTGCCTGCAGATGCCCAGGGCCGGCCGGCCGCTGGCCAGCCTCGATCATCGCAAGTTTGCCAGCCTTGATCTGTGCCGCATCAGTTATGGCGCCAGCGTGCGGGTTACCTCAGGCGCGCTGGACAGCATCTATCACTTGCAGGTGTTGCTGCGCGGCAATTGCCTGTGGCGTGGCCACGGTCAGGAACATTACTTCGCGCCCGGGGAGTTGCTGCTGATCAACCCGGACGATCCGGTGGATCTGACCTATTCCAGTGATTGCGAAAAATTCATCCTGAAAGTCCCCACCCGGCTGCTGGAGTCGGTGTGCGAGGAGCAGCGCTGGCGGTATCCGGGGCAGGGCGTGCGGTTTCTGGAAAACCGTTATCAGCTCAATCAACTGGAAGGTTTCGTCGGCCTGCTGGCGATGATTTGCCAGGAAGCCGAGGCATCCGAGCCGATTCCTCGCGTGCAGGAGCACTATGCGCAAATCGTGGTCAGCAAGATGCTGGGCCTGATGAAAACCAACGTCATGCGCACCGACCCTGGCTCAGTCTCGGCCACGTTCGAGGCGCTGGTCGATTACATCGCCTGCAACCTCAAGCAAGACATCGACAGCGAAGAACTGGCGCGCCAGGCGCGGATGAGCCTGCGTTCGCTGTATGGGCTGTTCGAACGCAATGCGGGGGACACGCCGAAAAACTACATCCGGCAGAAGAAGCTCGAGCGCATTCACGCCAACCTGAGCGACCCGACCTGCAACGTGCGCAACGTCACGGAAGTGGCCATGGATTACGGCTTCCTGCACCTGGGCCGGTTCTCCGACAGCTACCGCAAACAGTTCGGCGAATTGCCTTCCGACACCCTCAAGCGCCGTCACTGATTGCCAAGACGTTTGACGAATAACCTGTGGCGAGGGGGCTTGCCCCCGTTCGGCTGCGCAGCAGTCGTAAATCCTGCCGACGCGGTGTGCCTGGCAGAATGCCGGGGGCCGCTTCGCAGCCCAGCGGGAGCAAGCTCCCTCGCCACATTGGCAACCATCAACCACCCACCGCCCTTTGCACAAAACGGATACAGGTCTGCACCCGGCGGATAGTCCGCCCCATCCCCACGTCCTAGCATGGCCCTGCCTGAATAAAAACAATGGAGGCGGCGGCCATGTCCCTGCGACCCGAATACCTTCACTCCCTGCTTGAAGAAGACCCTGAACAGGGTATCTATCGCTGCAAGCGGGAGATGTTCACTGATCCGCGGCTGTTCGACCTCGAGATGGAACACATCTTCGAAGGCAACTGGCTGTACCTGGCGCACGAAAGCCAGATCCCCAACAACAACGATTTCTACACCACCACCATGGGGCGCCAGTCGATCTTCATCGCGCGCAACAAGGATGGCGTGTTGAATGCCTTTATCAACGCATGCAGCCACCGCGGGGCGATGCTCTGCCGGCACAAGACCGGCAACAAGAGTTCGTACACCTGCCCATTCCACGGCTGGACGTTCAACAACTCCGGCAAGCTGCTCAAGGTCAAGGACCCGGCGGCGGCCGGCTACCCGGCGAGCTTCAATTGCGAAGGCTCCCACGACCTGACCAAAGTCGCGCGTTTCGAGTCCTATCGCGGCTTCCTGTTCGGCAGTCTCAAGGCCGACGTGGTGCCGTTGGTGGAGCACCTGGGCGAGTCGGCGAAGATCATCGACATGATCGTCGACCAGTCCGCCGATGGCCTGGAAGTGCTGCGTGGTTCCTCCAGTTACATCTACGAAGGCAACTGGAAACTCACCGCCGAAAACGGCGCCGACGGCTATCACGTCAGCTCCGTGCACTGGAACTACGCCGCCACCCAGAATCAGCGCAAACAGCGCGAAGCCGGCGATTGCAATCCGACCATGAGCGCCGGCACTTGGGCCAAGCAGGGCGGTGGTTTCTATTCCTTCGACAAGGGCCACATGCTGCTCTGGACCCGTTGGTCCAACCCCGAGGACCGTCCGCTGTACGAGCGTCGCGACGAGTTGGCCCGGGACTTCGGCCAGGCTCGCGCCGACTGGATGATCGAGAACTCGCGCAACCTGTGCCTGTACCCGAACGTGTACCTGATGGACCAGTTCAGCTCGCAGATTCGCATCGCCCGGCCGATCTCGGTCAACCGCACCGAAATCACCATTTACTGCATCGCGCCCAAAGGCGAAAGCGACCACGCCCGATCGAGCCGCATTCGGCAGTACGAGGACTTTTTCAACGTCAGTGGCATGGCCACTCCAGACGATCTGGAAGAGTTTCGCTCCTGCCAGACCGGTTACCAGGGCAGCGTCACCACCTGGAATGACATGTCCCGTGGTGCCGAACACTGGATTGAAGGCGCCGATGACGCGGCCAGGGAAATTGACCTGCACCCATTGCTCAGCGGGGTGCGTACCGAAGACGAAGGCCTGTTCGTGCTGCAACACAAATATTGGCAGCAGACCATGCTCAAGGCCCTGGCCGCCGAACAGTCCGAACTGATTGCAGTGGAGGCCGTGCAATGACCATGACCTATGACGCGGTGCGCGATTTTCTCTACCGCGAAGCGCGCTACCTCGACGACAAGCAATGGGACGACTGGCTGGAGTTGTACGCGCCGGACGCCACTTTCTGGATGCCGTCCTGGGATGACAACGACGAGCTGACCATCGATCCGCAGCGGGAAATCTCGCTGATCTGGTACGGCAACCGCACGGGTCTGGAAGATCGCATCTTCCGCATCAAGACCGAGCGTTCCAGTGCCAGCGTGCCGGACACCCGCACCTCGCACAACCTCAGCAACATCGAGCTGATCGAACAGGCCGACGGCCTGTGCAAGGTGCGTTTCAACTGGCACACCCTGAGCTTTCGCTACAAGACCGTCGACAGCTATTTCGGCAGCAGTTTCTACACCCTGGATGTGCGCGGTGAGAACCCGCTGATCTTGGCCAAGAAAGTGATCCTGAAGAACGACTACGTTCGCCAGGTCATCGATGTTTACCACCTCTGAGGCGGCCGTCATGACTCATTCCATTGCGTTCAATTTCGAAGACGGCGTCACCCGGTTCATCGACGCCAACGCCGGCGAAACCGTGGCCGATGCCGCGTACCGCCAGGGCATCAATATTCCGCTGGACTGCCGCGACGGCGCTTGCGGCACCTGCAAGTGTTTCGCCGAAGCCGGGCGCTACGACCTGGGCGAGGACTACATCGAAGACGCCCTCAGCGCTGACGAAGCGCAGCAGGGTTTTGTCCTGACTTGCCAGATGCGTGCGCAGAGCGATTGCGTGGTGCGGGTGCCGGTTTCATCGGATGTCTGCCGTACTCGTCAGGCCAGTTACGACGCGACCATCAGCGCCGTGCGTCAGCTGTCCGACAGCACCATCGCACTGTCGATCAAGGGCGAAGCCCTGAGCAAACTGGCGTTTTTGCCGGGGCAGTATGTGAACCTCGGGGTTCCGGGCAGCGAGCAGACCCGCGCGTATTCGTTCAGCTCGTTGCAGCGTGACGGCGAAGTCAGTTTCCTGATTCGCAACGTGCCCGGCGGCTTGATGAGCAGTTTCCTGACCGGCATGGCCAAGGCCGGCGACAGCATGAGCCTGGCCGGACCGTTGGGCAGTTTCTATCTGCGCGATATCCGCCGGCCGTTGTTGCTGCTGGCCGGTGGCACCGGTCTGGCGCCGTTTACCGCGATGCTGGAAAAAATCGCCGAGCAGGGCAGCGAGCATCCGCTGCATTTGATCTACGGCGTGACCAACGATTTCGACCTGGTGGAAATCGATCGACTGGAAGCCTTTGCCGCACGAATCCCGAACTTCAGCTTCAGCGCCTGCGTGGCCAACCCCGACAGTCGGCACCCGCTCAAGGGCTACGTGACCCAGCACATCGAGCCACGGCATTTGAACGATGGTGACGTCGATGTCTACCTGTGCGGCCCGCCGCCGATGGTCGAAGCGGTCAGCCAGTTCATTCGCGAGCAAGGCGTCGCGCCTGCGAACTTCTACTACGAGAAATTTGCCGCCAGCGCGGCCTGAGCCGCGACACGCTCTAGTAGCAGCTGTCGAGCCCCAGCGAGGCTGCGTTCGGCTGCGAAGCAGTCGCAAAATAAAAAACTGCGGTATGTCAGGTAAACCGCGTTTGCCGGATTCACGACTGCTTCGCAGCCGAACGCAGCCTCGCTGGGGCTCGACAGCTGCTACAGATCGTGTTTCCCGCGAAAGCGATTTCGCAACGAGGGTATGTATGAACAGATTCCACGAAAAAATCGCGCTGATTACCGGTGCCGCCCAAGGCATCGGCCGGCGTGTGGCGGAACGCATGGCCGCTGAAGGTGCGCGGTTGATTCTGGTCGACCGCTCCGATCTGGTGTTCGAGTTGCAGAAGGAACTGGGGCGGGACAGCCAGGTGCTCGCCCTGACCGCCGACCTTGAGCAATACAGCGAATGCAGCCGGGTGATGCGCACCGCCGTCGAGCGCTTCGGGCGCCTCGATGTGTTGGTCAACAATGTCGGCGGCACGATCTGGGCCAAGCCTTTCGAGCACTATGAAGAGTCGCAGATCGAGGCCGAAGTCCGACGTTCATTGTTCCCGACGCTGTGGTGTTGCCATGCCGCGCTGCCGTTCATGCTTGAGCAAGGCAACGGCGCCATCGTCAACGTTTCATCCATCGCCACCCGTAGCGTCAATCGCGTGCCTTACGGTGCAGCGAAGGGCGGGGTCAATGCGTTGACCGCGTGCCTGGCGTTCGAAACCGCCGGCCGTGGGGTGCGGGTCAACGCAACCGCTCCCGGTGGCACCGAAGCGCCGCCGCGGCTGATCCCGCGCAACACCGCGGAACAAAGCGCTCAGGAAAAGCTGTGGTATCAGCAGATCGTCGACCAGACCCTCGACAGCAGTTTGATGAAGCGCTACGGCACACTGGATGAACAGGCCAGCGCTATCCTGTTTCTGGCCAGCGACGAAGCCTCCTATATCACCGGCATGGTCATGCCGGTCGGTGGCGGCGATCTGGGCTGACCTTTCAGGAGGGCGTCGGCTGTGTTGAGCTACAAGCGACGCTGAAATGCTCTGACGATTCTGAGTGTGGCGTCGCTTGTGTTCAGGTTCTGGACGGCGTCCAGCGGGTACCAGATGCAGTCGAAGATTTCATTCTGGGGCCGCGCCTCGGCCACGTTTATGACCGATGCCTCGTAGACATGATGCCTGGTGCTGGTCGTGTCCAACTCCATCAAGTACAGCAGGCTGTCGACCCCAAGCCCGGTTTCTTCATAAAGCTCTCTTGTGGCCGCGCCCGCGATGGTTTCGCCAGGCTCGATTTTTCCACCCGGCAGGGTCCAGCGCCCCCTGGGTTTGCGCACCAGGAGAATGTGCCGGTCCTGCTCGCAAATGACGGTTGCGCGTACTTTCATGGATTACCTGACTGCCGGTTGTCATAAAACAGTCATAAAAATGCAATATTCAGACCGCAATCCGCAGACGTGTCTGCTTCAAGGGTTAGAGTCGACAGGGCGGTTGAAAGTGCAATGGGATGCCGGAATCCTGACGCGACGTCTGGTCGGCACTTCTGCGAAGGTCGGGTGTAAGGTAGTTGAGTGGACCCTGGACTATCACTGCCGAAATGGAGGTGACTAATGAGCGTTCCGATGCTGACCAAAATGCACATGAACGGCTATGACGTACTCAGCGTGAACAGCGGCCCGTGGCGGGTGTGCACCAAAGGTGACCGGCTTGGATCCTTTGGCAGCCGAGAAGAAGCACTGGCCTATGCGGCTGCGCTTCCCGCCTACAGAGCCCGGTCGGGCAGATCATCGCGTAGCCACAAATCAGACAAATAGTGCGCCTGAAGCCCCGGTACGCCGGGGCTTCTCGTTATAAAGTCGTGGGCTCAGTAACCACCACCCATCCCGCCCGTGGACGGGGAATACGCTCTGGCTTTTTGTTGGACGCGACTCCACTCGGCGCAGGTCATGAAGGCTTTATGGTCGACCTGGCCCCTGCCATCAAAACTGACGCTGTACGGCTGCTGATTGCCGGCCTGGGTCAACTTGTAATCAAAGCAAGCGCCTGGCTCCACCGTGCGATCGGTGATCGATAGCGGCTTGCCGCCAATCTGCTCGACCTGATCCTTGGTCATGCCGGCTTCGACCTTGGCGACCAGCGGTTGGTCCCGGTAGATATGCGATTCCGTGTTACAGCCACCTGTCGCCGCCAGCACGGCGATCAGCGCGCATAGAGGCTTGTTCATGGCAATGCTCTCTAGTGAACTTTCGTTCGAGTGATGGTTTTTGCTTTCACTTCTTCAGCATAGCCCGCCAGCCGCTCTTCATCGCCCTGGAACAAGGAGCACAGCCTGAGCGTCGCCTCTGCGTCCACATCATTGCCGGCCAGGCGCAACTGCTCTGCGATGCGCAAAAGCTCTACCGCCGACCACCTCAGGTCCGACGCCACACCTTGCAGATCGCGCCGTAGTTGCTGTTCATATTCGTTAAGCCACATGATGACCTCCTGCAATTCCCCGCTACGAAATAGTAATCCCATTTACCTCGATGGAGCGTTATGTTCGTCTGATCCAAAGAGAGTCGAAATCATGCAACAACCTGCCTACCAACTGCTGGAAGTCGCCAACGGCAAGCCGATCAAACTCTGGACCGAAGGCGTGCCGGTTGAAAGCGAAGCCCGGCAGCAACTGATCAATACCGCGAAGATGCCGTTCATCTTCAAGCACCTGGCGGTGATGCCGGACGTGCACCTGGGCAAAGGTTCCACCATCGGCAGCGTGATCCCCACCGTGGGCGCGATCATTCCTGCGGCCGTGGGCGTGGACATCGGCTGCGGCATGATCGCCGCGCGCACCTCGCTGACCGCTGCCGACTTGCCGGACAACCTGCATGGTCTGCGCACTGCCATTGAAAAGGCCGTGCCCCATGGCCGCACCTTGAGCCATGGCCGCCGTGACGAAGGCGCCTGGGAACACGTTCCACAGCAGGCCGATCAGGCCTGGGCGGCGCTGAACCCTCGGTTCAAGGCGATCACCGACAAGTACCCGAAACTCGCCAGCACCAACAACCGCCAGCACCTGGGGACCCTCGGCACCGGTAACCACTTCATCGAGGTCTGCCTGGACGAGGCCAATCGCGTGTGGTTCATGCTGCACAGCGGCTCTCGCGGCGTGGGCAATGCCATCGGTACTCTGTTCATTCAATTGGCCCAGGCGGACATGCGCCAGCACATCGCCAACCTGCCGGACCGTGACCTGGCCTACTTCAAGGAGGGCAGCCGGCACTTCGATGACTACGTCGAAGCGGTGGGCTGGGCTCAGGACTTCGCCCGGCAGAATCGTGCCTTGATGATGCAATCGGTGATTCACGCGGCGCGGCAGGTGATCCGCAAACCTTTCGAGGTTGCGCTGGAGGCCGTGAACTGCCATCACAATTACGTGCAGAAAGAGCGGCATTTTGGCGAGGACATCCTGGTCACCCGCAAAGGCGCGGTGTCGGCGAAGAAGGGCGAGCTGGGGATCATTCCCGGTTCCATGGGGGCCAAAAGCTTCATCGTTCGCGGCCTCGGCAACGAGCAATCGTTCTGTTCCTGCAGCCACGGCGCCGGTCGCACCATGAGCCGCACCAAAGCCAAGAACACCTTCACCGTCGCCGACCAGATCCGCGCGACCGCCCATGTGGAATGCCGCAAGGATGCGGCGGTCATCGATGAGATCCCGATGGCCTACAAGGACATCGACAAAGTCATGCACGCCCAGCGTGATCTGGTGGAAGTGCTGCATACGTTGCGACAGGTGGTGTGCGTGAAGGGGTAGGGATGGGAGGTCCGCTGGTCGGGAAAGTCAACGGGAGTGGACAGCTCTGCTGTCGTATGGAGGTAGTGATCTATTCGCTGGGGCGAGGTATCTCAAATGACGGCGACTGATGATTTCAGACACCATGCGCATGAACTGATCGCGGACCTGGATGCGGCCACAACGGAAATGATGAAGTTGATTTCAGCTCATCAGCTCAGTGGGCCGGAATGGGAACGGGTCACGAAATGGCAGCATGAAGCCTACGAGCGGTGGATGAAGTATCTGAATGCGAGTTCGTATACCGATTCCGGCTCGGGGGTCGATCCGGGGCAGGGCGAAGCCTCTGTATAAGAAGCCTTTGTATAAAAAGCTGCTTTATAGCGGCGTAGCCCCAGCGTTTGCTGGATGTCTGCGCAAGTACAGGCTACATTTCCCGTTTTTCAGGATAGAGAAGCATCATGCGGATGTTGATAGCGGGAGTAGCGTTGGCTGCGTTGGCGGGCTGTTCATTGCCCGCATCCCTGGTGCCCGGTGAGCCTAATGTCAGCAAATACAGCGATAAGGCGCCCAAGGAATATGCCGGGTGTGTATTGCCATTGTGGCGCCAGGAGATTGCTGGAACGACGCAAACTGCGATTTCCAATGGCTATCGGATTACTGCACCGAGCGTCATCACAGCTGACGAAATTCTGGATATCGTGAAGTCCAAGGATGGCAGCCGGGTATCGCTTTACCAAGGGCCGCCATGGGCCAAGTCAGGAACGCTGCGCAAGGCTGTCCGGGATTGTCTGTAACGGTTTCTTCAGTAGATGACTCAAAAATAGTGTGGATATTTAATGGGTTGCGAGATTTAGTAACTGGATGGTGAGTCAAAATATCTTGTTACAGATCAATTGATTGGGTAATATTGCCCCGCGTTCACCACCACGGTTTATGCATTTTTAAAGCCCAGGCGTCCATCAGCTGCCTGGGCTTTTTTTTTGCCTGGCATTTGGGGATGACTTACAAGCACGCTGCCGGCAAAGCGCCAGCAGCGTCGGTGATGAGGTGGGTAAGCGCTATTGCTAAAACCTGTTGTTACCCGGCCGGATCAGCCTTGCGCCGATCACTGCCAGAAGGATTGCCAGTGTTTATAAGCCTTCTCTCGACCAGGACATTTCGCAGGGCCTGGCGTGCCGAAGGATCCAGTTGATGTTCTCTCTCCTTGAGTTCAAGCAAGATGGGGCTGGACCAGCCACGATAGGTTTGCTCGGTAATACGAGTAGGCGTCATCTATCTCTCCCTTGTGAGTCGCCCGACAACACAGTGGGCGAAGTCCTGTGCGATAAAGATCCTAGTCGAGGAAACGATTTGTCGCCAGCGATTGGCAGTGCCGACTGTCCTGCACAACGTAGGTTGTTGGTGATTCGGGCGTAAACTGAAAAGGCTACCTCATCAAAAGGAGCCGCATATGATCGCCGACCAAACGATTAGACAGGCGTCGGAGCAAAGCACTGTTTGGGACCAATATTTCTGTGCTGCGCTGATTGCCGAAAGCCATCTGACGGCACCGGTGGTAGGAGAAACCACCCACGAAGACAGGCAAAACATGCTGATCCAAAGAGCCAAAGCGCTCGCCGACAAGATGCTTGAAAACAGAAGATAAAACGGAGCCCGGCCATTGCGGCCGGGCTCTTCACTTATCGCCCCTTTGACAGGTCACCTGGCCAGGCTGTCACTGGGTGGCGCGATGGACTGCCCCGGTTTTTTTGGGCGCTGAGTTCTTTGTTCGTGGATCGTCTACAGTTGGTAATTCATGGATACGGAGATCGAACATGAAGTGCTTAATTTGTCACGCTGTCTCTAACACTGTTCATGTGGCTGAAGACTGGTCAGAAGTTGCATGCTCGGCTGGATGTGGACGCTTCAGGGTCTCGGCCAACCTGATTAAAAGCATGAAGGGCAGGAACGAATCCTTTGACATCGAGCGCACAAGACAATGGCTCAAGATGTCCCGCAATGACGAGCCGGTGCCGTTGATATCCCGCTATGACTACAACGTTGCCTTGTTGCATCGCGACACCGGGGAGAAGTCGGCCATCGCGCCGAGTCGCTCCAGGCAGCCGCTGACTTCGGATTAGATTCCGCCCCGGCTGTAACGCCACCCTCGGTAGGCGCTGCCCAAGGCTGCGATCTTTTGATCTTCAGCGGCTTCTGAACGATCAAGAGATGCAGCAGCTGCCGAGCGACGCCTAACGTTCGACTGTCATGTAAAAACAAGCAACCTCCTTGGATCGCCCGTGTCGATATAAACATATCCGCGCTATTCGTCATCACACCTGTCCAGGTTGCCAGCGTTTATGGCGGGCTGAAAGCGGCTATAGCTGAATGTTCAGGAGGTGGCTATGAACTGTCCGCTGTGTGGCAATACCAATGCGCTGGAAGATCTTTCGTTCGGGGGCGGATTGCGCATTCATTGCGAACCGTGTGGTGGTTTCTATCGAATTTCATCGACCCTGCATGCCTTGGCTGAAGGAAAGTCTTATGACACCGAGCGCGCTCGAACCCGCCTGAAGAAGAAGCGTGAAACCGGCAAATTGGAGGATCAAGAGCCGGCGCTAGGCTCGGAAGACAAAGACCTACTCATCGAGCCGGGCTAATGTGTCGCGCAAAGCGAATGCAGTTCAGCGAAGGGTGCGTTGCGTGGGGGAAGGGGCAGCGACTATTTACAGAAGGACTCGCCTGGCCTTGAAGCCGAATTTCCAACGGATTCCAGGTCAGGCGAGCGTGTCGGATCCATGGGGCTTTAATCCTGATGAACACTTGAACGGCTCATTATCCAATCGGTTAATGAGCCTGTGCCACGCCGCACAAAACAGTCGCGGCGGCGGACTGAGATCGTGTGCTGGCAATGTTTCCCAGCGATACGACGCCAACCAGACGCTTGTCTCGGTTAAGCACGGGCAGGCGACGGAGGTGGACGTCCGCCATGTTTCTAGCGACATGCTCGATGTCTTCATCCTCATAGCAATAGCGGATGCCGCCACTCATTATTTTACTGATAGGGGTTGTTCCGGTGAGTCCTTCGGCGACGGCTCTGATGGCGATGTCCCGGTCCGTGATCATGCCAATCAGGCGCTCTTGCTCTTCAACCATAATGGCGCCGCTATCGATCCTGGCCATCATGCTTGCAGCCTCCTGGATCGTCTGGCTTGGTTTGGCTGTTAAAACATCTTTCGTCATAACTTCCGAGATCTTCATGAAAAAGACTCCTTTTAAAGGGATGCTTCAGTGATTACTGACTGTCTATTTTCGACTTGGAGGGGATGTACAGGGTTCAGAATGTTTTGTCTCCGCTTGTCATCGTGGGGAACCGGGATTCTCCAGCGCCGCTCATTGAGCGGCGTTTTCGTATTCGGGCGTTGCTCAAGGAGCAGCGCAACACCGCAAACGTGCGGGAGGGCGGGCGGCTTCGGATGGATGGTTGAGTTTGTAACTTGCTCGATACAAATAATAATCCGTATCATTTAGTTTCGAATCAAGGGTGCGAGGGAGTGCATTGCCCACATAAAAATAAGGTTCAGGTAATGCTCAAAATGCTACTTGTGTACGGTCATCTGATTGCCACCTGTATTGCTCTGGGGAGGGTGCTGCAGGCAGATCAAAAGCTATGGAGCTGGCGCAAGGATGTGTTGAGCCAGGTGCAACGTGAGTATCTCGACGAGACTCAAAAAATCGTCGCGCTCGCGCTATTGGCTCTTTGGGGAAGTGGCTTGCTGCTGGTGCTCCAGGGTTACCTCTATGAGGGGACCACGTATCTGCTCAATCAAAAGCTCTGGGCCAAGGTGAGTGTTGTTGCGCTGCTTAGCCTCAACGGCGCTTTGTTGCATCGAATCGGTTTTCTGCTGCTGCAGAAGGCTCCCTTTGTTTTGTTACACAGCTGCGCCCGGACTCGCCTTGCACTGTTGGGCGCTCTCTCTATGAGTGGCTGGTTATTTGCCGCATTCCTGGGGGTGGCTCGAGCGTGGAATCACGTGCTGCCTTACTTGCATGTGATGGGGGCTTTTGCCGTGTTCTCGTTAGTGGCTTGTGCAGTGGCGTGGATAGTCGCCAGCACAGCAGGCGCTATGGATGATGAGTGGTCGCGCACTGGCAGTGAGTAAAACCTGATTATGCCGGACGCAGGCTGTTCAGGTTTATTCAGAATTGTGTTCGGGACACAGGGCGCAACTCTGGATAGAGTTCTCACCGCTCACCCAGCTTCGGTTCTTTACCAAGCACGGAGTGCTAGGCCTTGGTTGGGCGAGCACCCATTTTTGATTGTTCTCGACAGAGAGAATGACGGCGCACGCGAAACCATGCTCCCTTCAGGCACCGTCCCTGAGCAACTGGCTGAACGCCTCCAGCTCACTTTTTTCCACATCGGAAACCAGCACGAAGCGCATGTGATTGGTTTGCCAGGACACCACGTTAAAGCCACGAATCGTCTGGGTCTGCCGCGGCTTGTCTGCCTCAGGCACCGGCAGGATAAACACATTGATGATGTGTTTGGCCCTCCCGTAACTCAGGGCTGCCGTGGTCTGGTGTTGCAGATAATCCAGCCGCCCGCCCAGTAATGGAAATCCCTGCGCCGAGTAATCGAACACCGGCGGTGAGAAGTCGAGTTTGCCGGTGAACCAGGGCTTCACGGTGTGGCGGTCGGAGGACACCACATCGTTCAGATGCTCGCCCATCAACGAGCGGACATGGCTGGAGACAGCCTCGTCCATCAGAGGTTGCTCGCTGCCCGGCGTCATCACATAAAGCACTGCCGCCAAGGCCAGCGCCGCCGCGGAAAACGTCGGTGCGAACCATTTCTGCCAGCGCTCGACGGCGCGAGTCGCGGGAGTACCTGTGGCAAACACGCTGGCCGCTAACGATGCCGGCGCCGGGTAATACGGCGCCTGGCGCTTCACACTGACCTTCAGCAGTTTCACTTCATCATGCAGCCGCGCGCACTCGGGGCATGCGGCCAGATGCGCAGCTACATCCGCAGCCGTCGCAGGATCGAGTTCGTGATCCAGATAACCATGCAGCCGTGTCTGGCAAACCGTGCAGTCGAGTTCATTCATGATCGTGCAACTTCAGTAGTTCGAGCTTGAGCATCGCGCGCCCCCGGGCCAGTCTCGACATGACGGTGCCGATGGGGATATCGACCACCAAAGCGATGTCCTTGTAAGGCATGTCTTCGAGTTCTTTCAGCACAATCACCTCACGAAACACTGGCGGCAGGGCGCACAGCGCTTGCTGGATCAGCGCTGCGTTTTCCGTGTGAATAGCCAGCAATTCCGGGGTCTGGCTGTGGCTCAATGCGCCTTCGTCATCGCCAATGTCGTCATCGAAAGCAACCCAATGGCGCCCGGCCGAGGCTTTGAGCCAGGTGTAGCTTTCATTGCGCACGATGGTCAGAAACCAGGCCTTGGCGTTGCCATCGGCGAAACGCTGCAAAAACCTGAAGGCGCGCAGGGCACTTTCCTGCACGACATCGCGTGCGGCGGCGTCGTTGCCAGTGAGCCAGCGCGCGAGGTTGTAAGCGGCGTCCAGATGGGGCGCAATCAGGTCCTCAAATCGCTTCATAGTGGCTTCCGCACTGTCACACCCCTATAACCGTGGTGCGTGGTCTTTTATTCCCTGAAAAGAATTTGTTTTCCAGCACGGAATAAACACTCATCCCGCAAGGTTTACCTCGTGTCAGCTACATCACTGTAGTCCGCCAGCGAGGACATACCGATGGACATTCAATCAAAACACCCATTGCGCACCGACGACTTGCTGAACCCTGACCGCCGAACGCTGCTCAAGTGCTCGGCGTGGGCCGGGGCAGGGGTTATCTGGGCCCTGAGCGGCGGCATTCCCCGGGCCTTTGCGCTGGATGAGGCAGGCAACGTCGCCGACCCCAAGGCACTGGCCAGCACGTTTCACTTCGTGCAGATCAGCGACTCGCACATCGGCTTCAACAAGGAAGCCAACCCGGAGCCGGCAAAGACATTGCAGGTGGCGATCGACAAGGTCATCGCGCTGCCAAAACCACCGTCGCTGATTCTGCATACCGGCGACATCACGCACCTGTCCAAGCCTGAGGAGTTCGACACTGCGGCACAGTTGCTCAAGGGGCTGCCGTCCACCGTGCATTACGTGCCGGGTGAACACGACACCCTCGATGAGGGCGGCGGCAAGCTTTACCTGGAGCGATACGGCAAGGGCACCAAAGGCAATGGCTGGTACAGCTTCGATGACCACGGTGTGCATTTCATCGCACTGGTAAACGTCTTCAACTTCCAGGCCGGTCACGAAGCCACCCTTGGCGCCGATCAACTGGCCTGGCTGGCCGATGATTTGCGGGCGGTGACGACCAGTACACCCATCGTCGTGTTTACCCACATTCCGCTGTGGACGATTTATCAGCCGTGGGGCTGGGGCACCGAGGATGGTGATCAAGCGATTGCGATGCTGCGCAAGTACGGTTCAGTGACGGTATTGAACGGCCACATCCATCAAGTCATCCAGAAGGTCGAAGGCAACATCACCTTCCACACCGCCCGTGGCACGGCTTACCCACAACCTGCACCGGGTGTGGCGCCGGCACCGGGGCCGATGACGGTGGCCGCCGATCAATTGCGCAATTACCTGGGGATCACCGATGTGCGAGCGACACAGGGCGATCATCCGCTGGCGCTGATTGATTCGACACTGGTCTAGGGGAGGGCGGTCAGATGAAAACGCGACTGTTGGCGGTGGTGTGCCTGATGCTGTCGATGCCGGCGTGGGCTCAGGAGGTGAAGATCGATATCAAGGAGTTCATGTTTGCACCCAAGGATTTGACCGTGGCCGTGGGCACCAAAGTGACGTGGGTGAATGACGACCAGATTCCGCACACGGTGGCAGAAACCCACAAGGTGTTTCGCTCGGGGGCGCTGGATACGAATGACAGTTTTTCCTGGGTGTTCAATACACCGGGAGAGTTCGAGTATTTTTGTGCGCTGCACCCGCAGATGATCGGGAAGATTGTGGTCACCCAGTAAACAAAGGGCGCTGGAAGGTCAAAAGACCGCAGCCTTCGACTGTTCCGACGTCTGCCGGCTCAACCAGCAGGTATCCCCAGAAATGACAAAGCCCCGAACAATCGGGGCTTTGTCGTACGGAATCTGCTGACGACTCAGTTCGAGGAAGAGCCGCATAGGCTTGTTATTTCGTAGTTGGCGGCTTCGTACTGTCGCCCGCGTTGGCAGTCGTCACCCAATTACGCGTCTTTGGCGCCAATAATCGCTCGATGGCGCCACTCACCATGTTTTCCATCAAATTATCGCGCTCTTGTTCATCCAGCGAATAGTGCATCAGCCAACTGGGCGCGCTGTTGAGCAAGGCTGCAATGGCTCGACCCGCGGCCCGTTGCGCCGGTTCGCTCACGCGGGGTTTGGCTCCGAGCATCAGCAGCAATTTGCGTTCGTATTGCTCACGCAAGTGGCGAACCTGTTCTTGCTGCTCCTCGTTGAGACAGCCACTGTCGCGCTCCGCCAGTCGAAAATGCCAGGGCATTTCCTGGTGCAGATTCAGGTGGGCGCGGATCAGGCTGTTGAGCCTGTCGCGTTTTGCCGGCGCCTGTTGTTCAAGGCGCCCCAAGGTTGCCAACAGCTCTTCGTAGAACTCCTCGATCAAGTCGAGCAGCAAGTGCTGTTTGCTGGGGTAATGGTGATACAACGAGCCTGGAGTGAGCCCCAGGCTTGTCGCCAGCTCACGCATGCCGACCTGACCGAAACCCTTGCTGGCAAACAGCTCCAGCACCTTGCCCCGGTACTCGGCAAACCGTGAGCAACGCTCAGGCATAGGCATGGAAGCCACGTCCCGTTTTACGCCCCAGGTAACCGGCGGCGACCATTTCCTTGAGCAGCGGTGCAGGGCGATATTTGCTGTCATTGAAGCCGTCGTAAAACGCTTCGAGAATGGCCAGCACCGTGTCCAGACCGATCAGATCCGCCAGAGCCAGTGGCCCGATCGGCTGGTTGCAACCCAGGCGCATGCCGGCGTCGATGTCTTCGGCGCTGGCCAGGCCTTCCTGAAACACCAGGATCGCTTCGTTGATCATCGGCACCAGAATCCGGTTGACCACGAAGCCCGGACGGTTGCCCGCGGTGATCGCGGTCTTGCCGAGGGTTTTTGCCATGTCCAGCGCCAGGGCGTGGGTGGCATCGCTGGTTTGCAGGCCACGAATCACTTCGATCAGGCCCATCACCGGCACCGGGTTGAAAAAGTGCAGCCCGATGAAGCGTTCAGGCCGGCTCACGCTGGCCGCCAGTTGGGTAATGGACAGCGATGACGTGTTGGAGGCGATCACGCACTCGGCGCTGACCTGCGCGGCGATCTGTTGCAACACGCGCAGTTTCAGATCGAGGTTTTCGGTGGCGGCTTCGATCACCAGTTGCGCGTTCAGCAGGCTGCTGTAATCGGTGCTGGTGCGAATCTTGTCGAGGGCAGCGAGCTTTTGCTCAAGCGTGAGCGTGTCTTTGGCGATCTGGCGATCGAGATTTTTATCGACGGTCGCGATTGCCTTTTGCAGAGCACTCTCGGAAATGTCGATCAAGGTCACGTTGAAGCCGGCCAGGGCGCAGACTTGCGCGATGCCATTGCCCATGGTGCCGGCGCCGATAACGCCAATGTTCTGTAGGTTCATGCGTATGTCCTTGTGATCAAACCCGTTCGAACAACACGGCGATGCCTTGGCCGCCACCGATGCACATGGTCGCCAGGGCATAACGGCCCTGACAGCGGTGCAGTTCATGAATGGCTTTGGTGGCGATGATCGCGCCAGTGGCGCCCACCGGATGGCCCAGCGAGATGCCCGAACCGTTGGGGTTGACCTTCTGCGGATCGAAGCCCAGCTCTTGCGCTACGGCACAGGCCTGGGCGGCGAAGGCTTCGTTGGACTCGATCACGTCAAGGTCGGCAACGGTCAGGCCGGCGCGCTTGAGCACCAAACGGGTGGCGGGAATCGGTCCCAGCCCCATCATTGAGGGCTCAACGCCTGCGTGGGCATAACCCACCAGTCGAGCCATGGGCTTGAGACCCTGTTCCTGAACAGTTTGACCGGTGGCCATGATCAGTGCGCCGGCACCATCATTGAGACCAGACGCGTTGCCGGCGGTGACGGTGCCGTCCTTTTTGAACGCCGGTTTCATGCGGCTCAATTGCTCGACGTTGACCTCAGCCCGTACATGCTCATCCGTCGCAAACGAAACCGTCCCTTTGCGGGTCGCGACTTCGATCGGCACGATCTGCCCGGAAAAACGCCCCTCGGCAATCGCCCGGGCAGCACGCTGTTGGCTGAGAAGCGCCAACTCATCCTGGGCCTGACGCGTGATGCCATAGTGCTCGGCGATATTTTCAGCGGTGATCCCCATATGGAAACCGGCAAACGGGTCTTGCAGTGCGCCAAGCATGTAGTCGACGGCCTGCATGTCGCCCATTCGTGCGCCCCAGCGCGCCTGCGGCAACAGGTACGCGCCGCGGCTCATGGACTCGACGCCACCTGCCAGCGCAGCGCCCGCATCCCCCAGCATCAAACTTTGCGCGGCACTGACAATCGCCTGCAAACCCGAACCGCAAAGACGGTTGACGTTGAAGGCGGGAGTCTCTTTCGTCAGGCCGGCATTCATCGCTACGACCCGGGAGATGTAGGCATCGCGTGCCTCGGTCGGGATCACATGTCCCATCACCGCGTGGCCGATATGCTCGGGCGCCAGGCCAGATCGTTCGATAGCGGCGCGGCAAACATCGGTTGCCAACTGAATAGGCGGTACATCCTTGAGTGAACCGCCAAAGCTGCCGATGGCAGAACGGACGGCGCTCACTACAAAAATATCGGAATGGTTCATGTTGGCTCTCTTGAACAGGTCTTTTTTGTTGAGCACGAGTCTAGAATCAGCAGCGCCGCTGGCCTATGCCAAAACTGTTCAAGGGTGATGGCGTTTTTTGCCATGTTCAGATGTAACGAGAGAGGCATTCAAATGCGGGAAACGGATTCGGTGGCGGTTTACTTCATGTATCCCATGATCCATGCGTTGCGTGAGAAGCCGCAGAGTCTGCGGTCACTCCTTGAACAGGTGGGAATTGATCCGGCACTGATGGATCAGCCGACAGCACGGGTGCCGGCCACGGCTTTCGCCGCGTTGTGGCTGGCGCAGATTCGTGAGTTGAACGATGAATTTTTCCAGTTGGACTCCCATGGTATGCCGCCGGGCAGTTTTGCCTTGATCTGTCGGGCATTGATTCAGGAGCCGACGCTGGAAAAAGCCATGCGTCAGTGCCTGGCCAATTTCGCGTTGTTCCTGCGTGATTTTCGCGGCACGTTGAGTGTGCGTGGCAAGCGTGCGGTCATCAGCTTGCAGACCCGCTCGCAGAACAGCGAGGTCAGCCGGCTGGGCGAAGAAACGTTTCTGGTGTTGATGATCAGTCTGCTGTGTTGGCTGGGCGGGCGGCGAATTCCCATCGATCGTGCGGACTTTCGTCATCAGCGTTTGTCGCTGCGTGATGACGCCTTGCTCTGGGGGCCCAACCTGACCTTTGGTACCGAACACACCGAAATCGAGTTCGCCAGTCACTACTTGCGGCTGCCGGTGGTTCAGGACCTTGCCTCGCTGAAAGTGTTTTTGCGCACCGCACCGCAATGGCTGGTGATCCGCTTCCGCAACCAGCATGGGCTGGCATCGCAGGTTCATCAGCGCCTGCGCCATAGCCATTACAGCGAATGGCCGACCTTGCAGGACTTCGCCCTGGAACAGCACCTGAGCCCCAGTACCTTTCGCCGGAAACTGGGACGTGAGGGCTGTTCGTATCAGGAAATCAAGGATGAAGTGCGGCGCGGGGTGGCGTTTGAACGGTTGCGCCAGAGTAAGGCGAACATCAGCGATATTGCCGAACAGTTGGGGTTTCAGGAGCCGAGTGCGTTTCACCGCGCCTTCAAAAAATGGACGGGGGAGAGCCCGGGGCAATACCGTTTGCGGTTTCAAGGTCGGGATGATTGACCCATCCGGGAAGTCTTTTGTGGTCTGTTTAGTTCGAGACGTGTTGAGCATTGCGCTCGGATATCTGCCTCAACCGAGAATCGCTTTTCCAGTGGTGCATTCAGGTCGTGAACTGATCAAAAGCCACTCGGCTGCGCTCATCCGTGCCGTGCGCAGCGGGGGTGATCTGCGCGAGGTCGTCACCTCTGGCTCTGCCTGCGCCGGTCTCTGCCCGGCGTACTCAGTGGCTGGCCTGATTACCGGTCAGGTGCCTGCTTTGCTACAGATCACACTCCGATGCGCTCTCAATGAGAGGGGCGGGCAGTTACCGTCAGGCTGACGTGACGCTGGTTGTCTTGCTCGCACGAAATGCGCGATTTCAGAGGTGGGTGATGGAAAGGTCGCTGATGATGCAGACCGAACCGTCTTGCGGGTCAGTGGTGTCGGTGTAATCGATCTGGTTGTACACACCGCCGTGGAAGGCGAGAGTTTTCGTGTCCCAGGTGTTGTCGAGGCGCATGATTGCAGAGGTGGATTTGACGCCATTACAGCTCGCCGAGACGGATACAGCGCCGCTCGAATTGGCGTGAATGTTGATTTTGAAAAGTGCACCGAGTGGCACGTCTTCCAGAATCGTCGTGTTCACCGGGTCTTCCTGGAGATAGCTCGACCGAAATCCCATCGTGATTCGGCCTTTGTTCCAAAACACTTTTACAGGTGGCCTTTCCGAACCCTGAACATGAATCTGGCTGATCACAACCTTCTGCAGCGAGTTGACCTTCGTGACTCGCATTTCTTGTCGGTTCCAGTGGTCAGCAGCGCTGGCGAACAACCAATAGCCCGGCTCTTTCCACTCGCAGCGCGTCCGCAGGGTGCTCTTGCTCGAAGCACCGAGCGTCGGCGCCGTCATTTGCAGCGAGCCATCTGGAAGCATCGAAACAACTTCCGGGCATTCAAGCAGTGCCCGCCAGCCGATCAACTCAAGCGCGATCGGGTTGGTGTCGGAGATTGGAAGCGGTGTAGCGATTGTGTAGTTGCTGATGTCTACGGTCATGGTCATTTCCCTATTTCATTTGATGTCACCCTTTGCTCAGTTGAGCCTTACGTTTGGTGCTGCTGGGCCAGTGATGCGTTGGCTTGAATTGAAATATAGGTATTCCCGTAATTTATGTCAATGGGCATTCCCATAATCCAGCCGCTCCCACATTCCTATGGAGAGGGGGTCTGTATTTGGTGAGATTGGATGCGCTGAAATTCTTCTTGGGAGTGCAGCCACGCGCAGTACGACGAACGCCTCAAGCTCGTCCAGGCATTGAGGAGTGGCGTCCAGCAGAGCGTGTGTTCTGCCAAGGCTGCAACCGTTGGAGCCAACTCAGCCCTTCAACGCGAATACATCGCCCACCAGAACACATGTCCCAGAATCGAAATCTGCTGCTCCTGGATTTGCTGGAACGTGTAGTCCTCGTCCGGATGTTCGTCTCGGTTGAAGCTCCGCAGGCGAATTCCGGTGGGCGTGCGGTACACCTGTTTGACCCTTAGCTGGCCGTGGTGGTTGATCGCGTACATCTCGCCGTCGACGATATCGCTCAATGTGTTCTTGCCAACGTTCACGCCAACCGTGGCGCCGTCGCGCAGCACCGGCAGCATGCTGTTGCCGCTCACCGCGACGCACTTCGCGTTGCTGAACTGAACGTTGTTGTGGCGAAGGTCTTTCTTGAAGAAGCGCAGCCTGGCGCTGGCGCTTTCGGCAATCGCGAATCGGCCGGAGCCCGCTGCTAACTCCACTTCCTGGAGAAATGGCACGTAAACCTCGTCGTCATCGAGCGGGGTTTCGTCATCCCATGTCTCAATGTCTGACATTGCCACGTTTGGTTGAGTGCGCTCAGCAGTTACTGCAACACCTTTGAGCATGTCGCCACTGCCTTCAGCGAGCCACATAGGGGAGACACCACAGACCGAAGCAATCTGAGCAGCAAAGGCTGTCGCCTTCGATTTGCCGCGCTCAAGGTCGGAAATTGATGTCTGCGTGAGGCCGGCGCGCTCGGCAAGCTCGGTCTGGTTTAGACCGGCATGGCGACGGGCGATTTTGAGTCTTTCTTTAAATTCCATCCGCGAAGTATTACGGGCGCTCCCATACTCTTGCAAATCGGTATTCCTATAATCATGTGGTATGGGTGTTCCCGTATGGGCGGTCCCCCCCAAAGCGCTCAATGTCTGGAAGCAATGCGCGCCGTGCAACGACCACAAGTCCGGTAGCATTGTGATCACCACAGCCTGGGTGGGCTCACTAAATTCAGAGCCGCATCATTGGCAGTGGGCTCAATGGGTTCGTTAGCAGTCGTTTGAGCGAAAGCTGAACTAAGCGAATGTGAAATCCTGCATCAGGAAAGGCCGAGAATATCTCACGTCGCTTCTGTCGTGAGCGTCCAAAAGTAACCGCACCACGGGAGACGTCGACCCAATCGGCTTTGCGAAATACCTCTGCAAGGTTCTGTGGATCGCGATGGGACCGAGTTATTTTATGGTGGTTGCGAATGATCAAGATAATTTCTTGCGCCCAATCCAGCTTGTCGATTTCCTGAAGGAAGTCTTCTGCCAATTGCTCTGAGGGGGGCAAATAATCAAACGTCTTGGCCGTCCATATACCAAGATCATGAAATACCCCGGCCAAAACTATCTTTTCTAGATTCACAGCGTCCAGCGTACTGAGCGAGCAACAAAAGTTGATGACTCGGTACACATGATTTCGGTATCCGGTGAAGTCATTGCCGAGGTTTCCGGCATAGCGCTGAAGCAGTTCGTCCAGCAGCTCAATTTTGGTGAGCACTGTTCCATCCTCCTTGTTTGGAGGGGGCTACTTTATAGGCTTGGATGCCTTGTATAAAGGCGCCCAGTGGAGAATGCGAAATTGCACTCCACTGGAACACCCGTTTGCATCAACCTGACCAGTCATTTGCATTCGTTCTGACCACCGATTGCATCGGATTCGAGCAGCATGCTTTGCAACCATGTACGGCAGAGAACGGCCAGAAGCGGTCAGCGGGATGCGCCTGGAAAACGAGTTGATTCAATGGGCATCAGAAATGACGGTGCGTGCGGACACGATGGCTGATATCTTTCCTGCGCACCAAATCGCCTCCAGTCGGCGCTGATCCCATCAAGGAAGATAGAAACAATGAAAGTGTTATTCATCGCTTCGCTAGGAATTGCATCGCTAATTCAAGCATCACTATCCTTCGCGGATAATGTTAATGGAAAAAATCTCTATTTACAGCGATGCAGCATGTGCCACGGAGTAGATCTTAAAGCAACAGGACCATTGGCTAATAAAAGCAATCCTCCTACGCCTGATCTAACAACATCCGCTTTCAAAAAGCGATTAAATGATTATCCGGGCGTAATTGTATCATCGATAATACTTCGTCCAAATGGAGACTTGATTCCAAGAACGTTGCGAGAGAATGGTGTAAAGCTATCGCCGTACGCTTGGAGGATTAAAGATCTGCGCGATTTAAATGAATACATGGGTGGTGTGATTTCAAAGAATCGATGATTTTAGAGATGAGAGGCAGGCACAGAAAATTAAATGCCATTTCAGATTTGAGGGCTTGTGGGGCGATGCCGGTGAGTCAGTCGACCTCGCGCGGGCACATCGCTAATGAACAATCTCCGATTAATACAAGCTCGGGTGGCTCTTCGCATCAAGCAGCAGTCGGCTGCGGTCGTGACAGGCAAGTAACGGCCAAAAGCGGACATTCGTCCAATCAACGGAACAGCTCTTGGCGATCCACTAGCACTGGTGTGAGGTATCTATTGGCTAGGGGCCGACCGTGCCCTGGCGGGCTACGATGTCTGCGCATCTAAGGGCGCACTTTCGACGACAGCCGATCAGCTCTCGACGCTGATCGGCAGAGCTATAACTTTACTTTCAGCCGCCTCGAAGGTTATGGAGTGACCTTCGAGGCCGGGGGTAATGGCAACGCCTGCGCCCGGCGTCACCACATTTTTTAAGAGCGGTAGCGTGCTGCGGGTTGGGCGTTGCTGAAACCTTGCGCCAATAGCCCGCGTTCCCGCTCGAAAGCCTCCCAAGCAGTAACGTCAGGCACAGGTGGAATGGTGACCAATTCCTTACGATCAAAACCTACCAGCGCCGCATCCACAAGATCATCAACTTCCATGACGTCGGGCACCTTGCTGATGTCGCCGCCCGCACGTTCGTAAATTTCTGTACGCGTAGCTGCAGGCAGTACGGCTTGAACGTACACGCCCTTCGACGTGACTTCTGCCGCGAGGCTCTGCGAGAGCGTCAAGACATAGGACTTTGTGGCCGCGTAGATGCCATGGGAGTATTCAGGTAAAAGGGCCAGAACTGACGCGATGTTGATGATCGATCCTCTTCCACGTTTCACCATCCCACCAATGACGGCTGATGTTAATAACGTTGGGGCAAGGACATTGAGTCGCAGTAACTTGTACATGTCGGCAGATTCGGCTGTGGCGAAATCCCCCATCAATGCGGCCCCGGCATTATTGACGAGAATATCAATCGGTGGCTCTGCGCGCAGCCGTTGAAGCACCGGCTCGATCTGAGCGCTGTCAGTCAAATCAGCAGTTATGACGTCGATGGAAACACCATGTTTGTCACGTAACTCAGTGGCGAGAATGTTGAGCTTGTCGGTCGCGCGAGCGACGAGAACAAGGTCATTGCCGCGAGCGGCAAACCGGCGAGCATAAACAGAGCCTATGCCGCTCGATGCGCCAGTGATAAGTGCAGTTGTCATATCTAAACTTCCTATTGTTGGCATTTATAACTGAGTGGGCGACCGCCTGCTGAGCATTAAAGTCATTTACTTAATAAAAACAGCTCAGCGATATCGACAGCCCACGAATCATCCACGCGCCTTCAAATGAAGCATTGCGTAGTGTTCGTAGTGCCCACTTCCATTCTTTACGATAGGGTCTAGCGATGTGATCGCCGCGATATTCTGATCTTCCTCAATTTGATACAATGAAACACCATAACTGCCATCAGGATCAATCACCGGGCCGTGGGCCACGACCACTCCCTGCTCAAGAAGCTCATTCAGATAACTACCATGTTGAGTCATCCACAGACGCTCGTCGGCAGTCATCGTTGCCAGGAAGTCCGCGCGTGGCGGGATAAACTTGCAAAGATAATACTTCATAAGTTAGTTCTCGTTACCTGAATACGTACGAATTGACAAAAAAGAGCCTTATAGATCTTCTATAGCTTTTTGCCTGACGCAATGCTTTTAAATACTGCATTCTCAAACATTTTGGGCAGATAGCTTTGAAGGAACAAAATCATGCCAGCCATCTTTGCGACTGGATTGCTGAATTTCGGTTCTTTCGTGCCGATAAGCTTGATGATAGTGCTCACAACGGCGTGCGGCGACTCTGCTTCATCTATACCCTTTTGTGTTACCAGGTTCACTTTTGTACGGTAAAGGTCGTAGTCGACGATCTTGCTTTCCGTAACAGAGTGGGCATTCAGCCCGAGACTTGTTTTAAACCAACCGGGTTCGACCACGCTGACATTGATATTGAATTGATTCAACTCGAAGCGTAAAGATTTAAAGTATCCTTCCACTGCGTGTTTTGATGCCGAGTAGTAAGAAAGATTAGGCGGCCCTATCAACCCTACAATTGAACTGACTGTGATGATCTGGCCACTTTTCTGTTTTCGAAATTGCGGCAACACTGCATTTGTAACCTTGACGGTGCCCCAGAAGTTTGTTTCAAACTGCTGACGACCTACTTCTACAGGTGTTTCCTCCGCAATTCCAGTCACCATATAGCCAGCATTGTTGACCAAAACATCCAAGGTTTTGATGTTTTTAAACAGCTCGTCAGTAAAAGACCGGATAGAACTATCATCATCAATATCCAGTCGCAGTAATTTGAATGGGACTGTGCTGGCATATTTTTCCGGATTGCGACTCGTGCCAACGACGTTAAAGCCTTGCTGGTGAAGACTGGTGGCAAGCATCAAGCCGAATCCCGATGAGGCACCGGTGATTAAAACTGTCTTTTTCATATGACTACCAATAGTGAGGAAAAGCCCAAAACACGTCTTGATCTAGAAGATGCTTTGTTCTGTATTTTCTCGATAACGATGCGATCATCGAGATCGGTCAGTTCAACATCTCAGATAGGCATACATTGCTCGCCTAATGAACGGTTGGCACTCGCCAAACGCGCCAACTTCACCTCGAAAGGCGCCAATTTTTCCTGGCATTTCTGGCGCAATCCGCCGTTGTCGTGGCGTGATTGGCAACCTAAACTGAGTCCAGAAATTCAAGATAAATCTCCCCATGAGTGCAGTACATTTCCCATGATCGGTAAGCGCAGCTCAGCTTTGGACTATTCAGTTTGGCCAGGATGGCGGGTATTGATGCAAGATGCGGGACTTGCAACTGCTCCCGTTTTGCGTCGCGCGCAATTACCAGGCGATTTGTTTACGCGACAGAACGTTCGCCTGGACTCGGCAAACTTCTTCAAGCTTTGGGAAGCTATTGAAGCTGAGGCCAAATCTGTAAACGCCGATTTGCCCGCCCCCTTGCAAATTGCTCAGGTCATGTCGTCAGACTGGTTTGACCCGGAGCTTTTTGCCGCGCTGTGCAGTGCCAATATGGGCAGTGCCCTCGAGCGGATCGCTAAGTATGTGAGGCTGATTGCGCCCATGGTGATTCGGGTCGTGCGTACTCATTCGCATACCACCGTCACTATGGATTTTTTAGACGCCTTCGAGCCACCTACTGTGTTTTTAGCATTCAAGCTCGTCTTCTTTGTTCAACTGGCAAGGTTGGCGACACGTAGCGCTGTGCAGCCGTTGCAGGTGAACTGGCCATCGCCGTCAACCCTTGGCTCTGACTTGAATGCGTACCAAGCCTACTTCGGCGTTCCAGTGACTGATGCGCCACAGGCCAGCGTGGTATTTGCAGCAGCGGACGTCGAGCGCCCTTTTCTGACAGAAAACCATAAGATGTGGTTGTTCTTTGAGCCCAGTCTGCGACAGCGTTTGTCCGACCTGGACAGGACATCCGGAATGGTCGAACGGGTACGCAGTACGCTGCTTGAGTCTTTACCGGCGGGCGCGGTATCGATGCAGGAAATCAGTCGAAAACTAGGGGTCAGCACCCGCACCCTTCAGCGCAGGCTGCAGGACGAAGGGACTACGTACCAGCAGACGCTGGATACTTTGCGCGACTCCTTGGCACGCCACTACCTGCGCAATACCGCTATGTCGAGCGCGGAGATATCGTTTCTTTTGGGGTTCGAAGACTCCAACTCTTTCGCTCGCGCATTTCAATCGTGGACAGGAAGTACGCCAAGCAAGATCAGGGCTCAAATGGATAATTCCAGCCATCCCTTAGCTGACAGTTCAGGCGAATAGGAGGGGTAGATCGCCGCAGATTAAATAGACACTCGGAGGAGTCCGCTTCGGGCCGATTTTTACCTGTGACCGCCGTCCGCTTTGGGTCGGTTAGCGACCACCACGCACTGTGACTGATCCACCCTTGTCCTCCCTCAACCTGGAGGACATGCCATGAACACTATTGCTAAATATCGCCATCAGCCTTGGAACAAGGGAAAGCTTGTAGGGCAGAAAGCCCCGCTCCGAGTCAGAGATATCTGGGCCATCCGGGTCAGACTCCAGCTCGCGGAGAAGACACGGGATCTGGCTCTCTTCAACTTGGCCATCGACAGCAAGCTGCGTGCCTGTGACTTAACCAAGCTGCGAGTACGAGACATAGCGCATGGGGAGCATGTGTCATCACGGGCCATCGTGATGCAGCAGAAAACTCAGCATCCAGTGCAGTTTGAAATTACTGAGCAAACACGAACGGTTCTGGAGGCTTGGATGCATCAGGCCCATCTTTGCAGTGAGGACTTCCTGTTCCCGA
This sequence comes from Pseudomonas sp. GW821-FHT03E01, assembly GCF_059420765.1. Lineage (NCBI taxonomy): Bacteria > Pseudomonadati > Pseudomonadota > Gammaproteobacteria > Pseudomonadales > Pseudomonadaceae > Pseudomonas > Pseudomonas sp. GW821-FHT03E01. Next base: position 346,822 of record NZ_JBWKUI010000003.1, on the reverse strand, counting down.
CCAGGTTGCATGGCTCAGATCATCTCTCCACCAGGCAATACGCTCGAATAGTCAAAGCATGGGTAACAGCCATTGGCCTTGACCCGACCATGTACGGTACTCACACGCTACGGCGAACCAAGGCATCGTTGATCTATCGCAGGACAAAGAACTTGAGAGCAGTCCAACTCTTGCTTGGTCATACGAAGCTCGAAAGCACTGTCAGGTACCTGGGCATCGAGGTCGACGATGCTCTGGAAATGGCAGAGCAGACAGAAGTCTGACCATCCACTGCGACGGTCTAGGCCAGACCGTCGCTATCCGACCCAAAGCGGCCGTTGAGTCCTCGCAGAATATGAGCCTAAAGCAGCCAGATCTGCTCCAAGCGGAACAGAGGTCATGGCAGTTCTTTAGCTTGCTCGCGCTGAGCGACGCTGGCGAGACACTGTTCGATGAACTGAAGCTCCTGGTCGAGCTCGACCGCGCGCTTTTCCAGAGCTTTCAACGCCGCCTGGTGCTCCTGCTGCACCTCTTCTGGCGCCTTGGCGAGTCTGGCAAGCTTGCGCTGCCTCCACGCGATATCACCGTTCAGGTCGGCAAGACATTTGACGCCTGATTCTCTCTTCTTAGCTGTAAATAGCTGGCACTCCAAATAGCGGATGGCGTCGTAGATTTTAAAGACCTCACTGCTAGTTTTTGAGTGCACGAAGTTCAGGCTGCCCTCGTTGAAGGCATGGTGCTCCTGGTTCTGCCCACCCCAGTTGACCAGGTCATTCTTGATGAAATTGAAATATGACAGGTCATAGTCAATGAACGGTTCCACCAGCGAAAAGGTGTGTTCCAGGCTGACCTGCAGGTACATGCTCTTCTTGAGCTGTGATTTATTAAAGTGCGCGGTTACTTTGACTTCATTTTCTATGCAGAACTCAAGCACCATGGATTCGAACCAGATACGACAATAGAGCAGCGCTTGACGCACATCGAATACCGAAAGCGCGGCAAGAATTTTCTCCTGGAAGCTGCCCACGTGATCAATGACTAGAATGCCTTTGTTCGTATAGCTGAGAACATTACTGGTGTACTGAACCTGCTGAGCATGACGCTGGGCAATAATACAGAAACGCTCCCAGAAAAGACGGTCATGGGTGGTGACGACCATTTGGATCCGGCGCAGGTAAGCATCGCTGAAGAACAGGTCGATGATGTTCGATCGGTGATCGGTGTCGATCGCATTGACGACGTCATCGAATACGATGAGCGGGAAGTTGTTCTTCTCAGCCATCGCCAAGAGGATGGACAAACCCAGCGCTCGCAGATGCCCTTCGCTGAGCACCGCAAACGCATCAAGGAATGATCCGTCCACGCTGGTGATCTTGATCCGATAGCTATCCGCCTGGCGGTCGAAGGTCAACGACGCGATCTGCTCATGGTCATCGTCGTGGTTGTTGATCGCGCGGTAGTACTCAGCAGCCTTGGCTTCGATCCCGGTGATTCGCGCTTTCTCCAGCTCAAGCTTGTAATCCAGCAGGTCGCGGTACAGTGTTCGGTACTCAGCTTCCAGATCCTTGAGCAGCTGGTTGAAGTGGCTATTGTCGACTGCATCGTTGAGCAATGCCGCTTTTTGCTTTATCAGGTCTGCCATCTGGTCGTTGGCGACCTTGAACTCGCTTATCGCCAGTTTTTTTCTGTCGAACTGCAGCTTCAGCAATTCGTCAATTTCTTTCAGCTGCGTCACCCGTTCTTCGAGGCGGGCTGCCTGCGCGTCTGCCTGGCCAACCTCCCCAAGCTTGCGCTCACAGGCGCGCAAGTAGTCCTCGATCTGATCTGCACTCCGCGCGCAGAGCTTCAGAAACGAGTCGAGAACGGACGGCGCCACTTCCGAGCGATCGGTAGCGGCATGGAACTTTGCAAGCTCCACCTCCAATTCGTCCATGTTCAGTGGGCAGGGAACATCGGCGTGCTCATTGCCTTTCACCGCGCCGATTCCGGTCGCGACTCGTGAAGCCCAGAGCGCGATCCGGGCGTCATTTCTCTGCCTGGATTGCTTGAGGGACTCCAGTGCACCCAACGCCTTGATCTGCTCTCGCGCCCTCTCGAACGGGTTCATCACCACCTGGTCGAGGGGCGTCAGGCATGCGGGACAAGTTTCCCCGACCTGCAACTGTTCGATGGTCACCAATGCCTCATATACGGCGCGATAATTGACCTCGCTGGCCCTCTGCAGAAACACCTTCTCGATATCGGCTCTGCGGTGGAGCAAGCGCTGAGCGATGGCACAGATACGCCTGACCTGCTTTAGCGGTATAGCGAACGGGGCCTTGGCGGCTCGCAGGCGCTCAGCGCCACGAATATGCATTTCGACCGTGTCGCGCAGCCGCAAGACCTTTCGGCGCACATCGAAGTCTTGGTCGGCCCTCAACCCCAGCAGCCTACAACTCTCGGAAATCGATGCATGAAGGTCTGCCCTGTGATTACGCCGCAGCTGGCCCAGGCTTACCCGGGCACGTTCCAGGGTGTCCAGTGCCTCGGCTTGATCAGCACGCATGAAGGCTTTGAGCGAGAAGCTTTCAGGCCGGACGAACCGAGAAATGACCTCCTGGAGTTCTTCCAAACCAAACAAGGTGGCCAGGACATCGCTCTCGGCACTGCCAGTATCCTTGGAGCCCAGCAACGAAAATTCTTGAAGACGGTTCCGATCAATGAAACAGCCCGACCAGCTGATGCTTCGCTTGACTGGTAACTTGTCTGTTCCCATCAGCATGAGCTTGGGCTTCACCTCTCCCCGGGCGATGTACTGATTGATCTTAGTCTTGCGCCTGGCCGCTTCTTTGATATCGCCAGTGGTGCCGATTTCCAACGCCTCGCACAACGATGATTTGCCGCCGCCATTGGGTGCGTAGAAGATGTTCTTCAGCTTGCTGAAGCGAATGAAGGTGCCTGTGTCGTCAGGGCCAAATTCTCCAAAGCCTCGGAAGTTTTTTACGCGAAGGTAGTCCAACGTGCCGAGTCCGAACGGCGGTATTCGATCCAGTTCTGGCTTGCTGTCGAGCACCTTTTTGAAGCGTGCGGCGATGCGCTGATAGTTGCGACCCAGCAACTGGTCAGCTGCCGCTGTGATGTGCGTTTTGATGTGGTCGGAATAGCGGCCCTTGCCTTGGTTCGCCTGGTACATGCACCAGAGCAGCACGAGGTAAGCGTCACTGCGTCCTTCAAGATTCTGCCTGGCAAAACTCAAAAGGTACTGGCTCATCGCGCCTCCTCCCTGATACGCATGAGCGTAGCCGGACTGAAATCAGAAAGCCATTATCGCCAAGCCAAGTGTCGAGGCCCTTTGCTATTGTTGAGCTCTGCCGATCTGGGCCTGGTACCTCATAGGATTCAGCTCTGCTTCTTCATAATGTTGCTCGTTCCGGCCACGTCCCATCAAAACCAAGGGGACGACCAATAGACGCGACCTGCTAGGGGGAGCGGGACGGAATCTGTGATGAACTATGCCGGGGAGCCATAAAGACTTGGCGTCTGAGCTTACACAGGCGATTGTCCGCTATGGGGGGATTGCAGACCTTCGCAAGAGGCAGAAATTGGCTGTTAGCTGCCGCGCCTGACCGGTTGAATCGACAGCCAGAAGCAGACATTCGAGAATCGTGCGCTCGCAGCCATGTTATGGTCAGAAACCGAAAAGTAACGCATGGAAATCAAACATGGATTTGGTTCGGCTCGTACCTGCGGCATACCACACAACGGACAGCTACTGGCACCTTCTCAACGCAGAGGATGGCTCAATTTATATTCTCGTCGAGTGTGAAGCGTCTTTTGTGAGTTACGAATGCCTGATCAAGCTCAACGACGAGGAATTGCGTGACTACCAGGGCTTGGGCTGGCTGTCCATTCAGCACCTGGCTAACCGAATCAATTACTTTGTCGATGATTACAACGGTCGACGAATTACGGGGCCTTTGCTCGAAGAAGCCATTCAGGCGTCGAAGCACTAGTCATCCCAAGACATCTGGCTAATGTTCGTCAGTCCGCAACTGGATGACGCCTAAGGGTCGATTGTAGTCCTTGGCAAAGGCAGAAATCGGCCAATATTGAACTGCCTGAGTCGCACGCCAAATCGGATAATTGAATTGAAAAAATCGTCGCTGCAGTTAACGCAGTTGCCGAGGTGTTGCGTTCAGCATTTTTTTCATCAGTCGCCGCAGGGATGTGGGATCTCTGTATCCAACTTGTTCGGCAATGGTGTCGATTGAGTATTTACTGTTTGCCAGCAGTTCCCGGGCTTTATTGGCCTGGACACGCTGGATCAGCCGCAACGGGCTATATCCGGTGGCCTTGTGGATGTGTCGAGACAAGGTCCGCTCTGACAGACCAAAGTCGGATGCGAGTGTGCTGACGCTGATAATTGCCGGTAGCGAGGCTTCAATATGAGCCGTCAATTGTGCGATCAATTCGTTCCCCTGAGCCATCATTGCCGGAACCATAAAAGGCGATTGCAGTTGCCGACCATCGATCAGTAGCGCCCGAGCAACGCCATCTGCCAAAGTTGGGGAGAAATGGCTTCGCAGAAGATGCAACATCAGATCGCTATGACCTAGCGCTGCACCCGCAGTAATCAACGGCGGATCGAGGATTACCATGCGCTCGGCATCTACCTGGCACTCCGGCGCCCACTGCTGGAGTAAGGGTGCCATCCACCAAGAAGTGGTTACACAGCGCCCAGCGAGCAGGTTTGCAGCCTTTAGCACGAATACCGCAGAACATGATGCGGCTACGTTACCCCCGGCCTGCACATGCGCGCGTAATGCCGGAACCAGCAGAGCGATATCCGCCTGTTGTAATCGGTGCTCGATCATGGGGGCGTCAGCCACTCCGATGCCGGGGATGATCCAGCAAGAGCGGTCATCAGGGTTGATAGCCAAGGGCTGAACCGCAATCTGCATACCGTGGCCGAGCGTCACGCAATCCGTGTTCACCCCACAGACTTGCCAGCGAGGTACAGCGGAGCCCAGTCGCTGGGCGAGTACGGCCGCCGTTGAAAGGATATCCAGAGTCAGTGCGACACTGGAGGCAAAGGCGCCAGGAACTACCAGAATCGTGAAGTCATTCATTGGCTGATTATGCACGAAAGATGTCGAATCGGTCGCTGGTTGCAGTGGTCGAGGGCTGACTTAATAACGCTTCCATTTCATCGAGCGTTAACCCGTATGCCAAATATCCTGATCAAGGTGCCTCAAGGTTCTTTTACTTGCGAACAACGGGCACTGCTGTGCGAAGAGATTACGAAAGTGGCCATCGCGGTCGAGCAAATCGGCGACGATCCACGTCAACGGGGCCTGTGCTGGACTCTCATTGACGAAGTGGCTTCTGGCTCCTGGACATGCGGCGCAGTGGATATCAGCGCTCAAGCCATCCCCTGCATTGTGCAGGTTAAGGTCCCCGGCGGTGTGCTGAATGAGGCCATGCGAAGCGACTATGTGCAGCGTTTGCATCAAGCAGTAACCCGGTCGCAAGCAGCGGACGACCAGCGGATCATCATGACTTCGATCATTCTTGATGAAGTCAGAGATGGCTTCTGGGCAGCCAACGGAGCGATTTGGCATTTGGCCGATTTCATTCAGGCGGCTGGGTACCGACATCTGCAAGGGCAGGCGGAGCAGTAAGGCATTACAGCTCGCAGGACATTTGTCGCACCACTGCGAGTGGTTGCTATAGGGCGTTTTCAGTCGGTCGCGGCCGGCTGAAAACGGCCATTTCCGGTCAACCGTGACAGATACAAACTCGCCAGCAGGCCTTGCTGCGGCTCCAGATTTTTGCCTGGAGTGGGGGACGAGCATATCGGATTAACATTCCAACATTCTCAATGTCACATCTATCACATTTCATGTCGCAGATAATTGAGAACCTGCGACAGAGTCACGCGATATCACAAAGCCTTTACTGTCAAGCCCGAGTGAGTCGTCGCATAACTTAGAAGTTATGCGACAGTTTTTTAACGCCGCTACACCAGTATCAAAGCGCAAGGTCAATCGTAAAAAGTGAACTCACTCATCTTGAACGCTGCGCCCACGGCCACCCCTAAATTCATAAGTTCGTTAGTCATCATCAGCCATATGACCATGCGAGGGGTGTATTGCCGCTTACCTCACGTAAATTCCCGAGACGGCTCCCCATTAATATGTATGGCTTGAGTGAGGCAGTAGCCGCGATTTCTGACTGCGCGAAAGAGATGCCGTCCTCCTGCGTTTTTCTTGAATTTTATTTGCAGTCTACTCAAACTCATCTCCAGACCGCGATAGAGTTCAGGATCTCTCCCAATACTGCTAATTAGCTCTGCTCTACTGATTACGCGTTCCTCCTTGAGGAGCATGTTTTTTACAATGATGCCCTCAATATTTGTTAAGTGTATTTGAATGGCGTCGTCGAATAATATTCGATTATTTATATCGAGCTTCCAGCATTGAGGGCGTTGAAGTGATGTCTCTGCAAGTTTTGTCATGGTTTCTGATTATAAAATTCATGAATGCAACAAAAAACAAATCGCAAAAACATTACTTATTTTTGTCTTCCGCAATGTAGTTCTAGGGGCGTATTTTTAAGTGTGAGTTCTATTAGGGTGAGTGCACGGTAGGTCGTGGGTTTTCAGTAATATATTTGTAGGTTGGACATTGAGCGCTTACTAATGGAATTAGTTTTTTAAAACTCTTAATTATCCAGATTCAACGTTGAAGCAGGTAATCGTAGGATGTATCGATCAGCCGTGGCTTGATCGACCGCTCACTCATTGTCTCTTCTCCATTCGTGGGAAATGCGTGGATTTCTCCATAGGTGTTTCGCACCCGTGAGAGCCCTGGGCTTGCTGCGCAGGCTTGAGGAGGAGTTTATAGACGGGGCGCGCGCCAGCCTTTCATTTGGCGACAGCGCTTTTTCATTTCATGACAAACCATAACCTTTGGTTGATCTGACAATGCACATAGCGTTGTTTGAGTCAGTTTTTGCGTGGTGGTCATGCCCCTCTCCAGACGTACCAATATGTCGTCAGTGGTGTGCAAATTCGCGGATGGGGTCTGAGAGTACGAAATCCTGAGGGGTCAGCTTTGGGCCATTCTCTGCCGGTCATGTCCGCGAAATGCGCTGGTCAAATCCGTTGCAAATGACTGGTCAGGCCGAATGTAAATGGGTGGGCAAGTCTGTGCAATTACTCAGAGAACGCGCCAAGGGCTTTGGGGGCATTCGGCGAAATGATTTGTTACCTGGGTACCATTTTTCACCCATTTGGGGCGCACTGGGCCATTTCGTAGCGCACGGTGAGTACCACGCTGATCTATAGATCAGCGTCTCTTGAGTCGAAAATCCTTTCCAATTAAGCGCTTGAAGCAGTGCTACGCAGTCTGGCACGGTTTCTGCTTTTTTGAATCCATGGATAATTGGATACAAAACTGCAAAAGGTGACTTTATGCAATTCGCTCCCGCTTACATTGAGCGTCAGCCCCTGACCGCCGAGGAGGAGGCTTACAACTTTCTGCTGGAAGCGATCTGTGGCGGTCGTTACCGCAAAGGCGACCGGTTGATCGCCGAGGACATCGCCACTGAGATCGGCATGAGCCGCATGCCGGTGCGCGAAGCCTTCCGACGCCTCGATGCTCAAGGCCTGGTGACCTTGCGGCCTAACCGCGGGGCGATAGTCAGCGGCCTGAACATCGACGAACTGCACGAAGTCTTCGAGATGCGCAGTGCCCTCGAGGGCCTGGCCATCCGCGTCGCCGTGGCCAAGATCGGTGAGCGTCAGCTGGCGGCTCTGGAACGCATGCTGGACGAGATGGATGACTACCGCGACGAAAGCGCGGAATGGGTCAGCCGTCATCGGGCTTTCCATGAATACCTGTGCAGCCTCAGCGGCCGTCCGCGTTTGATGAAGCAAATCTCGGCCCTGTACTCGCTGATCGAGGCGCCCATGCGCCTGTGGCTGCAACACGGTGAAAAGCCCTTGAGTGCCCGCCAGGAACACGCGGTGATCCTTGATGCCATTCGCTCAGGCGATGCCGACCAGGCCGAGTCGGTGGTGCGTCAGCACATCGAGGGCACAGTGCCGGCGCTGATTCAGTTCCTGCAATCGGAAAAATAGAATCGGGCTCGAGCCCGACCGTGTGTTGACTTTGAGTACTGCCCCGTTACTAAACAACTGGAGTGTCTGGTCATGCATAAACGCCGTGTGTTGCTTGCTGCTGTATCCCTGGGACTCTGCGCACAGTGGGCGTTCGCCACACCCCAAGTGCCGGAACGACTGCAAAAGGCCGAAAAACTCACGTATTGCTCGGGCATGGACTCGCCACCCTTGGTGTCTTTCGATGAGGCGCAAAAACCCAGGGGCCTGACTGTCGATCTGGGGCTGGAAATCGCCAAACGGCTGGGAGACAAACCGGTGCAATGGCGGGTCATTCCATTCTCCGGGTTGCTGCCGGCATTGCTCGCCCAGCAGTGCGACATGATCGTTGATCAGCTGTTCGACAAGCCCGAACGCCGGGAAGTGATCGACATCGTCAACTACATGTATTCCAGCCAGTCAGTGGTCGTTCCCAAAGGCAATCCCAAGGGCATCAAAACCCTGGATGGACTGTCTGGACACAAGGTGGCAGTGCTCAATGGCTCCACGATCAAAACCTTGTTGGACGCCGAGAATGAAAAGCTCACCAAGGCTGGCAAGACACCGATGAAACTGGTGGTTTACAACAGTGATACTGACGCCTTCCAGGCGCTGCGTATCAGTCAGGTGGACGCTTACGGCACCACCGTAGAAACAGCAGGTTACTACGCCGCAATGGCGCCTGATTTATTCGAGGAGGGGGTGCCAGCCTTCAGCCGGATTCTCACGGGTTTAGGGACCCGCAAGGATGATTCCCAGCTCACCACCGCAGTACAGCAGATCATCAGTGACATGCGCAGTGACGGCAGTTATGTGCAGTTGTTGAGCAAATGGCATGTTTCCAGCGACACACTCGACTGAGGCGAGCGCTCGATGAATTTCAATTGGGATGTGTTCTGGCAATACCTTTTGCAGCCCAGCGGGGTGTACCTCACTGGGCTCTGGTTGACCTGCCTGATCAGTGTGCTGGCAATGGTGTTGGGCTGCGTGCTTGGGCTGGCAGCGGCGCTGATGCGTCTGTCGCGCAACCCGTTGCTCAACCTGCCGGTACGGTTCTATGTGTGGCTGATGCGCGGCACTCCGCTGTTGGTGCAAATCGTTTTTCTCTATACCGCATTGGCGGCCGGCGGCATCTTCCGTTTCGAGGACGTGGAACTGTTTGGTTTGGTGGTGCCGGGCAATATTCAGGCAGCGATCATCGCCCTGGGCCTGAACGAAGGTGCCTACATGGCCGAGATCATTCGTGCCGGGATCGGCGCTGTCGACAAGGGACAGTATGAGGCTGGGCGTTCGCTGGGCATGACCTTCGCCAAACTGATGCGGCGTATCGTTTTGCCTCAGGCGTTCCGGGTCATCGTTCCGCCGTTGGGCAACGAATTCAACGTGATGCTCAAGAATACGACGCTGGTCAGCGTGATTGGCGTGCAGGAGTTGCTGCTGAGTACGCAAATGGTCACGTCGGCGACATTCCGGGTATTTGAACTGTACCTGGTGGTGGCGATTTATTTCCTGCTGCTGACCACCCTCTGGGGCTTCTTCCAGCGTTGGCTGGAAGCGCGTTTCGGACAGTCCGATCGACCCGCACCGCCAGCGGCCGGCAGTCGCATGTTTGGCCGCGGCACGCTCAAATTGCTGAGAGGGCGTTAAGCATGGCGCACAAAAGTGAAGAACTGATTATCGAGGCCCTGGACATTCATAAGTCTTTTGGCGACCTGGAGATTCTCAAGGGGATTTCCTTGCAGGTGCGGCGCGGTGAAGTGGTGGTGTTGATCGGTGCATCGGGTTCAGGCAAGACCACCTTCATTCGCTGCATTAATCTGCTGGAGGACATTCAAGGCGGGCGCATACGCGTCAACGGTCGCTCCATGGGGTATCGCGAGCGCGCCGACGGCAGCCTGGTGCGCGACTCCGAGCGCAACATCGCTCGCCAGCGTCGGGACATCGGCATGGTCTTTCAACGTTTCAATCTGTTCCCCCACATGACCGCGCTGGAAAACATCATTGAGGCACCGATCCAGGTGCTCGGCGTGCCACGCGCCGAAGCGTTGGAACAGGCCCGGGCCTTGCTCGCCCGGGTCGGCCTGGCGGACAAGGCCATGCATTACCCGTCGATGTTGTCCGGTGGACAGCAGCAGCGCGTGGCAATCGCCCGGGCGTTGGCGATGAAACCTCAAGCCATGCTGTTCGACGAGCCCACCAGCGCCCTGGATCCGGAAACCGTCGGCGAGGTCCTGCAGGTGATGAAGCAGTTGGCCGATGACGGCATGACCATGGTAGTGGTCACCCATGAAATGGGTTTTGCCCGGGAAGTCGCTGATCGCGTGGTGGTTCTCGATCAGGGCGAACTGATTGAGCAGGGTCCGCCGGAGCAGATCTTCAGTCGACCGACACACCCGCGAACTCGGGCCTTTCTCAGTCGCGTGCTGTGACCTTCTCAGTCAGGGTTTTTTACCCGGCAATGGAACCGGATACCTGCGGCCATTGAATCTTTGTTTGGAAGAGCTTTTGCCATGTTGAAATTTTCTGCCCACGAATATCCCTATCCGTCGCAACGCCAGAGTGTGTTTGCCCGCCGTGGCATGGTCGCGGCTTCACAGCCACTGGCCGCCGAGGCCGGCATCGAAACCATGCGCAACGGCGGCAATGCCATTGATGCCGCGATCGCTACAGCGGCGGCGCTAACGGTAGTTGAACCCACCGGCTGCGGCTTGGGCGGCGACGCCTTTGCTCTGGTCTGGAGCAAAGGCCAATTGCACGGACTGAACGGCAACGGCCAAGCGCCGGCGGCACTGACGATCGATGCAGTCAAGGCGTGTGGTCACGAGCGGATGCCGCTTTATGGCTGGACGCCGGTCACGGTGCCCGGTTGTCCTTCGGCCTGGGCGGAGTTGTCCAGACGGTTCGGCAAGCTGCCCTTTACCGAGTTGCTACAGCCCGCGATCAGTCTGGCCCGGGAGGGCTTCCCAGTGTCGCCGGTGGTCGCCCGACAATGGCAGACTGCTCTGGATGAATTCAGCCCCCATCGAGACCCGGTGCTAGACGCCTGGTTCGACACGTTCCTGATTGATGGCCGTGCGCCAAAGGCCGGTGAATTATTCCGCAACCCGACGCAAGCCCGAACGCTGGAAGAACTGGCGGACAGCGCTTGCGAAAGCCTCTATCGCGGTGCTCTGGCTCAGCGTCTGGATGCCCATTCCCGCGCCACCGGCGGCTACCTGCGAGCCAGCGACCTGCAGGACTATCGCGCTCAATGGGTGGACCCGATCAGCATCAATTACCGCGGCTACGATGTGTGGGAAATCCCTCCAAGCGGGCAAGGATTGGTGGCCCTGATGACCCTGAAAATCCTTCAGGGTTTCGACTTCGATCACCGAGACAGCCAGCAGACCTGGCATCGTCAATTGGAAGCCATGAAGCTGGCCTACAGCGATGGCCTGCATTACATCACCGATCCGCTGCACATGCGTGTGGCGGTGGCTGATCTTCTCAGCGACACCTATAGCAGCCAACGCCGTGAACAGATCGTTGATCAGGCTCAGCAACCTGATCCCGGCGATCCTCACGCCAGCGGTACGGTGTACCTGGCCACGGCAGATGCGCAGGGCAATATGGTGTCCTTCATCCAGAGTAACTACCACGGCTTCGGTTCTGGCGTGGTGCTGCCAGACAGCGGCATCGCCTTGCAGAACCGTGGGCAGGAATTCAGTCTCGACCCTGACCACGCCAACTGCCTGGCACCGGGCAAAAAGACCTTCCACACCATCATTCCTGGCTTCATCAGTAAAGGTGACGCGCCGGTGGGACCGTTCGGCGTCATGGGTGGCTACATGCAGCCCCAAGGCCATGTGCAGATGGTCATGAACCTGGTGGATTTTGGTCTCAATCCTCAAGCTGCGCTGGACGCACCGCGATGGCAATGGCTGGGAGGCATGAAAGTCGGCATCGAGCAGGGGGCGTCGAGGGACTTGGCCGCTTCGCTGGCCCGGCGCGGACATAAGGTTCAGGTCGATTGCGACCTGATCAACTATGGCCGAGGGCAGATCATCATCCGCGACCCGGACACCGGTGTGTTGTGCGGCGGCACCGAGCCGCGGGCCGATTCCCATATTGCTGTGTGGTAACGGGTAGCTGAAAACAAACGAAGACGACTCGGTCTCTTCTGCGTGAGAAATACGCTGTGCATCCGTGCGCGGAACTGATGCACAGCGTGGCCTCGCGTGTTCTCTAGCCTTCTTCGACTGGACGTGGTTGGGGCGCGGTAGGTTCAGTGGAGATTGCTGGGGCTTAGAGGGGCTGCTCGCTCGCATCCCCAGAAACGACAAAGCCCTGAAAGCACTTCAAAACCACTGATTGCTAAAGCAATCAGGATCCGAAAATAGCTCACTCGGTCGAAGGGACGGATGCTTTGCTGCCCAAGCGGATCAGCTCATTGGAAAAACACAGGCCGACGATGATCAGTACTGCCCCTGCGTACAGGCTTTCGCGCGGTACTTCATTGAGCACCACAAACGTCAGCAGCGCGGCGAACAACGGCTCGGTCAGCATTGCATTGATGACGATCCCTGTCGCTGATTTGTCGTTCGATAGAATGCCGCCCCACATCGATGGGACGTTTACTCCCATGCATCGCCGTGAAGGAGTGCTGAAGCGGATGGTTGAGGTGATTGCGGGTGGCGAGAAAAACGACTTTGGCCTTGGCAATCATCGGAATATGCTCGGCGAGCTCGATAAATCAAGTCAAGGCCTTGAAGGTAGTCAGATACGGCAACAGCGTTAAGCCACTTACTCCTTCCGGGCAGATTCCGGAGCAGGGATAATGCGCCTTTCCCACCAATCGGGTGAATCAATCGCCCAGCACAAGCAGCCGCCCGGACTCGGCTGCCACCACTACAGGAAGGAGCTTTTACATGTCATACCGGCTTGCCATTTTCGACTTTGACGGCACGCTCGCTGATTCCTTTCCGTTCTTTGTTTCAGTGTTCAACCAGGTTGCTGACAGACACGCATTCAGTCGAATTCACCCGCAAGAGTTGGACGGTTTGCGCAAGCAGGGGGCTCGGGAGATCATGGCTCATATCGGAATGCCTCGCTGGAAGTTGCCTCTGGTGGCGCGAACCTTCATGAGCTTGATGAAGAAACATCGAAGCTCGATCCCACTGTTCAATAACATTGCAAATACCCTCGCCCATCTTGACGAGAGAGGACTGATTCTGGCGGTGGTATCTTCTAACTCCCAAGAAAATATCAAGCAAATTTTGGGCTCCAGCTGTCAACATATCCGGGCCTTCGAGTGCGGCGCCTCCATTTTCGGCAAGGCGTCTCGCTTGCGCCGTGTCATGCGCAAATTCGACGTGGCGCAAGAGGAAGTTATCTACATCGGCGACCAACCTACGGATGGTGAAGCAGCAGCGACTGCCGGTATCGCCTTTGGTGCGGTCGCCTGGGGGTATGGAGCATATGATGCATTCCACAGTCTTCAGTCCCATGAGTGGTTCGCCGATGTGAGCGAATTACGGCGACTGGCAGGAAGTGATACGCACCTTGAGTCATCCGCAAGTTTATAGGCTTGACCATTGAGTGGCGATTTCAGTCGATTTCAACAATCAGCCTCTGGCCGAAAGCTGTCAGTGGTGAGGGGAAACTTTCGACCCAAGGCAGCCGTTGAGACCTATGTGTTGTCGCTTTATGTTATTCGTTTTCATGGAGGATTCTGACTGATGGCACGCGTGGGATTGATACTGACACCCGGTTTTGCGGACTGGGAATATGCTTTCATTGCAGGAACCGCATCCCCGTTCTACGGGATCGACGTTAGGTTTTTCGCCTCTACTACGGGACAGTTCCGCTCGCAGGGTGGATTGGCAGTAACTGTGAATTGCAGCTTGCAACAATGCCTGGACTGGAAACCGGACGTTGTTGTCGTCATCGGTGGAATGATCTGGGAACGTGCAGATGCACCGGATATTCGGGACTTTCTTCATACTAGTCGTTCAAGTGGCGCGACAATTGCCGGTATCTGTGGGGGAACGCTGGCACTTGCGAGAGCCGGGCTTCTCGACACGGTTTCTCATACCTCGAACAGCGCTGACTTTTTACAACAGAATGCCGCAGGTTATGAAGGGTCCTCGCTTTATCGAAGCAGTCCAGTAGCTGTGGTTGCTGACCGCATCATAACTGCGCCAGGTCCTGCACCCGTTAGCTTTACCTGCGCAGTGTTCGAAGCTGCCGGGTTATCTTCAGAGATCATTTCTCAGTTCAGGTCAATGTTGGCAGCAGAACACAGGTGACCGCTTCGTCCTGAAAAAACAGCCAACCAGGTGATGTGCTCGAGTGTCCGCTCTTGGCCGATTCTGTTGAAAAAGTCGGCCTTGGTTTGCGCATCAGAAAAGTACGCGTCCGAGATTGAAATCCGAGTCCTGAACCTTCTGCCCAAAACACAGATTTAAATCTCAGGCACGTACTTTTCTGCCGTGGAAACCGAAGCCGACTTTTTCAACAGAATCGGCCCGAAAACTTCAAAAAAATGCCCGGACTTAGCCGGGCTCGTTAAAAAAACTTCAGCGCGAATCCACCTCTTTCGCGATCTCGACGGATGATTTTTCCCTGCGCCTCTGAAGCCAGCTATAGAACGCATGTACCGGATGGAGGACGGCAGTAAGCACGCCAAGCAGCAGGATGATGAAAATGATGATCAGCGGGATGCTTTCGTGCGAGAACATGGTGGGTTACTCCTGTATTCACTATGTCGGAACCCACAGGCTAGACGCATAGAACAATGTTTTTGATGAACGTATATTCATCCTCGGGTTCGTCAATTGTGCTACGGAGAGAGTCGCCAAACTGATTATGAATGTGCTTTGTACGGTGGCTGTGGCGAGGCCGAGATCTACTGCTTAAGCATCAAACTGCGCCATAGGATCACAGTTGGTGCTACAGGCACGACGTCCGTTTGCTGCGCTTCCGGTTTCGGCAACTCTAGTGTCGTCAACTCGCTCAGCCCGGATGAAGAATGCTGGTGTGCTAAAAGTTGCTCGGGCTCTTTGGTCGACTCATCGATAGGCGGCGTAGTCATTTGATCGAAACAACGACCTTGCCTTTGGCTCGTCCCTGCTCGACATACTTCAACGCCTCTGCCGTTGATTCAAAGGGGAAGGCGCGGTCAATCACCGGTTTGATGATGCCGGCCTCGATGAGCGCGGTTATTTGTTGCAGTTGGGCGCCGTTGGCCCGCATGAATACAAACCTGTAGCTGACGTCCTGCTTGCGCGCCTTGCGCCGAATACCGAGGCTCAGCAGGCGCATGACTTGTTGCAATGGCCAGGACAATCCTTGCTCCTGCGCGAACTGCGCAGTGGGTGGCCCAGAGATGGAAATGAGCTGGCCACCTGGCTTGAGCACCTTGAGTGACTTCTCCAGGACATCGGCGCCGAGACTGTTCAACACCACGTCGTAGTCGTGCAAGACACTTTCGAAGTTCTGCTGTTTGTAGTCGATCACCAAATCGGCCCCCAATGCCTTCACCCATTCGACATTCGCAGTGCTGGTGGTTGTAGCGACAAACGCACCGAGGTGTTTGGCGAGCTGGATGGCGAGGGTGCCGACGCCGCCGGAGCCGGCGTGAATCAGCACTTTCTGACCCTTTTTCAGTTGGGCGGTTTCGACCAGCACTTGCCAGGCGGTCAGTGCAACCAAGGGGAGGGACGCGGCTTGTGTCATGCTGGTATTGGCAGGTTTCAGGGCGATCGCGTTCTCGTTCACGGCGATCAATTCGGCGAACGTGCCGATCCGCGCTTCCGGTGGGCGAGCGTACACTTCGTCTCCCGGTTTGAAGCGTGTCACCTTCGAGCCCACCTCAATCACGACGCCTGCCAGATCGTTACCCAGGATCAACGGAAATGAGTAGGGCAGGATCAGCTTGAATTCGCCTTTGCTGATCTTCGAATCCAGTGCGTTGACGCTACTGGCGTGTACCTCGATCAAAACGTCGTGGGCACCCACTGCGGGGGCGGGCGCTTCGCCAATCCGCCCGGGGTTCTTGCCATAGCGATCAATTAGAAATGCTTTCATCGTGGTGCAGCTCTTTTCGGTTGTAAGGAGGGTAGCCGGTGTGTTGCGGCGTTGCTGCGCCGTGTTGTCAGGCATCGAGGAACGCCTGTGCCTTGGCCACAAAGTCAGCGTGGTGTTGGAAAATACCGCCGTGCCCGGCATCCTCATAAATCACCAGTTGTGCGTTGGGGATACGCTTTGCCAGTGCACTCGAGTTAACGCTGGGCACCATGATGTCGTTGTCGCCGTTGACGATCAGCGTCGGTGTCCGCAAGCGCCTGAGGTCTTGTGGCGCCTGTTTGCCCCACGCGGTGATGGCTTTCAACTGCCGCAGGAAAGCGCTGGGCGTCGGGCCCTTGTCTCGATTTTTTTTGCGTGCTTTCAGACGTTGTAAATACTGCGAGGCGGATCGACGGCCATTGGGCGTCGAAGTAAAGAACAGGTAGAACTTCGGATCGCGCCAGGTCAGCAAGCCTTTGAGCATCAATGGCCATGTCACCGAGCCGACCTTGTCGATACCGCTGCCGCCGGCTGGTCCGGTGCCGGTCAGAATCAAACGCCGCACCAAATCAGGCGCCTTCAGGGCGATGTCCTGAGCGACGAAGCCGCCGAGGGAGAAACCGAGCACATCAACGGTTTCCAACCCCAGCGCATGAATCAGCTGGATGGCATCGTCAGCCATTTCGCCGACGGTCAGTGGTGCGCTTCCGCCAGAGCCGCCGATGCCGCGATAGTCGGTGGTAATGACGCGTCTGGTTTGTGCAAGGCCATCGATGATCGCGGGGTCGAAGTTGTCCAGCACCGCGCCCCAATGGTTGAACAGTACGAGGGGCACACCGGTTGCTGGGCCGGTATCGCGATAGGCAAAGGGAATGCCGTTGACCGTGATCGTCTGGTTCGTCGCATTGATGAACGACGTCTGTGAACCCGAGGGCGTACTTGTCTGCGTTGAATTCATTGCTACTCCGGACAGTGGCCGGGTTCGATGCAGTGCCCTGCGCCTGCATCGAATCCGGCGCGAGTGCTCGCTACCAAAAGATCACGGTTGGGTCTGGTAGCGCTGGGCGACTGCAGACTGGCGGATTTGCCCCAGCAGGCCCTGACGTGCGCTCTGCAGCTCATCCCAGCGTTCCGCTTCGTGCAGCGGCGGGATGGTCACCGGTTCGCGACGATCAAAACCGACTAGAGCGGCATCCACCAGATCGCCCACTTCCATGATTTCGCTCAAGGTGTTGATGTCGACGCCGGAGCGATCCCAGATTTCCGTGCGGGTGGCGGCGGGCAGCACGGCCTGCACGTAGACGCCCTGAGGCGAAAGTTCCAGGCTCAGGCCCTGGGAAAGGAACAGCACAAATGCCTTGGTCGCACCGTAGACCGTCATGCCGAACTCCGGCGCGAGGCCCACCACCGAACCGATGTTGATGATCGCGCCGTCGCCTGCCTTGGCCAGGCGTGGGGCGATGGCGCTGGCGAGCCGCACCAGCGCCGTGGTGTTGAGGGCGACCAGTTGCGCAACGCTGTCGGTGCTTTGGTCGATGAAGTTACCGGACAGCGCGGCGCCGGCGTTATTGACGAGGATGCCGATGCGGGCGTCGTCGCGCAGGCGGCTTTCAACGGTTGTCAGATCGCTGAGTTGGGTCAGGTCCGCCGCAATGACATCGACGGCGACGTCGTGTTCGCTGCGCAAGCGCGCTGCAAGTGCATCCAGGCGCGCCTGATCGCGGGCGACCAGTACCAGATCGTGGCCGCGTTGCGCGAAGCGCTCGGCGTAGACCGCGCCAATGCCGGTGGAGGCGCCAGTGATGAGAACAGTAGGGCGAGTGCTCATGGGTTATCTCTCTTTCAGGATGTGAGAAACAGAAAGCGCGATCACTGATGGCTCAGCTTGCGATAGCGCTCGATTCAGCCAGCGTCGGGTAGTCGATGTAGCCAGCCGCACCGCCGCCATAGAGGGTGGCGGGATTGAACGCGGACAACGGCGCGCCACGTTTGAGGCGCTCCACCAGATCCGGATTGCCAATGAACGGGCGACCGAAGGCGATCAGGTCGGCCTGGTCTGCAGCGAGCTTCGAAGTCGCCAGGTCCAGGTCATAGCCGTTGTTGGCGATGTAGGTGTTTTTGAAGCGTTGGCGCAGGGCGCCGAAATCGAAGGGCGCCACGTCGCGCGGGCCACCGGTCGCGCCTTCGACCACGTGCAGATAAACCACGTCGAGGGCGTCGAGTTGTTCAACGACGTAATCGAATTGCGCCTGCGGATCGCTGCTGGATACGCCATTGGCCGGCGAAACGGGAGACAGGCGCACACCGGTGCGATCCGCGCCGATTTCATTGACAACCGCCGCCGTCACTTCGAGCAACAGGCGCGCACGATTCTCAATCGAACCGCCGTAAGCGTCGGTACGCAGATTGGCGCTGTCCTTGAGGAATTGATCCAGCAAATAGCCGTTTGCACCGTGAATCTCCACACCATCGAACCCGGCGGCGACCGCGTTTGCCGCGGCCTGGCGGAAATCGGAGACGATCCCCGGCAGTTCGCTGATGTCCAGTGCGCGCGGCTCGGAGACGTCTTCAAAACGGTTGTTGACGAACACTTTGGTGGCGGCGCGCAGTGCAGAAGGGGCCACAGGAGCGGCGCCGTTTTCTTGCAGATCAACATGCGACACGCGGCCGACATGCCACAGTTGCAGAAAGATTTTTCCGCCCTTGGCATGGACGGCATCGGTCACGGTGCGCCAGCCGTCTATCTGCGCCTGCGTGTAGATCCCGGGGGTGTCCTGATAGCCCTGGCCCTGTTGGGAAATCTGCGTGGCTTCGCTGATCAGCAGGCCGGCGCTGGCGCGTTGGCTGTAATAGGTGGCCGCGAACTCGCTGGGGACGAAGCCCTGGCCTGCGCGGTTACGTGTCAGCGGCGCAAGGACTACCCGGTTCGACAGCGTTAGGCTGCCAAGGGTGTAAGGGGTGAACAGATTCTGATTGGTCATCTGGTATTTCTTCCGTGCCCGTTGATGGAGATCGGTGTTGCGTGCAATTAGGATGATGATCGAAATCTAAACTGTCAACGGTTTTGATTATGACCAGCATCTATGTATGATTGGACGCATGATTTCCCGGTAAACACGAGGTATTGCACGTGAGAGTGACCAAGGCCCAGGCGCAGGCCAATCGAGAGCACATCGTTGAAACGGCCTCAGAGCTGTTCCGTGAGCGCGGCTTTGACGGCGTCGGTGTGGCGGATCTCATGGCAGCTGCCGGTTTCACCCATGGAGGCTTCTACAAGCACTTCGGGTCGAAGGCCGACCTGATGGCCGAAGCCTCGGCCTGCAGTCTTGCCAAATCGCTGACTGGCGCCCAAGCGCTCGATGTTCCGGGCTTCATCAACGTCTATGTGACCCGAGAACATCGGGACGGACGTGGCAGCGGTTGCACCATGGCCGCGTTGTGCAGCGACGCGGCGCGTCAATCGGATGATGTGAAAGCGACATTTGCCGAAGGCATTGAACACACCCTGCAAACGCTGGGAGAGAAATATCCGACGGGACCGGATGCCGAGGCGGGAGAGGGGAGAAAGAAAATGATCGACCTGCTGTCTCGTGCTGTCGGCGCGATTATTTTGTCGCGTGCCTGCCCGGATGATTCTGCACTCGCGGATGAGATCCTTGAGGTTTGTCGCGCTGAAATGTTGGCTTCGTTGCCGGTCGATGAAGTTGAACCGGTGTTGAAGGAAGATTAATTCAAAGCGTGAACGGCCTATTCGCGCGATCAAAATACGCTACACAGTTTTTTTGACCAATTTGATTTGAGCGGGATTTGTAGAAAACCAGCTAAGAAATTTAGCTATATATTAGTTTTGCTATCCTCTTTGCGGTCAGTCATGCGTCGTCTGAATAAGGAAACTTCTATGACTACTGCACATGTTTTCATCGCCATCAGTCTAGATGGCTATATCGCCAGATCCGACGGTGACATTGACTGGCTATTGCAGCGCGATGATCAGAGTGAGGATCACGGCTACCTGGGCTTCATCGCCGATAAGGATGCTATCGTGATGGGGAGGGGGAGCTATGAGAAAGTGCTGACCTTCGACACTTGGTTCTACGACCTGCCAGTAATCGTGTTGTCTCAACAGTTGGCCGATTCACAGGTGCCTAATGCGCTAGAGGGAAAAGTGCGTTTTTCCAACCTCACTCCTTCAGACCTGCTGGCGGAACTGGCGAGGCAAGGTGTGCATCGAGTCTATGTCGATGGCGGGCAATTGGTGCAGTCATTCCTGCGTGACGGGTTAGTCGCCGATATGGTGATCACCACTGTTCCCGTGCTGATTGGGTCGGGAAGACCATTGTTCGGGGCCCTTACGCAGGACATTGAATTGAAGCTAGTAAATAGCCGGTGTTTTCCTTCCGGTCTAGTGCAGTCAACCTATCAGTTGGTTCCTTGATTTTCCGGAGGGAGGCCCGATCCAAAACGCTGGGCGCTCTGGTCGCCAAGATGGCCAAGGAGCATGCTACATTGCGGCCGTAGCGCCGGAGCTGGCAAAGCATGTTTTCAGCCATATCGACCAGCGCGCCGAATCCGATATGAACCTACTGACGCGTTTGGCACGTGAACTGGGCGCCGTGGCGAAGCCGGTCGACGGTCGCCTGGTGGTGGTGCCCAGGGGCGTGGCTCAGATCGACCATGTCCATCACTCGGCCGCTGACGCCTGGAATGGTCGCCGAGGGGCGGATCGATGTGCGCAACCATCGCGCCAGCGCGAACAGACTTTGGCAGGTCGAGTCGGTCATGCATGTCATTGGTTCGGGCGGGGTGTCATCGTCGGCGGCGGAATGTGTGACGCCAGCGTGAGGCCGTCGGGGGAGATCAAGGGACCTACTCGGCCACCGTACGCGGCCCCATGCCGCCCCGAGAAGGAGTTCCAACGCTTGTCTTAGCAGTTGATGGTGATCTTGCAGGCGCCGGTCTTGTAGTCAGGGTTGTCTTTGTGGCCGCAGCCCTGCAGCCCGAAGGGGGGTCGGGTCGAGCCATGGCGTACCGGTGATGACCAGCTTGGTTAACGCCGTAGTCGGAATCTTTGCAAGCTCCGCTCGCTTGAGAAACCTCCCGAGTCACCTCGAAGAGCATAGAGGCTTGCCCTGTAGAGGGCCGTTCTTCGAGAGCAACCAAAACTCCGGATTTTTTTATAGGCCCATTCCCAACCCCGAGACTTGGTCTTTTCGGCAGGTGTTAATTTCACTTCAGAGCCTCTAGCAGTGGAGTTTGCCGGGATCATAGCAATGTGCCTCTGTTAGAAAAGCGTCAAATAATAACCTTTCATGTATCAGGGTTAATACATATCCGGCGCTTGGTCTGTAGGAGGAAAAAACACGCTGAATACTCGGTTTTTTGGCTGGTGCGTAAGGGCAGGGGCAAACTAGGGGCTTGGGGTTCAGGTCGGCAGAACGCCTGGAAGGGAGGGCACTACTGTCGGAAAATGTACAACCTCGTGTCCCTCGTCCCGGTCTACCTTGTCGCGATCCAGCAACCCGGTGTAATGCGGGTTGTCGCCTTGATCTGCCGACCAAGTGTACTTGTACACCAAGTCACTCTTCGTGATTACAGCCATGTCCCTTCCTCGAGGTGACGGGCAGACAATTCTACGCCATCTCGAAGTTCTAGCGGATGCAGAAAGTTTCGCAATGTCACCTCGTCATTCTCCTGCGGTGGCTTGCGCAAAACCTCCTCTGGAGGCCGCGTGTTTCCGTTTGCATAAGCACAAAAAATCGAATGTTTTGCCACTCTTAAAGGTGGTCATATTCGTTCTAAAACAATAGCTTAGGTCGTTACAGTCCCCGGCATGAGGTGCTAGGGGTCGAGTGTTCGAATCACTCCGTCCCGACCATATTTCGTGAGGAGATCAAGCGCTTAGTGGCTTGGTCCCCCTTCTCGTTTCAGGTCTACGCAAAACTACCCAGTGATTTCGCTGATATTCAGATCCGGTATCGCCTCAGGCCGGACGATTTTCTCGTGGTCCCGCTGGTAGTTTTTGGTCATGCCCTCGCTCGCGTGCCCTGCGATCTTCTGTCCATCGTTTCCGGCGTTCTTCCACAGGTGCAGCGACAGCGCCCGCATTTCATGGAAGCTCGGCACCTCCTCCGTGCCAGAGCCGCTACATACGTCAACCCAATAGGCAGATGCATCGGCTAGCAAGTAGATGCTGTGGCGGGGGGGCGAGCAGCGCTTCCAGGTTTTTTCATCGCATGCGGTATGCCTGTTAGATAAGTCCTTCTCAATGTGTATTGTTTGGACGATGCAGTAGCCGCGATTTCTCACCGAGCGGAAAAGGTTATCTCCTCTAGCGGACCTCTTGAACTTCGCTTGTAGCCTGCTGAGGCACATCACCAGTCCCTTATAGTGGTCAAGGTTTTTGTTTAGTTTTTTGGCAATGGCATCATTACTTACTATCCGTTCTGTGCTGCTTATTAACAAGTCGAGTACTGCGTACTCCATCTTGGTTAGATTGATAGTTTTTTCATTGTTAGTAAGTAATCGCAGAGGCTCGACTAGCATCCATGCATTTGAACTTTGTGCGCGTATTGCGTTGAACATACTCTTTTCAACGGGGGCGTGCGCCTCGAAAGCGGAGGGTCGTCTGGAGGGGGGCGTATCGATATTCATCTAAGTGAGGATGTTTCTTTGGATGTATTGCTCTTCCGCTAGCTGGCTCGAAATAGAGAAATTCCTAGGTCAGCGGAGATGGCGCAGTGCAATGCAGAGTGTATTTCGGTTAAAACCGGCTAATTTCGGTGATGATACGTTTCAGCAATCATAAAATCTTTAAAAAAGATCGAACGTACGTTGGTTTTGATAGGGAGGATTAAGGACATTCCAGCCAGTTGCGGGTGTCTTCGATTTCGTACGGATCCACGGTTTCGCCTCAGTATTTGAGGCGAGGTGGTAGCGGGGTAGCGATAAGATGCAGTGCTAATTCACTCCAGCGTCATCAGTACCGCGAGCGTCATCTTGATGAACTCTTCGTTCTTGTCGATGGTGTCCAAGGCGCCGCGCACGTTGTCGGCGACGTCGGCTGAGCCGCGGGCTTCGACCCAGTTGGAAAGCTCCATGATGGCGGCTTCGAGCGCGAGTTGGTTTTCGTTGATCTTGTACAGCAGGGAGGGGGGAGGTCCGAATGTGGCATCGCAAATCCTCGGTTTTGAGGACAGCGTAGCATCACCTTACGTGAAGGATTTTTAACGATCAGCAGGACGCCGGAGGAGGGGGTTCAGCCGCTGAGTTCTGGAACACGTCCATAGTCCATAATAGTTATGGAACACATGCCGAGAGCCGAGATTTTCACCAAACCCCAGAAACGACAAAGCCCTGAAAAATCAGGGCTTTGTCGTATAAAGATGGCGGAGGCGATGGGATTCGAACTCATGGACCTGTTACAGTCGACGGTTTTCAAGTCCGAAGATTAATCCTTATATTTCAATATCTTAAGTTGTATTCGTTTCCGCTAGGCAGTAGTCATTAATGCTCTGGAGGTCTCTGAAATCAAGGGGTGGACGCTTACTTGCGGAAACGAATTTGACCGGTTATTTGGCGTTCTGGGTAGGCTCATGATCGCCCTAAATTTCATAGCTGCAATCAAGAGACTGAGCTTGATGGAAAAGCGACTTTCGTCTGAAGTGGGATTTTTGCAGCCAACCTGGTCAGTCGTGGCAGGCGGACACGGCCAGAAGCTGACGTTGCCTACAGGTAGAAATCCCATAGCGGCCAGTCGCACCGGGCCGCTCTTGAGATACCATCAGGCTCAGAGTAGACGACGAACTTGGGTATTGGCGGACCTGACCGAGGGTCGATGGTAGGGAACGCACGATGAAACTGTGTTGGCCAGCACAGTATTGTGAGCTGTTAGGGAGAGAAAATGATTTTTGACGAGGGCGATCGCTTTGAGCGATGGATAAAGGTTTCTATTGGGTTGATGAGGTTCGAGCCCCATCTTATGGAGCTAGTTCAGAACCTCGGGGACATGGACGTTAAGTTGTGTGGAGCTGATGAAAAGCTTGTGGATGACTACTGCCAAAAAAATATCTCACCCGCATATGAAGATATTCAAGGACATGTGACCCAGTCATACCTATGGGTACTTGGTGCCTATGAAGTGGTTCGAACGTTGACTCAGCGATTGTCAGAAAATCAGTGCAACGATCCGCCCCAAATTTTTGAGACTTTTAAGCAGGTAAAAGCAAGATTTGCTCGTGTAAGAGTTCCGTTGGCGAAGTTTGAACCAGCATCAATCCATAAAAAGACTGACAATCATATCGCCTATCCTGGGTTTGCTTTTGACATTGGCATCGCTTGGCGGGTAAATGAGGACGTCATCGTCTCTCGTCGCGAGCTTTCTGATGCGCTATTGAATGCGCTTGAGCACACTAGAGTGGAAACCCTGCGCAGGTCACCGAGCTAACAACTGAATTCAGCGTCAGCTTCTGGCCCAGAGTGTGTAAAAACAGATGGTGCAGCCAGCCAACGGCAGTGAGCCAAGGATCTCGCTGCGAGGCTGGCGGTTTACGTGGCTCCGGCCAAATGTCGGCCTAAAAATCGTTTAGTCGAACTCCACATCTGGTGCGAGTTCTGGATACTCGATCTTCATGGCTTCAAGGATTTTTTGCATCAGCTTCGCATCCCCCGGTAAACGTCTGGATAAAGTATTCCACCCTGAGATTTTCAAGTGTATGGGCATTTCAACAAGTCCCGTAATTGCGTCCCAGAAAGCATCCCAATTGCAGCCGTACCAGCTAGGGAATCCGAGTGCATCTTTCAAGATGGAATGGAGTTCGTCAGAACTCGTCACCTCACTTAAGTCAATCTTTACTACCTGTAAGCGGGCCATCGTCAGCACCTCAAAAATTGTTCGCCAGTAAGAGGGGTAACTGAAGTCCGCCTCTGTCAGGGAGCCTATGCCGCTATACACCTTTGCTATGATTTTCCGAGTTGTTTAACTCAGGAATCGTCAATGAAGCGCTTCATCCAAGGCGAACATCGCGGCCAAAGCACCTTGCTTCCCGAGAGCCTTGACGACTACGTCAGCGATACCAACCCGGTGCGCGTAGTCGACGTCTTCGTCGATGAACTCGACCTGGCCAAGCTTGGTTTTGACGGTGTCATACCGGCAGAGACGGGCCGGCCAGCTTATCATCCCGCGATCCTATTGAAGATTTACATCTACGGCTATCTGAACCGGATTCAGTCGAGTCGACGCCTGGAACGGGAAGCCCAACGCAACGTCGAGCTGATGTGGCTGACCGGGCGTTTGATGCCGGATTTCAAGACCATCGCCAACTTCCGAAAAGACAACAGCAAGGCCATCCGAGGCGTCTGCCGCCAGTTCGTTGTGCTGTGTCAGCAGTTGGGACTGTTCGGAGAAAATCTGGTCGCCATCGACGGCAGCAAATTCAAGGCAGTCAACAATCGTGACCGCAATTTCACCAGCGCCAAACTGAAGCGGCGAATGGAAGAAATTGAATCGAGCATCATCCGTTACCTAGTGGCACTCGATGCAGCCGATCGGCAAGAACCCACATCCTCTGAGCCAAAAACAGTGCGGTTGGAAGAGAAAATAGCCAAGCTGAAGACGCAAATGAAGGAGCTTCAAGCGATTGAAATCCAGCTTAACGAATCGCCAGATAAACAGGTCTCACTGACCGATCCAGACGCCCGCTCCATGATGACGCGCGGCACTGGAATTGTCGGCTACAACGTGCAGACAGCGGTCGATACCCAGCACCATTTGATCGTTGCGCACGAGGTTACCAACGTCGGTTCCGACCGCGATCAACTCAGCTCGATGGCCAAGCAGGCCCGCGAGGCGATGGCGTCAGAAACGCTGTCGGTAGTGGCTGACCGAGGTTACTTCAAAAGCGAGGAAATCTTGGCTTGTCACGACGCTCATATAACCGCCTACGTGCCCAAGCCGATGACCTCAGCAGCTAAAGCCGATGGGCGTTTCAACAATGATGCCTTCAGCTACGACGCTTCAAAAAATGAATACATTTGTCCAGCTGGAGAGACACTGATTTGGCGTTTTTCCAGCGTTGAAAAAGGCCTGAAGTTACACCGCTACTGGAGTTCGAAATGCCAGGGCTGCACGCTGAAAGCGCAGTGCACGCCGAGCACGGAACGACGAATTCGACGCTGGGAGCATGAAGCCGTATTGGAGGAAATGCAGCTTCGGCTGAACAAAGCACCGGAGATGATGAGAGTTCGAAAGCGGACTGTTGAGCACCCCTTCGGGACGCTCAAACAATGGATGGGTACGACGCATTTCCTGACGCGAAAGCTGGCGGGGGTGAGTGCGGAGATGAGTTTGAATGTACTCGCCTACAATATGAAACGGGTCATGAAAATCATCGGCACCCATCACTTGATAAAGGCGCTAACGGCCTAAAAACCGGCCTATTTAACCGTCTCCCGATGATCTGGCGCATTGCTGGGACGGTTTAGCTCATCAGGAAGGGACGTCGTGCCTTGATCAAGCTACGAAGCCGGACAGTCACTCGGCCTTGAAGATCGAAACGGGATCTAGCGTTTTTACACACTCTGGGCCAGAAGCGGACGCTAACGTGAGTCCCGAAGAGCATTGATGATGGCAAAAATTTGGTGGAGTTCGAATCTCTCCTTCACCGCCAAATTCAGAAAACGCAAACCCCTGATTTTCCTAGAGAAAGTCGGGGGTTTGTGGTTTTTGGCGTCTGAAAAAAGGCCATATGGGACTGGCGCACTGTTCTGGTGCGAGAAATGCTGTGCGGCAAACGCTGCGTTGGTGATGATCCGACTGCCCTGGACTACGCTGTCAAGGAACCTCGCTCAAGGACGATCCCATGCCAAACAGTTCTGAATCCAACGTCGCCACGGCAGATGCTCTGACATTGCTGCTGCACAACCAACATGCCTTGGCCGCAGCAATTGAGGAGGTCACGAAATGGCTTTCAGATAATGGCGTAGACGCTGTTGCAGAAAACGCAGTTGTGGCGATGGAAACCTTGGATACGAACGCGCAAGCAATCACAGATGCAATTATGCGACTACGGGAACTCTAGGGCTTTGGCCGCCCGCCATTCGCCAAGTGTAAGGGTTCTGACTTGGAGTCATAGGCAGGCTACGTCGAACTTATCTGTAAGAGATATTCTTACGATGATAAATTCAGGGTTATGCTCAAAGAGCCTACTCATCTAAATAGAGTTTTAGCGATGAAGAGAATTAAGAGAAACCCTGGTAAATTTGAAGTGATAGATCTTTTCACTGCCCTTGGTAGAGAACATGGATTTAAAGTCTCTGAGGATGAGGATGCTAGAGAATTCATGGGGCTCGTAAAAAGCTCACTAAAAGAGTCGTTCGAAGATGCAAAGCTGCTACATGGTAAAAGAGTAGAGGCAATGTTTGCTCATGTTGCTGGAGCTCTCGGTGGATGCAAGCTTATAAAGCAAGAGGACAGTGGTTCGATATTTACTGATGATGACGATCTTCAGCCTCCAGACTATTTAATTGTCCTAAAAAGTGGGGAGAGAATTTTTGTAGAAGTCAAAAACTGTCATTTCAAGAATTATAAATCTCCCTTCCCTGTTAAAAGTGACTACATCCAAAAGCTTGAGAATTATGCGCAGCTAAACGGTGCGGCGCTTAAGTTTGCGGTATTCTTTTCCCAGTTCAATCAGTGGGTGCTACTTTCCAAAAGCTCTTTTACAGAGCATAAGACGAAATGCAGCATCAGCTTTATTGAAGCTATAGCCAAAAATGAGATGTCGATCATTGGAGACAGGATGATTGGCACGAAGCCGCCTCTTTCAGTTGTTTTTGTTGCCGATCCCGAAAAGGAAGCATTTATCACAGACGATGGTCAGGCAAGTTTTATTATTTCGGATATAAAATTTTATTGCGACGAGAATGAGATTACAGACGGAACTGAGAAAAACATTGCCTTCTATCTCATTCAATTTGGAAAGTGGTCGGAATCTGAAGGTGAGGCACTATTTGATAGCGAACGGTTGGCGGGAGTGAAGCTTGACTATCAGCCTGAACATCAAGAGGAAGTGGACGATGCGCGTCAACAAGGATTTGGAATCATTGGCCATCTAAGCTCCATGGTTAGCACTGCTTACAAACAACATACGGTTTACGAGCAGCGAGTAATTGCATTAGATACAGCGGCAGATCCCGAGATTTTTTCGGTTGAGATCCCCAAGGGATACAAAGGCGACAAGCTTCCACTATGGCAGATGGAGCTTAGGCCTAATACAGAATTCAAAGTCAGCATAGGAGAGTAAAAATGCATGTCTATCGGTATCGATCGTCAAACTTGCTTTCACAAAAAGGCTTACTTTACGATGAATGGTATTTCGCCTCAAAGGAAGAGCTTAACGACCCTATCGATATGCAGTCAAAATTTGAATTTTCAGGCGACTGGACACGAACACTAACAAGCCTATGGGAGAATGATCATGAAGCAAAAATTGCTGCGGCTTATTTAACAAAGATAGGTCCAGTTTCTTATGAGCAGTTAATAATCGACTTTCACGCTCATAAAGAAAAAATAATAGAGCGAGTTTTCAGTAATAGGCACGTCTCACTCATGGAGCTCTCCAAGCTTGAAAATTCGCTGGAACACCTATTGGCACTGCTAAACCTTTATGCCCCTGGCTCGGGATACTCCATCTCATTATCTAGAACAAATTCAGACATGTTGATGTGGTCTCACTATGCCGCGAGTCATACGGGATTTTGTCTGACTTATAGACCGATAAATGGCTGCCTAAATCAGTGTCCAATTAGAAAAAAAGACTCACTAGCTGTTGCAACAAACCACCTCTCATCTGTTAGTGCTGCTTTCGAAATCGAAGATATCAATTACAAAGATCAGCTTCATCCGATAGATGCATTTTCATTGCTACCAGTAATCTACACGGGCTATAGCTTCGACTCAGAATCATCAAGGCTGGAGTATCATAAAAAAATTAGAGAGCAATTACTTACCAAAAATAAGTGCTGGCAGTACGAGCAAGAATGCAGACTAATGTTGCGCCAGCCCACTAAGTGGATTTCCGGCTGCTCGGCCTATAACAGTTTGCAACGTTTGTTTTATTATGATTTCAGTCAGGTTACTGGAATAATATTCGGTGCGCGAATGTCATCACAGGACAAAGAAGCAATACGAAATATTATTAGTCATAAAATGCTAGATAAATACAAAAATATTCAGGGCGGAAAAACCTATGTTTTTGATTTTCTCTATCAACAGGCAGAGATCTGCCCCAGTTCTAGGGCTGTAAAAATTGTAGATCTTGATTTATATCTGATGGGGTCAATATTGAAGCCCGGTAGTGCGCAGTATGCAGATCGATTGGATAGGTGGAGGAGAGGGGAAGGAATGGCTATCGAAAACGGAAATTTTTCCTATGACCCTATACTCTGAGTGGAATACTCATTAACCCGCTTCCCTATAACTAGGAATCGGTAATATTTTACGCTAGTTAAGCGATGGCAGCCACTTGAGTACTACAAGTTGGAATGATGCGAGAAGCTTCAGATCTTAATTTTAGTAGTGTAATACGATTAGGCCGGCTTTGCCATTTATAGGTTACTTTGTAGGGGGTTATATGTCAGTGGATCTTGAGCTACCAGTTGACACCGAACAGCTGCTGAGAAAATGGTATACACGGTGTAGTACAGTAGCCGTTGGGCATTACAAATCTGCTGAATACTACACTAAAATGCACGCGCGATTATCTGGCTCGGCAGCAGTGCTGTCTGCTATAACCGGTACCACTGTGTTCGCGACGCTGCAGAACCAACCCGCATTATGGTTGCAGATAATGCTTGGTTTTTTTAGTATTTTAGCAGCAGTCCTAGCAACATTTTCCGCCTCGATGGCTTATCAGGAAAAAGCAGAAAAGCACAGGACTGCGGGGTCTAAATATAACTCCATTGGAAGAGAGTTTGAACAGATCGGATTAGCGACGCCAATAACTCAGGAGCTAATACACAACGTCCGTTCTCGTCTTGATGCATTGGCAGAGGAGGCTCCGCACATTCCACGGAAGATCCATAAAAAAATCGCCAACCCTGCCCAACTGTCAAACTGGAGCAACTAAAATTTTTATTTAAGGCGAAGAACTGAAGTTCGGTTTGCAATTTCGCACCCTCGAGCGTCCGCTATTGGCCCAGAGTGTGTAAAAACGGCTAAATCGGGTTTTCTAAAGCGACGCTAGTAGACCGTGCTCAGGCTTTGCAACTGATGAAGGCCACGACGTTTCCAAGATCAGTTGAAACGCCTCAGCAGCCTCTTGGAGTCCTTTTGGATGGGTAAAAATACCGGTTTTTACGCCGTTAAAGCCTTCATCAAACCAGTGGTACCGATGATTTTCATGACCCGTTTCAGGTTGTAGGCGAGCACGTTCAAGCTCATCTCGGCACTCACCCCTGCAAGCTTTCGTGTCAGGAAGTGCGTCGCACCCATCCATTGTTTGAGCGTCCCGAAGGGATGCTCAACCGTTCGTTTTCGGACTCGCATCATCTCCGGCGCGTTGCTCAACCGGCTCTGCATTTCTTCAAGTATTGCTTCATGCTCCCAGCGTCGGACTCGCCGCTCTGTGCTTGGTGTACATTGCGATTTCAGTGAGCAACGTTGGCATTTTGAACTCCAGTACCGATGCAACTTCAGGCCTTTTTCAACGTTGGTATAGCGCCAAATGAGCGCTTCTCCAGCCGGGCAGATGTATTCGTTTTTCGCCGTGTCATAGATGAACGCATCGTTATTGAAACGCCCGTCAGCCTTGGCTCCAGAGGTCATCGGCTTGGGCACATAGGCGATGATGCCTGCATCGTGACAAGCCAGGATTTCTTCGCTTTTGAAGTATCCTCGGTCAGCCACTACCGACAACGTTTCTGACGCCATCGCCTCGCGGGCCTGCTTGGCCATCGAGCTGAGTTGATCGCGGTCAGAACCGACGTTGGTCACCTCATGCGCAACGATCAAATGGTGCTGGGTATCGACCGCTGTCTGCACGTTGTAACCGACGATTCCCGTGCCGCGAGTCATCATGGAGCGGGCGTCTGGATCGGTCAGTGAGACCTGTTTATCCGGCGATTCGTTGAGCTGAGTTTCAATGACCTGTAACTCTTTCATCTGAACTTTGAGCTTGTCGATTTTCTCTTGCAGACGAGTAGCTTTGGGCTGTGCGATTGAGGGTTCTTGCTGATCGGCTTCGTCGAGCGCAGTCAGATACCGATTGATACTCGATTCAATTTCTTCCATTCGCCGTTTCAGTTTGGCGCTGGTGAAATTGCGGTCGCGGTTGTTGACTGCTTTGAATTTACTGCCATTGATGGCGACCAGATTTTCTCCGAATAGTCCCAACTGCTGACACAGCACGACGAACTGGCGACAGACGCCTCGGATGGCCTTGCTGTTGTCTTTTCGGAAGTTGGCGATGGTCTTGAAATCCGGCATCAAACGCCCGGTCAACCACATCAGCTCAATGTTGCGTTGGGCTTCTCGTTCAAGGCGTCGGCTCGACTGAATGCGGTTGAGATAGCCGTAGATGTAGATCTTTAGCAGGATCGCAGGGTGGTAACCAGGTCGGCCCGTATCAGCTGGAACTGCTCCGTCAAAACCCAGCCTGATCAGGTCGAGTTCGTCGACAAAAACATCAACTACGCGCACTGGGTTGGTATCGCTGACGTAGTCGTCGAGGCTCTCGGGAAGCAATGTGCTTTGGCCGCGATGCTCACCTTGGATGAAGCGCTTCATGGGCAGCCCTGCTGAAGTATCATTACCCCATCGTAACGCTACGAGCCATGTGGGTGACCTCCGACTAATCAGGGCTGCACTCCACATCTCAAAATTTTAGGGAAGATATACGTCAAATGCGTGAGCGAAAGGCAGCACGATTACTAGTTATAAGCCCCTCTCGAGATGTCCTGCTTTTCAAATTTCTCCATAAAGACGGTGCCTTAGCCGGTAGAAATTACTGGGCCACCCCTGGCGGTGGTCTTGAGGACGGAGAAACATTCCACGCTGCTGCAATACGTGAACTGCGTGAGGAGACCGGTATTCAGGTCAACACAGTTGTAGGGCCTGTGGCAGATCGGAGGTTTTCAATGCTCCTGCCCAGCGGCGAGACGGTATTCGCAGTTGAGCAGTATTTCGTTGTGCACGCGGAAAGCCAGATCCTTTCTAGCTCCGAATGGACCTTACACGAGACTCAGGTCATGGCAGATCATCACTGGTGGTCCGCTCCCGAGCTGAGATCTACTGGAGAAACGGTATGGCCAGAGGCGTTAGTTGAGATGCTCGTGGATGCAGGTGTCTTCGAACCGGATGCGTAACCGTCACCGCGAGTCCATATGCGTTTTTACACACTCTGGGCCGGTTGCTGCCGGATACAACTGGGAGCTATTGGCCGAGAGCTGCATGTCGCGGAGAGCAGCTCTTAAGTTCTAGGTGAGCGGTTAGAGCGCTCCTGAGCGAATTTAACCGATTATGTTGGGTTCATCGTGTGGGTTTCACGATCTCGCCGACGCGTCGATAAACTGTTTCTGTTATGCGTTTATCGGTATGCCCAAGCAGTCGGCTGGCATGACCAAGATCGTCAATCTCACTGGCTGCCTTCGGCCGGATATCCCTGAACTGGAACTGTCGGATGCTTGAAGCGAGTTGCGCATCTTCGTCCTCTAGAGCTTTCGCGATAGCAACATTGCGTGCATCGTCGAACCGTAGGCGAAGCATTGGCGCGGTCACGCGGCGACCATCCTCCGTAATGATCAAGTACGGGTTTCGCACTGCGCGCGCCTTCCGCTGTGCGAGCAGCTTTTCTATCAGCTCACCCAAACCGTTAATGATCTCGCCGGCATCGAGCCGGATGCGGAGCTTTTTCGAGGTCTTGCCCTGGGCAACCTGCAGAAAGCTGTCGGTGATATCCGTAGCGCGCATGGATAGGACATCAGCAGGGCGTTGGCCCGTAAGATAGGCCAGGTCCATGGCGTCTTTGAGTTCTGGCACGGCAACACCGTAGACGGCATTCCAGATCGTGGCATCAGCGTAAAAGTCACGTGGTGTCTCTTTGTTCTTGCGCACACCGGAGGCTGGGTTCTCCTTGTCAGTGATACCCCATTCCCTGGCAATGTTATAGATGTGCGAGAGCAGTGAGATCTCGCGATTCGCCCGAACCTTCCCGGTCCGTTTGTCGCGGTACTGGGCTATCACCTGTGGTGTCACCGCATTGATGGGCGCTTCACTGAATGCTTTCCTGAGTTGCGTCAGTGAAAGCAAGTTGTCCTTTTGGGTTCTAGGTTTTTTCGCCGGAATGATCTCGGCTTCGTATCGGTCGAAAACTTTTCCCAGAAGGGTGTTCTTTTGCGGAATTGGCTTGCAATCGAGTTTCGCCCATTCCGCCTTGGCGACATCCAAGTCGCCACCCAACGGAATTTCCTTCCTCTTCCCCTGATCATCTCTCCCGTCGTAGTAGTACCCGACCCACTCTGAGCCGTTTTTCATTGACCTAACCCGCCTGATCATTCGAGGTGGCAGATCCCGATTTGCAGCCTTTCTTGGTCGCATTTTCACCCCACGCGTGAAAGATCTAGCGACCAGGCTTCAGCCGCAATATTGTCAGATGAAGGCTTCACACCGGACAGTTTCATTCGTGCGTACACGCGACCAACAACGGGTCGTCTTGCACCTGTAAGTACGTATTTCCAGCCATTTCGATTGAGCCAGTCCAGTTGCAATGAAGGTCGTTGATATCCGGTGATTGCGACCAGCTCGTCCTCGGCAAGAGTTTCGCTATGAATTTCCATGTTTATTCCTTTCTAAATTCGCTTCTGCTTGTATGGGTTCGCCCTGTTGGCGTTGCATGCTCTCGTCGGCTTTGTAGGCGCGGATATCGATCAGCGAGGCGACGTGCCGGATGTGGGCGTATTTGAGGGCCTTGCGGCTGGTGTCCAGCGTGGTTATGGGAAGCTGGATGCGGCCGCTGTTGATCTCCGTCACGAACGATTGCTCGTTGAGATTGCGAAAGTACTGCTCGCGGACTTTTTCCAGCGGGATCAGGACGTCACCGAAGATTCGATACAGCAGTTCGACGGTGGCCGATTCGGGCGCCGGATGCAGGCGAAGCGGATTCTGTGCAGCGTTACTCATGGGCTTGTCGAGCCTCCTTGCGTTGTTGTCGTGCCGGGTGGTTCCAGGCGTTCAGGCAGTGGCGTCTGGTCAGCTCGCGCAGATGTTCGGGCACTTCGAGGAGCGCGGCGTTGCGCTCCTCGCGTGTGCGCATGGCAACGATCTGGCGGGCGTACTCCCTAGGCCACGTCACGGCGATCTGCCGGGATGGCAGGAAGATCGATGTCCAACTGCTCGGCCAGCCAGCGGATACCGGCCTGCTTCACCCGAGTCGACTGGCTGTACTGCATTCCGTGTTTCTCGTCATACCAGGGACTGTCCTTGACCCGCAGGTACGCTTTGTCGCGCTTCGGGTCCGCCGGCAAGTTTCCCTTGAGCAAACCTTTTTCCCGCATGAGAGTGATCAGTTTGGGGCGAGTGAGGCCGAGTTGAGCGGCTGCTTGGGCGAGGGTGCGTTCCATGGCGTCCTCCTATGCAGCGTGCGCAGCTGGAGTGGCTGCTGCAGCAAGATGGTTGATGGACTCAGTGAGCTTTGCGTAGATCTCGGCATCGGAGTCGTACAAGGTGAAGCAGCGCGTATGCGGGCTCTTGTTGCCGATGCTCAAGATGGCGGTGACGCCGCGGCGCGAATGGGTGCGATGCAGCGCCACATGCAGGGGAAGCTCGAAACCCATGTCGAGCCTCAGCACACCGCCGGTGTGCACCAGTTCGAACACGCGCTGTTTGTCCTGGACTTCAAAACGGCCGTATTGACGATCGGCATGCGGGAGATGCACCAGGTCGCTGGAGTTGTTCGCGTCGAACGGACCGTTGGCAATCTCTTCGATGAAGTCAGCCAGTTTGAGGTGCATCTTCTTGTCGTTCTGCAGGGTCAGCGTGTGGCGTTCGCTGCCCAGCTCCACGACAAAAGTGCTTTCCACTGTGCCGCGCTCAGCCTTGAGACGGAATGCCAGGCATTCACGCTTCGGTGCTGTGCGCAGGACGTGATTGAAGGTCTCGGTCAGGTTGACCTGGGCGTTGAGCAACTGCAGGGTGCGGTTGTCGATCTTGTACTTGATCATGCCGCGTGCCCTCCGCCGTTCGGGTCGAAACTTTTGGCAGGAGGGCGACGTTTTTTGAAGGTCTTGGTGCTGATAAAAGCGCAGCCAGTTTCTCGGGCCAGACGGCGAACCTCGAAAATGCGGCAGGGATCAGCGATGGTTGGGTGCAGGTGAATCGTAGCTTTGGTATGCATGAATTTGACTCGCTCTGTGGTGAAAGAGTGAGCGCAAATTAGCAATAGCTAATCTGTTTCGCAATAGCAAATGCTAAATTTCAGATCTCCAAGTACTTTGACGCCTTCAAAATAGCGCCTACGTAATGAATTTTTTCGACGAGCTTTTCTTCCAAGAAGATAGGAGGGTAGCTGTCGTTAATGCTGTCGAACCGAAGTTGACCGTCCCGGTGATAAATGAACTCTTTCACCATCGCCCTACCGTCGGTGGTCCGCACGAGTACCTCATCGCCAGTTTGATAACGATGATTCGGCTCAATAAGTACAAACTCCCCGTTTTTGATGCGTGGGTGCATGCTGCTTCCCACGACTTTCAATCCGTATGCATCGGGATCGGAACTGATGATTTCCAAGTACCCGTCGCCATGCCCAGGGGGGTATTCAAGCGCGTCGAAATAGCCGTCAGTACCCAACATTGCCTTTCCGACTACGGGCACTGGGGCGGGGCGCCGTTGCTCGCTTGCTTCTCGCTCCTCAGCGGTTCTAAGGGCGGTTTCGTTGATGGTTGCATTGAAGAAAGCGGGGTGGGGCAAAACTGGGGGCTTGAGGCCAAGTGCTATCCAAGCGGCGGTGATTTGATGCTGATCCTCGGCTGAGTAGGTTCCCGTGGTAAGCAAATCAGCAGGAATTGCGAGCTTTTTAGCAAGGTTCGTGGCAGCCCGGTCACCCAACGTCCGGTGCCCGTTCAGGATCTGAGAAATGTACGAAGCGTCCACATCTGCATGCGCTCCGGCAAAGTCCTTGAGTTGGTTTTCACCAATCAAGGCTTTAAGAATCGTGAGGCGTTTTTCGTAGATATTCATATAGGGAATCATCCGTGCTCCGTTAGCAAAATGTAAATTACGTTTTGCTATTGCGGACCGAATTAGCAGTTGCTAATCTTGTGTTGAATAGGGGGTTAGCAATGACGCTTCTCGAATACATAAAGATCCTAGACGACGCACAGCTCAAGACCTTTGCCTCTCGGTGTAATACCTCAGTCGGCCAATTAAAGCAGGTCGCTTAAGGCAATCGTCGGGCGAACGCAGCTTTATCCATTTCGATTGATCGACATAGCAGCGGTCGAGTGACGTGTGAGTCGTTAAGACCAGACATTGATTGGCAATATTTGCGAAT
Organism: Pseudomonas sp. GW821-FHT03E01; assembly: GCF_059420765.1. Taxonomy (NCBI): domain Bacteria; kingdom Pseudomonadati; phylum Pseudomonadota; class Gammaproteobacteria; order Pseudomonadales; family Pseudomonadaceae; genus Pseudomonas; species Pseudomonas sp. GW821-FHT03E01. The sequence continues at coordinate 310,117 of NZ_JBWKUI010000003.1, read as the reverse complement.
GCAGGCACCAGCTAATCACAGCGTAGAAAACGCTGCATAGAAAAAAGGCGACCCAAGGGTCGCCCAGTTTCTCCCGACAGCATCACCACAATGCGGTCGGGTTGCGATGTCGGAAGGCAAGCACACCACATGCCGCCGACCTTCATCGCGTTTCCAAGGCTCGGAAGCCTTGGTGTTGCTGCCGTTCTTACCACAGAGCTGGCAGCTGTTGCGCCAGGGGTGAACAACGGATTGTTCGCCCCGGCACGGTGCCGGTCATCCCCTGCAAGGGTTCCCGGCGTTTGGGCCATACCAAGCCACGCGACAAATGTATCACCAACTTCTGTCGCGCGGCACTGGCAACTTTTAGGATTAATGCCATGAGCCGAATTGCTCTCAGTTCTCTGGAACGGGCGCAGCGGGAAATCCTGCCGCTCGATTTAGCGCTGTACCACGCCGCTCGCGATTACCCGGGCGGCGCTGCTGCCATCGCTGCCACGACCGGTCGTAACCCGACCACGCTGCAGCACAAACTGTCGCCGACCCACCCGAGTCACTCCATCAACATTCAGGAGTTTGGCGAGATCCTCGAACTGACCAAGGATCGCCGCATTCTGGATGCGGTGCATGCGCTGGTCGGCGACACGATCTGGCAGGAGCTGGCCGACACCTACACCAACGACATGCCCGAAACGCTCACCACCGGCATCGCCGAATACTTCCGCCAGGTCGCTGATCTGGCCGAGACCTGGGCCAAGAGCATCGGCGACGGTGTGGTGACTGATCAGGAACTGGCGGCGATTCGCCTGCAGGTGTTCCGCGGTATTCAAGGACTGCTGGGTTTGTTCAACCGCGCCACCTACGTCAACCAGACGACGCGAGGTGCTGACCGTGGCTGATATTGCCGATTTCGCCAATGATCTGGTGCAGGAACGTATCGATCAGGCCATGGCCGCGCGTAGCGCTGCCAAGGCCGAAAGCGCTGCCCATTCCTTGCTGTTCTGCGAAGCCTGTGACGATCCAATCCCGGAAGCGCGCCGCCTGGCGCAGCCGGGTTGCTCGCAGTGCATCAGCTGCCAATCACTCTCTGAGCGGGGGATTCAGCATGCTCGATGAGGTGTTGGGCCAATTCGCCGATTACGGTCTGGAGCCATCGCAACCGCTGGTGTTCGGCAAGCTGACCCGCTGCAAGACATCGCAGGACAAGGGCAAGGAAAAGAACGGCTGGTACGTGGTCCACGAGCAGCGCACGGAGAAGGGCGACACGCTTATCTTCGGCGCTTTCGGTGACTGGCGTTCGGGCGAGACGCAGAAGATCAAGGTCAAGGCCGGTCGTATGTCGCCGGAAGAGCGCGAAGTGATGCGCGCTCGCCAGGAAGAAGCCAAGCGCCGCGCTGCGGAAATCGCGAATAACGCTGCGCGGCGGGCCGCGAAAAGAGCGCAAGGTTTGTTCGAGCGCATGCCGACCACCGGGCGCAGCGATTACCTGGACCGCAAGCAGATCGTCGGCATCAACGTCCGCTACGCGCCACGCACCGGTGCGGTATTGGTGCCGATGAAGAATGCCCGTGATCAAATCATGGGCCTGCAGGTGATCTTCCCGAACAAGCAGGAAGACACCGGCCGCGACAAATCCTACTGGCCCTACGGCATGGCGAAGGAGGGCACCTTTCACCTGCTCGGTCCGCATCCGGTACCGGGCGAACCGGTGCTGGTCTGTGAGGGTTACGCCACCGGCGCCAGCCTGCACATGGCGACGTCGCTCGCTGTGGCCGTGGCCTTCGATGCGGGCAACCTGTTGGCCGTGTGCAAGGTCATGCGCGAGCGCTTCGCCGGCTGCCCACTGATCATCTGCCGTGACGATGACTGGAAGACCAAAAAGCCCAATGGCGATGCCTGGAACCCGGGCGAGGAGAAGGCGAGCAACGCCGCGCTGATCGTCGGTGCCCAGGTTGTTGCGCCGATCTTCTCGGTCGAGCGTCACGACAAGTGGACCGACTTCAACGACCTGCACGTCGCCGAAGGCCTCGACGCGGTCCGCCGGCAAGTGCTGGCCGTGGTGCGTCCACCGGCCGCCGGTGGCTGGAAAGATCAGCTCGCTCGCAGTGAAAGCGGCGCGCTGATCGCGCACATGCAGAACGTGGAGCTGATTCTCGCTCACGACGAACGCTGGGCCGGGGTGATCAGCTACTGCGCCTTCAGCTCGAAAATCGTCAAGCTGCGTGCGGCGCCCTATGGTGGTGGTACCGGTGAGTGGGCCGACATCGACGACGTGCGCGTGATGAAGTGGATCGCGCAGCAGTACAACCTGCGCGTGAAGTCCTCGCACGTGATCGAGGCGGTGAGTGTCGTGGCGCATGACCACGCCTTCCACCCGGTGCGCGAGTACTTGAAAAAGCTGGAATGGGATCGTGTTCCGCGCCTGGAGCGTTGGTTGACCGATGTCATGGGGGTGAAAGCAACCGACTACACCTCGAAGGTCGGCAAGCGCTGGATGATCTCGGCCGTGGCGCGGGTGATGAAACCCGGCTGCAAGGCGGACTCGGTGATGATCCTCGAAGGCGTACAAGGCGCTGGTAAGTCGACCGCGATGAGCGTGCTCGGTGGCGAGTGGTTCATGGACACGCCGTTTGCCCTCGGCGACAAGGACGGCTTTCAGGCGATTCGTGGCAAGTGGATCGTCGAGTTGGGCGAGCTGGACAGCTTCAACAAGGCCGAGAGCACAAAGGCCAAGCAGTTCTTCTCGGCATCGACTGACACCTACCGCGAAAGCTATGGCCGCAGAACCCTCGACGTGCCACGTCAGTGTGTTTTCGTTGGTACCACCAACCAGGACGAGTACCTCAAGGACGCCACCGGCAACCGCCGGTATTGGCCGGTGGCCTGTACCAAGGTCGATGTGGCGTTGCTGCGCGAGATCCGCGACCAGCTTTGGGCCGAAGCGATGTTCTGCTTTGAGGCTGGGGACCTCTGGTGGGTGACGCGAGAGGAAGCGCCAATGTTTAGCGAGGAACAGGACGAACGCTTTGTGGTGGACGAATGGGAAACGCCCATCCTGACCTGGCTCGAAGAGTCGCAGATCGGCGAGACCACCACCGGCAGTGAAGTAATGAGTCAGGCGCTCAAGCTCGATCCCGGTCATTGGGGCAAACCCGAGCAGATGCGCGTGGGCGCGATTCTGCATCGACTGGGGTGGCGACGGTTCCGTTTGGGCGCTCTGAGCAAGAGCGGCCAGCGGCCATGGGCGTACAAGAAACCAGAGGGTTGGGGCAGGGCGCCTGCGCTGGAACAATCTGAGTTTGAGGAGCCGTGCTTCGATGATTAAGACAATCGACATGGCCCTGAAACAATGGGCGCAGGAGCTGCACAGCGACGAGGTCGCCGCCGGTTATTCGGGCGGCAACATGGTCGCCATGATGATGGAGAGCGGTGGCCAGCTCGTGCGCGGCAGGCGCGGGAGCAGGGTGCCGCTGGAAGCCTCGCTGGACATCGAGCGCATCGTCAAGAAACGCCTTGATCCCGAGTTGATGACGGTGGTCAAGGTGCATTACTTCCAGCCCGATGCGCCTCTGGCTGCACGCCTCGCGAACAGTGGTTGCACCCGTAATCTCTACTACCAGCGCCTGCATGACGCCCACATCGTGGTCGAGCACTTCCTCCTGGGGGAAGCGGCTTGATCGTGGGCATTACTCTGGCTCACGCCGTCCCACCGGCCTGCATCCGTCCCACCGCTTTTTGCGGTGGTGGGACGGGCGCAGGCCCCGTCGTTGTTGGGCTGTCCCACCGTCCCACCTTTTTCATGCCTCCCGCCCGTGTGTGCGTAGCGGGCATCAATGCGCGTGTTCACGCGCACGCGTATTTTTAAATATTCTTTCTATACACGAGAAAAGAGAGATAAAAGTAGGACGGTGGGGCAAAGCCCCAATCTACGGGGCTTTCAGACGTCCCACCTAGTTTTAGAGAGGTGGGACGCATGGGACGCCAGAAAAGCAAAAGACAGCCGGGATAGATATTCACCGACATTCGCCTGCCGTTCACCGGGCGTCACCCACACATTCACCGGATGGCATTAAAACGGTCTTGCTGCCACCAGAATCGACCTGTAAAAAGGGGGCATCTTCGATGGGTGCGACCGCCAAGCGCGGCAGGCCACCCACCACCTGACCCGGCCATTGCGCCGGGTCTTTTTGTTTAAGGGGCAGGGCAATGACGAACGAGCAACAGGCACTGGCAGAGATGCCGATCTGGTTGGTGATTGCCCTGTCGTTGGTTGGCGGCGTGTCCGGCGAGATGTGGCGCGCTGACAAGGACGGTGCACGAGGCTGGGCGTTAGTGCGCCGCCTTGCACTTCGATCCGGTGCCTGCATCGTCTGCGGCGTGTCAGCGATGATGTTGCTGTTCGGTGCGGGCCTGTCGATCTGGACAGCGGGCGCCCTGGGTTGCCTGACCGCGATGGCCGGCGCCGATGTTTCCATCGGCTTGTACGAACGCTGGGTGGCCAAGCGCCTGGACCTGAGCGAGGCGGAACCGAAGGCATGAGCCGGGCAGGCCGGGTAGGGGGGGCAGATTTCACGGGTCCTCCCCAAGGGCCGCCCCCTACACGGGTGATCGAACTCGCGGAATCTCTCTAGCTGAAACCTTCGCAGGGATGTCCGTCTTTTCAAAGGATTGGCTAAAGGGCAATCATGTCTGCGATCTGGTAACCAAGATTTGTGACTTGATAGATCTCGCCTTTGTAGCCCTGACCAACGATAAGCCCTTCGTTCGAGAGTTCGAGAATCGCTTGTTCCCATTTGGCTACTTCTCGGCGGTCTCTCTTTTCGGCGACGAGATTCTTACCGTTTGTTTGGACGTCTGTACCTTCCATGTATTCGACATGAATGATTGTCCCATGAGCGTCCAGGCTAGCTTCCTTCAACAGAATTTGAGCTTCATCAGAAAGCTTCGGAATCTGCGTTTGAGATTCGGAGATTTCGCTTGAGCTATGGCTTTCCAATTTGTTGAAGATTGGATGCTCGTTGACCTTAAGCTGGAGGTGTCGATAAAGCTTTGTTCGAAAGTCCGCGAGACTGTCGTAGCTCTGATAGAGCCCTCGACTTTGGCAATCGGTTTTGAATTTCTTAACTGCTGCGGCCTGCTCAAGCTCAACGGAGTCGAAGACCACTGGTTGAGATGAAAAATACAACATTGCTGGCTTGCCTGACTGAATGTGTTTTTCGAGCTCTTCGACGGTGCCACTCGCGTAGTCTTCGGTTGGCGTACCAATCCTCGTCCAAAACACGCCTATCAGCAGGTCACATTTCTCTAGGATTTGCTCATTGATGATAGCTTGAGGGGAGTTGCCCATTTCGGGAGAGGAGTGAGACTCCCAGCCAATGGGAAGCAAAACGATCTTCCGTGTATTGGAATGAACTGCGTTCCACTCATAAATGACGTCGCGCACAATCGCGCGCTCGGAGGCTACATCACCTGGTGAGGCAATCATCACGTTGAACGCTTCTGCGGCATAGCTCATTGCACATCCTCAGAAAGGGGGGCGGGGTGTTAAAGCTGAAGGTGATCGCACCAAGGCATGGCCATCAAGGCGCGTCTCAGCACTGAAAGCGATCGCGTATGTGCTGGTTGTAGTAGGCGCCTTTGGACACAGCTGCCATCAAGCCATTGTGTATGGTTGATGGGACACCGCAGAAGTCGTAGGAGTGGCCTTGTTCAAAGCGGATCCTCATTCGTCTCGTTGCAGGATCGTAGCCAACGGCGGTCATCGCACTGGAACGCACGGCAATCATTTCCATGACTTCTCACCTTCTGACTGATCGTCCACAGAGACTAGTCGAACGAGGCGGATCTGCTGGCCAGGCCACCGAAAAGGCGCCGGGGACCCTGAGGACTTTCAAAGGGCACGGGGTCGGAAACCCGCGGGAAAGTGTTAGCGGACAGTTCACCAGCTTAGTGAACAGTGGTGAACAGGTGAATCCCCCGTATTCAATAGGTGAACAGGACATTCCATCATGACTGTAATCAGTAAAACTGAGTTTGCGGCACGGCGTGGCTGGGCTAAATCGTATGTGTCCAAGTTGGCTAATCAGAATCGGTTGGTACTGACCGATGACGGCAAGGTAGAGCTGGAAGCCACCGAAGCACTATTGGCCGAATCTGCCGACCCCAGCAAAGCCGCCGTCGCGGACCGCCACGAACGGCTTCGCCTTCAACGGGAAGCTCAAATCACCGCGAAAGAACCTGCGGTGCCGCAAGTCGGGCAGGCGGTGGACTTTCAAAAGTCTCGCGCTCTGCGGGAGCACTACCTGGCCCTGCAAGAGCAAGCCAATTTTCACAAGCAGCAAGGCTCCTTGGTCGAGCGCATCGCGGTGGAAACCGGGGCCTATAACGCGGGCCGCTTGTTGCGGGATCAGCTGCTGGGTATGCCCCCGCAATTGGCGCCGGAGCTAGCCGTCATGACCGACCCTTGGCAAATCGAAAAGCGCCTGACGGCGGCTATCCGTCGCTTGCTTGAGGACGCAGAGCGCTTGTCCTCGGCGGATCTTGAAAACGCCCTGGCGACGAGTTAAACCCATGCATACGGCGATCCCTGACAGTGCAGAGGTGTACTGGGAGACATATTTTCGTAAGCTGTATCCTGTATGTGCATCCCGCTTTACACCGGCGCCCACCAAAGGGACGCAGCCAATGAGTCCATGCGATGCCTGGCGTCGACGAAACTTTAGCCGCGGGATCACCTTGGTCACGTAGCTCCATAGATCCCCCAATCGGTATCAACTGCATTGGTGGGCTAATGGACTTGGAGCCGTCCAACATCCTAGTGTTGCCGCCCATTACAGGCCTGGCCATTCCGTTGACGTACCAATTATGGTGTAACGGCATGATCTAGTTTTGTCGATTGCCAGCAGCCTCTTCACGCGCAGACCGATTCTTGCATCAAACGGCGTAGTACAACGGACGGCTTATGGATGGTCATCGTAACCTCCTTGATTTCCGTTCCTGGCCGATTGCTACCTGTGAAAAAGGGCTGCAAACAACCGATTCTGTTGAAAAAGTCGGTCATCCAAAACTGCCTGGTCATTGATCGGTGAAAACGCCTTTTTTACTCGCTGCTACGTGAAATCTGCGTCTGGAAACCTCAGCCGAAAGTAAAGATTGGATCCATGGGCACTTTCAAGCGGCAGCTCTTGGCCGATTATTTCCCGTCGCGATCGGCAGCAACCGACCCAGGCTGTGTGAAAACACATTTTTAGAACGATTCAGACACGGGGGCATTTGACTAGGTTTTGAGGCACCATATGGTCTCTAGGAATTCAGCAGCTCGACGCAGCTCGCAAACCAAATCAGGAAGAATGAATGCCTTCCCGTCGCCGCCTCAGTAGTGTCTGTCAAAGTATTGCGCACCACGCTGCGAGCAGTCTGTCGTACGTACACCCACATTGCCAGACTCGAGCTCGCTGGCACCCGGCTACACCGGCAAGACCTGCATCGGCGATCTGGTCAAGGGCTCCAAGGATGGGCAACCGTGCGAGGTGTTCATCTACAACGTGGCCGATCATGAAGACGCCTACGCGGAAACCGACAGCCAGGGCATTTCCTATACGGCTGGCGTGCCGCCGGTTGCCGCAGCGCTGCTGGTCGCCCGAGGCGAGTGGGACGTGCAACGTATGGTCAACTTCGAGGAACTGTCGGCTGAACTGTTCCTCACGGCACTGGATATGATCGGCCTCCCGACCCGCATCAAGGACGAGAATGGAGACCGTCCCTGGAACGGCAAAGCCTGGAGTTCACTTAGCCTGTGAGCCTCGTTGCCCGCTCCAAATAAAAGCCGCTCACTGAGCGGCTTTTTTTCGCATTTCCAGCGCTCGTGACTCAGGAAGCCAGCGACGATTCTGCCATCACCTGCCGGATGTCAGCCGTTTTGCTGCGACGGACCTTGAACCATGCAGCGTATAACGCCGGAACGAAGAAAATCGTCAGTAGCGTCGCCACGGAAAGCCCCCCCATGATCGCAATCGCCATCGGTCCCCAGAACACACTGCGCGTGAGTGGGATCATCGCGAGCACGGTGGCCAGCGCGGTCAGCATCACCGGACGGGTTCGGTGAATAGCTGCGTCCAGCACGGCATTCCACGGGTCGCGCCCCTCGGCGATCTCGATTTGTACCTGATCGATCAGGATCACCGCGTTTCGCATGATCATGCCGCCCAGAGCGATGATGCCCAGGATCGCGACGAAGCCCAGTGGCGATTGAAACACCAGCAATGCCGGCACCACACCAATCAGGCCCAGCGGTGCGGTCAGCATCACCATCCACATGCGGGAAAAGTTCTGCAATTGCAGCATGAGTAACAGCAGGATGGTGATCAGCATCAGCGGGGCCACCGCGAGCAGCGCCTTGTTGGCCTTGTCGCTTTCCTCAACCGCACCACCCACATCGATGCGGTAACCGGTCGGCAGCCTGGCTTCGACCTCCTTGAGCAATGGCCGAATTTCCTGCGTCACCGATACACCCTGTTCTCCATCCTTCACGTCGGCACGCACGGTGATCGCCATGTCACGATTGCGGCGCCACAGGACCGGCTCTTCGAGTTCAGAGCGCACCTGTGCGACTTGCGACAGAGGCACCACCGTGCCCTGGCGTGTGTAAAGATTGATGTTTTTCAGGGTGTCGAGGTTCGAGCGTTCCTCTGGCACGGCACGGGCCACGATGTCGATCAGGTCCTCGCGTTCACGCAGTTGCGACAGTGTTGCGCCATTCATCACGGTCTGAGTCGCCAGCGACACGTCGGACGGCGTGAGGCCCAGCGCGCTCGCCTTGTCCAGATCAAGCTCCACCTTCATCGTGCGCACCGGGTCGTTCCAGTCCAGCTGGAGGTCGCGCACCTTCGGGTTGGACGCAACCACTTTCTCCACGTCGCGGGCGATCTTGCGCACCACCTGGGTATCAGGGCCTACCACGCGGAACTGCACCGGATAGCCGACGGGTGGCCCCAACTCGAGCCGGGTCACGCGCACCCATGCCTGTGGGAATTGCTGGTCGGCCGAGGCCACCAGTCGCGCACGTACCCGCTCGCGTGCAGCCAGATCCTTGGTCATTACAACGAACTGGGCAAAACCCGGATTCGGCAGTTCGGGGTTGAGCGAGAGATAGAAGCGCGGTGCGCCGGCGCCGGTGTAGGCCGTATAAAAGCGAACGTCCTCGTCTTTCGCCAGGATTTCCTCCATGTGCTTGACCTGCTCGGTCGTCGCGGCGAAGGAGGCGCCTTCCTTGACGCGTAAATCAATGACCAGCTCAGGGCGCGAACTGTTGGGAAAAAATTGCTGCGGCACCAGCTTGATGCAAGCCAGGGCAAGCACCAGTGCGCCCACCGTCGCACCGATAACCACCCAGCGATGCTCGATGGCGGCGTCGATCAGGCGGCGCAGGTTGCGGTAGAACTTTGTGTCGTGCTGTTCTCCGTGCTGGTGCTTGTCCAAGTCGTTGGGCAGCATCTTGACCGCCAGGTACGGTGTGAAGATGCCGGAACAGATCCATGAGAACAGCACCGCGGCACCGACGATCCAGAATATGCCGCCCGCGTACTCGCCGGTGGTGGACTTCGAGAGGCCGATCGGCAGGAAGCCCACCACCGTGATGAGTGCGCCGGTCAGGCGCGGCATGGCGGTGGACTGGTAGGAGAAGGCGGCCGCTTTCACGCGGTCCATACCGGTTTCCATCTTCGCCACCATCATCTCGATGGCGATGATGGCGTCATCCACCAACAGTCCCAACGCGATAATCAGTGAGCCGAGGGAGATGCGTTCGAGGTTCCAGCCCATCGCCAGCATCACCAGCGCCACACCACCCAGCACCAGCGGTACCGTGGCCGCGACCACGAGGCCGGCGCGCCAGCCCAGGCTGGCCAGACTCACCGCGATCACGATGATCAGCGCCTCGGCCAGTGCTCGTCCGAAGTCCAGGATTGCATCTTTCACCGTGGTGGGCTGGTCCGCCACCAGCTCCAGCTCCACGCCGTGCGGAAGTTCTGACTGGATCTTGGCGACGGTAGTGTCCATCGCCTTTCCAAGGTCCACGATATTGCCATCGCTGGTCATGGTGATCCCGAGCATCAGCACCGGTTGGCCGTTGTGGCGGACCGTGTAGGTCGGCGGATCCTCGAAGCCACGTGTAACGGTCGCGATATCGCCGAGCTTGATCAGCCGGCCGCCCGCGGAGATGGGGACGTTGCGAATGGCCTCTACGCCGGTGAATTGGCCACTCACGCGCACCATGACGCGGTCGCCATGGGTGTCAATCTGGCCTGCGGGCAACATCGCATTCTGGCTCTTGAGGCTTTCGGCGATGGTGAGCGGTGTAATGCCCAGCGCTGCCAGGCGCTCGTGAGAGAACTCGACGTAGACACGCTTGGCCTGCTTGCCGATCAGATCAATCTTCTTGACCATCGGCACCTTCAGCATCTGGCGCTTGATGTCCTCGGCCGCGTCCGACAGCTCTGCCTGGTCTACGCCGTCGCCTTTGACGGCGTACATCAGGCCATACACGTCGCCGTACTCGTCGTTCAGGATCGGGCCAACCACGCCGTCAGGCATCTCCAGGCGCAAGTCGTCGAGTTTCTTGCGCGCCTGGTACCAGGCCTCGCGTTGATCGGCCTTGGAGGTGCCGCCGCGCACGGTGAGCGTCATGCCGGCGTAACCTTGCCGTGCGTAGGTCACCACCTTCTCGAAGTTATCGATCTGCTCGAATTTTTTCTCCATGCGGTTGAGGACCTGGTCCTGCAACTGCTGGGCGGTAGCGCCCGGCCAGATGACCATGGCGGTCATTGAGGGCACGGAAAAATTCGGATCCTCGAGCTGGCCGAGCCGGGTGAAGCTGAAGGCGCCAGCCACCGCGACAATGAGGAGCATGAACAAAACGATGGCGCGATGGCGCAAGGCCCAGTCGGTGAGGTTGAAGTTGTTCATCGGGCGGCCTGCTGCGAAGCGTTCGCATCAACAATCGCCGCGCCGGGCAGCGCGACCTTCAGTCCGGATGCCATCTTCTGCACCCCGGCGGTGACGACCAATGCTCCGGCCTGTGGCCCGGAGACGAGCACCTCATCGTTGCGATAGCCCATTACCGCGACAGGCACCAGTTCGACAGTGCCTACCGGGTCCTTGCCCGTGGGCGTGACCACCCACATCGCAGGCTGGCCGCCGGTTTGCGTCAGTGCCGTCGCCGGCACCGCTGCCACGGAGACACCGGTCATCACGCGCTCGGCCGTTACCGTCGCGGTGGCACCCAGTGGCAGAGCCTTGGCTGGCTTGAGGCGAGCACGGTAGGTGCGCGTTTGCGCCGCAGCCTGAGGCGACAGTTCGCGCAAGGTGACATCAAGGATTTCGTTTGGCGCACTGGCCAGCGAGGCCTTGAAACGCGCCTCCTTGAAGGCGGACATCCGATCCTCGGGCACATCGATGACGATCTCGGATTCGTCCGGATTCGCCACCGTGATCACTGGCTGCCCCTCGGCAACGACCTGTCCGGCTTCGATGCGTACCGCCGTGACCACGCCACTGCGGGAGGTGCGCAACACGGTGTACTTGAGCCGGTTGCGTGCCAGTTCAAGCTTGCGCGCTTCAGCCTCGGCGGTTGCATGGGTGGTCTGCGCATTGGTACGCGCACGCTCTTCGTCGGCCGCGCTGACCGAACCATCAGCCTTCAGTGCCGTCAGACGCTGGCGATCCGATTCCGCCTGACGCGTCTGCTCTACGGCAGCAGCCCATTGCTGTTGCGACGCTTCTTCCGCGAGGCGGTAGTCGCTGTCGTCCAGCACGGCCAGTATGTCGCCTTCATGCACCAACTGACCTACATCAACTTTGCGTTGGGCTACCTTGCCGCCCACACGAAAGGACTGCTCGACTTCATGCCGCGACTGTACGGTGCCCACGTAGCGACTGGCGTCGAGGGCATTGCCGTAGTTGATTTCAACGGTACGTACAGCTCGGGGTGCTGGCACGGACGGCTGATCCGGGCTGCACGCGCAAAGCAGGGCGGCGACGGCCAGGGCGCCGGCCGCAGTAAGGGAATTCTTCAAGACGGTTCCTCTTTGGAAAACGACAGAGACTCAGGAAAGGGGGGGGCGGTCGGCTTTGGTCGATGCGGTGGGGTTGGAGGGTTGTTCGAACACCTGCCAGCCCCCGCCCAGTGATTTGTAGAGCTGCACACTATCGAGCAGCAGGCGGGTATTGCTTTCGTTGGCGCTCAGGCGTGCACTCAGGCGCGCACGCTGCGAATCCAGCAGAGGCAACAGGTCGATCTGCCCACGGTTATAGAGCGACTGGGCGCGATTCTGTGCCGTCTCCGCTGACGCGGCGGCCAATTGCAGCGACCCTGAGCGGCGGCGTTCCTGCGCAAGCGTGACAAGGGCGTTTTCCACATCCTCGAGTGCCCGTACGATGCCGTCCTCGGCGCGCAGCAGCGCTTCTTGTTGAGCACTTTCGGCCGCTTCGTTGATCGCTTGCGTGCGCCCCGCGTTGAAGAGTGGCATCGCCAGAAGGCCCGCGACGTTGGTGAAGCGCGCTGCGCCGAGATCGGCACCGTTCAGGTTGAGACCTTGGCGACCGAAGGACGCGCCAAGAAAGAGTTGCGGAAACCACTCGGCTTTCGCTTGTTGGCGACGTGCATTGGCGGCGTCGAGCTGTGCCATCAGCACCAGTACATCAGGTCGGCGTTGCAGCAGCTCGGCGGGCTGGCCGGGCTTGGCCTCCGGGACGTCGGTCAAGTCCCCTATGGCAGGCTGGATATTTTTGGTGTTGAAAGACGGGTCGGCGATCAGCACCGCGATACGGTGGCGTGCCACCGCGACCTGGGTTTCCAGTGGCGGAATCTGCGCCCGCGCCGATAAGGCGTCGGTCTGTGCGCGTTCGACGTCGAAGGCGGATGCCAGGCCCACCTGTTGACGCGCGGTGACCAGACGCAGCGTCTCATCCTGCATGGCCGAAATTGCGCGCAGCGTTGCGACCTGGCGCTGTGCACCGACCAGTGTGAAATAGTTGCTGACGACATCGCTCATCACCAGCAGGCGTACTCCCCGCATGCTGTGTTCCGCGGCCAGCGCATCGGCGTCAGCCGCCGCTGCACCGGCTCGCAGTCGGCCGCTTAGGTCGACTTCCCACGAGACGTCCAGACCCACACTGGCGGTCTTGGTATCCGGATACCCCTGTTTGATGGTTGAGTTGTAGCCGGTACTGCGGTCACTGCCGGACACGGCTGCGCCGACGCTCGGCAGCAGCCACGACTGGCTGATCGTTTCACCGGCTCGGGCGGCACGCAAGCGTTCGGCGGCGATCTTGACGTCGCGGTTCTCCCGCGCGGCTCGGCGCACCAGATCCGTCAGCAACGGGTCGTGGTAGACCTCCCACCAGGCTGCCTCGGGCTCCATCTCGGAGGCCGTACCGGCGGCGAAATTGCTCGGGACATCGACCGATGGCTTGACGACAGGCGTGGAGCAGCCGCAAAGGGCGAGGGAAATCGACGTGACAAGGGCGACCGCAATGGCGAACCCGCTCGCGCGCGCAGTGCGCTGCAAGGTTGTCCGATCGGTGTGACACGGCAACGGAAGGGGGATGGAAAGGCGCGGCATTAGAGTGGACTCGTGTGGATTTGAGGTTGCGTCAGGGTAGGGACCTGCGTGCGCGAAGTTGTCAGCGAACCGTCGCATTTCGGTCGCCATGGGCACTTCACGTTGAGGCTGGATGGATCACTCGGCGCCGTTTTCTACCGCCGGCTCACTGGCTGCTGACGCCAGATCCGAGTCGATCGACTCCAGCAACTCTTCAGCGCACGAGAACTCGTGCTGACGCCCGGTGACCAGGTTTTCCAGGCGTCCCTTCAGGGCACCGGGCCCGGCGTCACTGCGCAGCTTGACGACGTATGAGCGGCGGCTCGGGTATTTGGATTCGGGGTTAAGGCTCATCGCGGACCTGCGGATCAAAAAGGTTCGATGCCAGCGTAAGCCGTCCCGTGGGAGGAGTCGTAAGCGAAAGGTCAGGATTCGGTCGGGACTGCGTTCGTTTCAGCACAGGACCTTCCCGTCATTTCGACTTTGCAACCTTGATCAGTGCATGCGCACGTTTTACCAATTCAGTGCCATGTGTTTCGGGCAATTGGTCAATCAGCCCTCTCAATGCCCGGTAGTCCTCAATCGTGGCGTCGTGCTGCTCACACAGCTCAACCAGGGCGAGCAACTCCAGCCACGTTGCTTCCTGGGTGCGAGCTTCCTCAATCGCACGCCGCACCGACGCGCTGCCCGCTTGCAACCGACCCTGAGCGCGCGCGATCGCGGCCTCCAGCAGCAACAGCTGTGCAAGGTATACGCGTTCACCCAGTTCCTCTCCCACCCGGAAGGCTTCCTGCAATTCAATGTGTGCTGCGTCGTAATCGCCTGCCAGTAACAGCGCCTCTGCGGCGTAGCCCAGTACCTCGCTGGCACCGGAGCGCATACCGAGTCCGGTGTGTTCCTCATAGGCCTCACGGATGTGCCGGTAGCCGTCGTGAGGGGCGCCGTTGTGCGAGTCGGCCCAGCCGCGCCACCAGCGGCAAGCCGTGCGCCCGAGCGCGAGCGAATATTTGTCGACGAGCTTCTGCATGTCGTCAGCCAGCGCTGCCACCCGCACAGGGTTTCCCAGTCGTACCTCGATCAACACCTCCTGCCAGGTAGCGACCAGCCAAGTCATGGGTTGTCGAAGCGTATGCGCCCGGTTTCGTGCCTTCTGCATATGGGTTTGCCCTTGCTCAATCAGGCCAGAGCGCACCAACTCGATGGCCAGCATGCCGTGCAGCATGACCTGAGGATCTGTCGCAAAGATCTCGTTTGTCCCCATACCCAGTGGCTCGGCGATCGCGAGGGCGCGCTCCAGCCAGCTACGTGTCGTTTTCGTGCGGCCCTGGAGGTGATGCACCTCGGCCTGAACGATGCACGCCGCCAGCATGAGCTCTTGATCGTTTGCGTTCAGGGAGAAAGCTTCAGCACGCTCTGCCACCTCCAAAGCCCGCGAATAGTCGCCGCGCAGGCCGAGCAGATAGCCAAACCCGTGCAGGAGGCGGCAGCGCATGGGGTGCTCGGGTACGTCCGCCAGCAGCCTGTAGGCACGTTCGAAGGCGTCCTTGGCTTTGCTGCCGACACCGAACATGTGGAAGGCCGACACGCCCTGCAACGTGGCCAGGGTGATTTCGAACGTATCGCGTTCCGGCCCGTCGGGGGCCTGCATAAGCAGGATCAGGGCGCGCTCGGTGAGACCAATGCACAAGTCCGGGCTGAAGTGCATGAGCGCGGCTTCTGCGGCCTCGGCGTAGTAGCGCAGCGCGATCAACGGCAGTCGGGCCCGGTCGAAGTGCATCGCCAGTTCCGAGGCAGCGATCGGCACTCCGGCCGAGCGTTCGCGCTCCAGGGCAGTGCCAACCTGGCCATGGAGATCGATGCGCAACTTACGCGGCGTGCGGTCATACAGTACCTGGCGAAAAAGGGCGTGTCGGAACGAGTAAGGAGGCTCTATCGCTTCGTCAACGTCGAGAGCCCGCGATTGTGTGAGCCATACCTGCTCACGCATCAGTTCCTCACAGGTGCCGATCACCGAAGAGAGATTGCGCTCGAGGGCCAGCGAAACCGTCTCCACGCGGAAGTCGGCCCCGCACACGGCGGCCGCAGAGAGGAGTGTGCGTTGCTCCGGACCCAGCCTGGCGATGTAGTGATCAATGATGGTGGCCAGGTTGTCGGGGACCGCCAGATCCGCCAGTCGAGCTTCGATGGTGGTTTCGTCTTCATTTGCATCCATCACTTCACTGGTGATGGAGGAAACGAACAACGGTACGCCGTCGGTCCGTTCGTGCAGGGCGCGCACGAAGGCTTCATCGCGTGCCAGTGAGGCTGAACGCAACGCCACGTAGTCGGCGACCTCGGTTTCCGAAAACGGGTCGAGCACCACTTCCTCGCACAAGCGTTGCAGACGCAGTTCGTGGCGCAATGAGCTGAGTGGATGATCGAGCGCCACCACCTCGGCAAGGCGGAAGCTCGACAGCCACATGAGTCGTGCGGGACCACGGCGTCGTGCCATGTAGTTGATCAGTTGAACCGTCGCCCGGTCGCTCCAGTGAAGGTCTTCGGTCACCAGCAAGAGTGGACGCAGCTCTGTATAGCGGTCCAACAGTTCACCAAATTCCCTCAGCATGCGTTCCGGGCCGACGCCGGCCAGTTCGCGCCGCAATGCGTCTCGCTCCTGCGTGGTGCTCAACCAAGGCAATTGCAGCAGCCAGGTCGGCGCCACTTCGCGCAACGACTGCTGCAGGGTCGGGTCGCTGCGGCATAGATCGGCCAACGCCTCAAGCACCGGCAGGTACGGTTCGCCGGTGCCGAAGTGCTCAATGCAATGGCCGCGAGCGCAGGCGATACCGCCAAGGCCGGCGAGAAAGTGTTCGATCAAGGTGGTCTTGCCGATCCCCGGTTCTCCAGCAAGCCAAACCACGGCCTTCTGGCCTGAACCGGCCCGCTCCCACGCCCGTTGCAGCCTGGAAACTTCATCAAGGCGACCGATGAATGTCGGTGACGGAGGTGTCCCGGGTGCCGTAACGGCCATGGTTGCAGGCGGTGTAGAAGCGGGAGAGGGCGATACCGTGATAAAGCGATAGCCGCGCCGCGACACCGTCTCAATAAAACGAGGATGCCTGGGGTCATCGCCCAACACTTTGCGCAGATCGCTGATGGCCGTCTTGAGGACTGAATCGCTGACAAACCGATGCCCCCACACAGCATCCAGCAAGGCGTCTTTGGACACCAGCGACCCCGGCTGGCGTGCGAGCACGCATAACAACAGGAAAGGGGTCGGTGCCAACGCCAGCGCTTGCCCGTCACGCATCAAGCAAGCGTTGGCCTCGTCGAGTTCGAACTCGCCGAAGTCGAGCAAGACGGGGGTCGGATGAGGTTGCGGACGCGCCACGGTTGATTCCTACAGGCAGGGTGGGGCGATGAAAGATTCGCATGGGCTTCGTTGTTGGAAAACGATGCCGGACTTCCTGATCCTGGCGATCCGCTCTCTTGCACAGACTGCTCAGCAGTCCAGGGGCAGGTCACAGCGGTCAAGCTTTGCAGACCAGGGCCATTGTTCCTATGACAACGCTGATCGACTCTGAAGCCAAGCGTCGTCGGTCGGAAACCGGCACGCGCGCAACTTCACGCCATGAGCCTTCTTCGTCAGAACGCGGCCAGTCCCGCCTGGCACTTCAGCCGGTTCGTCCGGCCTCATCACGGTTTTTCAATGATCTCAAAAAAATAATGACAAATACATCAATATTGAAATTTATCTCAATATTGCATACCTTGATTCTGCCTGACGATGAGACCTGTGCGCCTCACGACTTCAATCACAACAAGGGCTCGAAATGAACAACAACAAGAAAGTCTGCGAATTGCCTTCCTCCGTCGTCGATGTACTGGTCATCGGTAACGGTCCGGTAGGTGCGACAATCGCGGCGCTTCTCGGCCGCTATGGGGTGACGACCCTGGTGGTGGACAAGCTCCATGAAATCGTCCTGATGCCTCGTGCCATTGCCCTGGACAACGAGGCCCTGCGCATCCTGCAACTCGCCGGATTGTCTGAGGACGCTTTCGAGAAGATCGTTATCCCGGAAGTGAAGATGCACTCTCCGGTCCTCGGGCAATTCGGGCGAGCCAATACCGAGGGATGCATCGACGGCCATCCCAAGCTTGTGACGTTCTATCAACCTGATCTTGAACGCGCGATGCGTGGCCAGGTTTCCCGGCTGAAATCAGTGACCAGCCTGGGTGGTTTCGAGCTGGAGAGTCTGGTCGAGGAAGCGGAGTGCGTGGTCGCCACCGTACGGGATCAAGAGGGGAACTCGCATTCTGTTCGGGCCCAGTACCTGATCGGTGCGGACGGCGCCAGCTCCAGGGTCAGAGCACTGATCGGCCAGGAGTTCGAAGGACAAACCTACGCCGAGGATTGGCTGATCGTCGATGCCAAGAACCGGCATCAGTCAGCCATTGATCACATTGAGTTTATCTGTGATCCACGGCGGCCCACGCCGCACATGCCCGCCCCGGGTGGAAGGGAACGCTGGGAGTTCATGCTGCAACCCGGCGAATCCCGGGAAGAGCTGGAAAGCCGGGAAAGCATCGCCCGGCTCATTGCGCCATGGGTCAATCCGTTGGAGCTGGAAATCGAACGCAAGGCGGTGTATCGATTCCACGCGCGTTGCTGCAACCGATTCAGCAAGGGACGTACGTTCCTCGTCGGCGACGCCGCACACATCACCCCTCCGTTCGTCGGGCAAGGTCTCGTAGCGGGCCTTCGTGATGGCGCCAACCTGGCCTGGAAGCTGGCCTGGGTCCTTCGTGGCCACGCCTCGCCCGCGATCCTCGAAACCTATGACACGGAGCGCCGCCCGCATGCTCAGGCGATGATCAATCTGGCGAAACTCATGGGTCGCCTGGTGATGCCCAAGAACAAGGTCGCGGCGTTCTTCATCCACGGCCTGATGCGCATGATGGCGTTGACGCCCTCGACCAGAAGGTACTTCGAGCAGTTGGACATCAAGCCGAAGAACATCTTCAAGCAAGGCCTGTTCGTGCAGCATCGCCGGGGTGACAAGCTGGTACGCGGAAGCCTGTTTCCCCAAGCCTGGATTCGCACCCTGCAAAAGCAGATCAAGCTGAGCGACGATGCGCTGGGAGACAACCTGACCCTGGTTGGATTCGGTGTCGACCCGTTGTCACTGCTCACCCCTGATCAGATCGCTGCCTGGGAAAAGATGGGCGGTCACTTCCTGCAGGTCAGACCCCGCGGCCAACGCTCCGGTGGCAGTTGTGACTTCATCGAAGACATGAACCATGAGATCCTGCCGCTGGCTGCCAAAGGAACACTGGTCGCCGTTCGTCCTGACCGTATCATCATGCACCACGCTCCTGGCACAGAGGCAGTCCAGCTCCTTCAGGAATGCCAGGGGTTGTTGATGAATGATGGCGCCACTTCAGACAGCGTTTCCATTACCATCAGCGAGCCCATTAAATTGCGAGCCTGACATGTCTACCCCCACACCTCCTTTGGAAATTGCTGTGCCAGAACCTCTCACCAGGGGGCACAAAAAGCGTGAGCGCACCCGTCGCGGTCTGGTAGACGCGGCATTGCGACTTGTCGCACGCAAGGAGGTGGGGGATATCGGCTTGTTCGAAGTCGCCGCCGAAGCAGCCGTATCCAACGGCACCATCTACAACTATTTCCGAACGCGTGACGAAGTCCTCGAGGCGGTGGGCATTGCCATGGCCGCCGAGTTCTCCGACGCCATTACCGTCTTGAGCGCGGATGTGCAGTGTGGAGCGCAGCGGCTTTCGATTGGCGTACGCATGTTTGTGTGTCGGGCCGCCGCTGACCATCAATGGGCGAATGCATTGCTACGCATCATCCATTTCGATCAGGCCATGCGCTCGCGATTGGCTACTCATGTCTTGGGTGATTTGCGTGAGGGGTTGCAGGCGGGGATTTTTGCTTATGAGGACGAGGGGATCGCCCTGGATTTGGTGTTGTCATGCACCACCGGAGCGATGCGCTCGGTTGCCGCGGGGCGCGCAGCGGTGGAGCACGATGTGCGGGTCGCTGAAATGGTTCTCCAGGCCTTGGGCGTGACGCGCGCCAAAGCCCGGAAAATCGCCGCAAAGCCACTGCCCACCTGATCTCGGTTCATGCTTGATCGATCAGGCGTTATTGATCCATTGCCGATAACGTTTCGCCTGGCGTCGGGATTTTAGCTGGTTGCTGATCAATGCCATGAGCGGTGACATCCCAGGTCGTGGCTGCTTCCCTTGACTCAGCAGGCCGAGCTGCTTTTTGATCAGCGACGCCACTGCCAGTGACGCCAGCGCCTTGTTCTTCCAGCGGACGACGATGGGCTCCACTGCGGTGTCATGACCTGCCATCCACTGGCTGGGCAGGGTCGGTTCGAGGGCCAGCGCCGTGGCAAGCCCGACCATCGACACAGAGCCGCTCACCACTCGCTCCGCCACCTCTTTTCTACGCACGCCACCGGTGACCATCAGCGGCATGTCGGCGATCTTTCCGATCCTCTCCGCGAATTCCAGAAAATAGGCCTCTCGAGCCAGGCGGCTGCCATCGCGGGTCTGCCCCTGCATCGCCGGGCTTTCGTAGCTGCCACCCGACAACTCGACCAGATCGACCGCCTTGGCGTTGAGCATTTCCACCACGCGAGCTGCATCCTCGGCATCGAATCCGCCGCGCTGAAAGTCCGCGGAATTGAGCTTCACCGCGACACAAAAAATCGGTGCCACGCGCTGACGTATGGCGTCGATCGTTTGCAGGAGAATTTGTGCACGATTTTCCAGGCGGCCGCCCCAGCGATCGTCTCGCCGGTTGGTCAGGGGCGACAGGAATTGACTGAACAGATAGCCATGCGCCGCATGAATTTCCACCCCCGTAAACCCGGCACGCTCTGCCAGCACCGCTGCTTGGGTATAGCGCCCAATCAGTTCCTCGATCTCCTGCTCATCCAGAGCCCTGGGCGGCACGAACGCTTTTGAAAGCCCGGGTATATCGACCGCAACGGCGGAGGGGCCTCTTGCCGGCTGCCCCATTGAAGCCAATAGCTGTCGTCCGGGATGGTTAATCTGCATCCAGGCCTGAGCCCCGCGACTGCGGCAAGCATCGGCCCATACCCGGAAATTGCGCAGGTTCCGATCATCCTCAAGCACCACGCCCGCAGGTCCGGTCAAGGCGTGGCGATCAACCATCACGTTGCCCGTGATGATCAGGCCAGCCCCACCTTCTGCCCAACTTCGATAAAGCCTGGTCAGCGCTTCTCCGGGAGCGTGATGCTCATTGGCAAGGTTTTCCTCCATGGCTGCCTTGGCGATTCGATTGGGAATCACTACACCATTGGGCAATCGAAGCGGTTCAAAGAGCTTGGAGGCGGTCATGTCTTGTCCTTCCGTTAACGAAAAGCAGGCGGTCTTCATTCAAAAGGGCGGCGCCCCTGAAGCAACCTCATTACCGCGCTATATCGGTCTACCTGAACGTGAGGAGTGCTCACCGATAGACGGCTTTGAATGACTGTCCAGTGAAAGCACCCGTTGACATTGATCTGAACACGAATGTTCAATTGAGTCAATGAGCAGGTATCGGAAAAGCGCCGGGCGCACTCGCAAAAGATGGGTTAGATAAGCTAAATATAGGTCGTAAGTGGTGTTTATTCGAAAAATATCTTTTCGTTGTAAAAAAGTAGATTGACGCAAATCGAACACACGTGTTCAATTGACCCATAAGGCAATCTTGGGAAAAGACCATGGAAACCCTGAATCCAACACAGCGCCGCATTCACCAAGCCGCTTTTCGCCTGTTCGCGGAAAAGGGCACTGCCCAAGTGAACATCCTCGACCTTGCGCAAGAGGCAGGGGTGGCGCGCGGCACGGTTTATAGCAACATCGAAAGCATGGAAGGCCTGTTCGAGGCGGTCGCCAGCCATCTCGCCAGAGAGATGCATGAACGGGTTAACAAAAGCTTCGATTCCCTTTCCGATCCCGCTCAGCGACTGGCCAACGGCATACGTTTCTTCATCCGTCGAGCTCACGAGGACTCCCACTGGGGCGCCTTCATTCATAAGTTCGCCATGAGCAACGCTTCGCTGCGGGAAATGTTTAGCAGCCAGGCGACGACGGATCTGCTGAGCGGCCTGTCTAGCGGTCGATACCTGTTTCAGCAAGAGCAATTGCTCTCTGTCCTGACGCTGATATCGAGCAGCGTCCTCGGATCCATTTTCCTTGTTCTGGAAGGGCACAGAACGTGGCGCGAATCAGGCGCTGATACGGCCGAGTTCGTGTTGCGGTCCCTGGGTGTGTCTCTCCAGGAGGCCAGAGCGCTGGCGACCATAGAGTTGCCGGTACTTCCCCCGATCGACTAAGCGCGGTAACGACACACGACAAAACCCCTGGCGTTTTCAGGGGTTCAGGGACCGCTTTGCCCTAGAAAACCGGATAACAAGAACAATGAACAACAAAAATGCAATGCCCCAGTTGACGACGCCACAGCCTGCCCGACATCCGCAACCGACGGTGAAGGCCCAAGGTCTGACTCACCTGATTTTTCAACGGCCGGACTTGAATGAGGCCGCGCGGTTTCTGACGGACTTCGGTTTGATCGCCAGCCATCAGAGCGCCGAAACGCTGTATCTGCGCGGCACTGAGCCAACGGCCTATTGTTATCGCGTGCACCGTTCGGAAAAGGCAGGTTTTGTCGGTTTCGGCCTGGCAGTCGAATCGCTCAAGGATCTGGAAAAGCTGATGCAAATTCCAGGTGCATCCAGGGTCGAGGCCTCGATACATCCTGGCGGCGGGCACTGCGTCAGATTGCCCGATCCTTCAGGCTTTATCGTCGAAGCGGTTTACGGCCAGTCGCCCGGTGAGCGCCTGGAACACAGGGCGCCACTTCCCTGGAATCTGGCGCAAGAGCAGCCGCGAATCAATGCCACACAGCGCCCGCCGATCAAGCCGCCTGAAGTGCTCAAACTGGGTCACGTCGTCATTGAAGTGGCCGACTATCAGGCGACCTGTGCCTGGTACACCCGGCATTTCGGGTTCATTCCCAGCGATGTACAAGTGCTCCCCGACGGCACCCCCATCGTCGCGTTCATGCGCCTTGATCTCGGTGACAGGCCGGCAGATCACCATACGCTCGCGATCGCGCAGGGGTTCATGGCGACCTACAGCCATAGCGCCTATGAGGTCGTCGATGCAGATGCGGTGGGCATGGGGCAACGGGTCCTGCGAGAGCGGGGCTGGGAGCACTCCTGGGGAATCGGCCGGCACATCCTGGGCAGTCAGATCTTTGATTACTGGCAAGACCCTTGGGGTGACAAGCACGAGCACTACTGCGACGGGGATATTTTTACCGCCACACAACCGACGGGCATCCATCCCGTGAGTCCCGAAGCAATGGCGCAGTGGGGCCAGCGCATGCCCAAGAGTTTTACAAAACCCAGGATGAGCTTCAGCAATGTACGAGCGCTGATCCGCAACCTGCGGCGCAGCCCGGATTTGACGATTGGCAAGTTGATCACGCTGATGCGGATGTTCGGGTAGGGCGGTCGCCCTGTCGGACAACGCTAAACGGCAGGGCCGTCGAGACGTGCGCAAAGCCGTTGCATTGATCGCCCGCGGCGCGTTGATCGACAGCGTCGCCAGCCCACACTCAGAACAACACCACAGTTCTCGCGCCATCGAGTGCGGGACAAACATTGCTCCAGGAGTACCTTCAATGTCTGCTGTACACGTAGTCCGCTTTGAGTTTGAGAACGGTATCCACTGGGGCGTATTGCGCCAAGACCGTATCACGATCGTCCCGGGCTTTTTCGAGACCACGGGTGACTTCATCAGCCAGAACAGTATCGATGACCTCGCTCGGCTGAACGGTTCCGAGCTCGAAGCGCATACAGTGAAACTGCTGTCGCCGGTGACCCGTAATCAACAGTTCGTCTGCCAGGGGGCCAACTACCGTCAGCACATGATCGAGTCGGGCATGGACCCGGACGCGAAGAAATACAACATGATGTTCACCAAGGCGACCAGTTGCCTGGTGGCCGCCGACAGCGTGCTGATCAAGCCGCGCAAAGTGCGCTTCCTTGATTATGAGATCGAACTTGGGCTCGTGATGAAACGCGCAATCAGCGGCCCGGTGACCGTCACCGACGCCAACCTGCATGAGTTCATTGCGGGCGTGGTCATTGTCAACGACTACTCGGCACGCGACATTCAGATCCCTCAGATGCAGTTCTACAAGGGCAAGAGCTTCCGTACTTTTGGTCCGGTTGGCCCCTACCTCTGTCTGCTGGATGCCCAGGGCATGCATTACCTCAAAGCATTGCAGTTGCGCCTGACGGTCAACGGCGAGGTGCGTCAAAGCGACACCACGGCCAACCTGGTGTATGGCCCCGCTGAAACCCTGACTGAATTCTCCTCTGTTCAAGATTTCGCCCCGGGTGACCTGATCGCCACCGGTACGCCGGCGGGATGCGCGCTGACCATCCCTTCGCCCGCCAAACAACGCATTGCGGCCCTTATGCCAGAAGCCACGAAGTGGAAGCTTTTCCTCAAGGCGCAGGAAGGGCGCACGCAATATCTCAAGCCCGGAGACGTCGTCGAAGCGCGCATTCGCAGCGCCGATGGTGTCGTTGACCTGGGCGTGCAACGTAACCGAGTCGTAGAGGAAGCTTGACGATGATGGTGCGAACGCTGAACGACATTGAACGTATCGAGCAGGTCCCTATGGCGGAGCGTGGCCTGGCTTCAAGCACCTATGAAGCACTGACACGCACAGCCGAGCTTGACCCCAACGCGCCTGCATTGAGTTTCTTCGCCGACGCGACCTGCTTCAGGAACACCCACTACTGGAGCTATGCCGAGCTCGTCGAAGATATCACCCGCGCGGCGAATGCCTTCCACGACCTGGGCATAACGCCGGGTGAAGTGCTGGCTTTCATCCTGCCCAACCTGCCGGAAACCCACTTCACCATCTGGGGAGGGGAAGCGGCCGGTGTCGTCATGGCGATCAATCCGCTGCAAGAGGCCAAACAGATGGCGGCCTTGCTGCGGGCCGCCAAGGCTAGTGTGGTGGTAACGCTCGCACCGACGCCCGGCAGTGACCTGTGGCCCAAGCTGGCCTCGCAGCTGGATCAACTTCCCGAGATCAAGCACGTCGTTTGGGTGGACATGGGGCCCTATGTCGATGTCACTCAGCGTGTATTGCTTGCATCCCTTGCAAAGCAAGAACGTGAGTTGCACAAGGGGGCCGCGATTCACGAGCTACGGACGCTAATGGATGCTCAGCCAGGCACGCGCCTGAAAAGCGACCGGCAATTGCGCCCTGAAGATCGTTCCTCTTACTTCTGCACAGGCGGTACCACTGGGCTGCCCAAGATCGCGATGCGTACCCATGGCGCGGAAGTCTTCAATGCGTGGGCCATGGCTGCGCACATGCAACCACTTGGGCGTGGCCAGGTCATTTTCTGTGGGTTACCGCTGTTCCATGTAAACGCTCAGCTGGTGACCGGCCTGATGCCTTGGACCCAAGGTGATCATGTCATCCTCGGCACACCGCACGGTTATCGCGGCGAGGGTGTAATTCCCCGCTTCTGGGAGATGGTCGAGCACTTCGGCATCAACTTCTTCTCCGGCGTTCCAACCGTCTATTCCGCATTGTTGCAAACCGGGCTGGAGGGTCGCGACCTGTCTAGCCTTCGGTATGCCATGTGTGGTGCCGCGCCGATGCCGATCGAACTTTTCCGGGAGTTTGAAAGCCGGACCGGGGTGAAGATCCTCGAAGGCTATGGACTCACGGAAGGCGCGTGCGTCTCCTCGGTTAATCCACCCCATGGCGAGCGCCACATCGGCTCCATCGGTATACGGGTTGCCTACCAGGACATGCGCGCCGTCATGCTCGATGACGCTGGTGAGTACTTGCGCGACGCCGGCATCGACGAAGTGGGCCTGATCGCCATCACGGGTCCGAACTTGTTCGAGGGCTACGTCGAGCAAAGCCATAACCGCGGCGTCTGGATTGAGATCGATGGTCAGCGCTGGCTGAATACCGGCGATCTGGGTCGCCAGGATGAACATGGCTACTTCTGGCTGACCGGGCGCAAAAAGGAGCTGATTATCCGCGGCGGCCACAATATCGATCCCAAGCAAATCGAAGAGGCTCTGCAAGCCCATCCAGCCGTGGCGATGGCGGCTGCTGTTGGTAGCCCGGACGCCCATTCGGGTGAAGTGCCGGTCGCTTATGTGCAATTGCGACCGGACCACGAGTGCTCCGTCGAGGAACTTGAGCAATTTGCTCAGCGCCACATCAGTGAGCGAGCAGCCGTGCCCAAGCGGATCGAAATCCTCGAAGCACTGCCATTGACGGCGGTTGGCAAAATCTTCAAGCCCGTCTTGCAGCAGCGCGAGGTGGCCCGAACAGTTCGGCAGGAAGTGGAGCGCATGTGTCTGAAGGACGTTGCTGTAGAGGTGATTCAGCATGAACGACGTGGGCTGGTCGCCTGCATCCGGGCCGGGCGAGAGCAAGAGTCCCTGGCCCTTCTTTTAGGTCGCTACAGTTTCCAGGTGGAGTGGCTCAATTGATCCTGACTTCGTAAGTTCGATACCTCGGCCCTGATAGTAGTCAGTCAGGGCCTTTCACAACTTCGATCAACTGCAACCGGCACTTGCAAGTGCACCGGAAGGCGAAGCTTTGCCTGCGCACCAATCAATAACAACAATACGAGGTGAGAAATGAAACTGAGCAACCGTGCAACCCCGTGTCTCTCCGGCGTGCGAGAAGTGTCTTCCTGGATTGGATTCGCAGGTGCCGTGGCGATACTCGGCGCTTCCACAAGCGCTGGGGCCAATGGCATTGCCTTGAACGAACAAAGTGCAAGTAGCGCGGGAACTGCTTATGCCGGAAGATCGTCTTCCGCGCTGGACGCCAGCACCATCTTTGGCAACCCTGCGGGCTTGACCAAATTGAAGCGTACCGAGATTTCCGGCGGAGCCGCGGTCATCTCGGTGAGCGATGACATCAGTAATGCGCAGAGCAGTGCCCCGGGAACGAATAAAGGGGACTCGGTACCTTTGGGGGTCGTGCCCTTCGTCTATATGTCAACGCCGCTTGACGATCGTTTTTCGATTGGTCTGGGCCTTTATGCCCCCAGTGGTCTGATCAATGACTACGAGAACAGTTTCCAGGGCCGATACCATGGTTCCTATAGCACGACCAAGGAAGTAACCCTGCAGCCCACCATTGCCTATCGGATCAACGATTACGTGTCCATTGGTGGCGGACCGACCATCAACCGTTTCACCGCAAAGCTTAAGAATGACTTGGCCACCGGCGCCCTGAACAACGGCCAGGACACAGAGGTCACTATCAAAGGCGATGACACGGCACTTGGCTACAATCTCGGCATCTTGTTTGACTTGAGTGAGGCGACAAGTTGGGGGATTAACTATCACTCAAAAGTGGATTATCACCTCGAAGGGCATACTGAGGTTGCCGGCTCCCCGAGCGTTATCCCGCTGGACGGAAACTACAAAAGCAAGATAGACATCACGATGCCCGAGTCGGTGGATACGTCCATCACCCATCATTTCAATAATCGCTGGACGGGGTACCTGGGGACCACCTGGAAACGTTGGAGCCGGATCGAGAAGGTCGAGACCAATAACAGCGGTCTTTCCCCCTTGGGCGAGGCGGCTGGCTTGGGACGTATGACCGAAGAAATGAACTGGCGTGACACCTGGTCTACGGCGGTGGGCGCATCCTATCAGTGGAGCCAGCAATGGCTGCTGCGCGCTGGCTACGCCTATGATCCGTCGCCGATCAGAAACGCCGATCGCAGCGTGCGCATTCCGGTTGGGAATCGCCAGGCGGTGACCCTGGGTGGTGCTTATTCGCCGAATTCCGATCTGACGATCGACTTTGCGTATGGTTATCTCTGGGATTCGAAAGTGTCCGTAAACCAGTCGAACAACTCCGGTCTTCAACCGCAATACAGTGCCAACTACAACAATAGTGCGAATGGTGTTTCGGTTCAGGCCACCTATCGGTACTGACCGCGCAGCGCATTTGCACTACGAACAGATTGAATGCTTTTCCGGCGCTCGTGACTGAACCTGTCATGGGGGCTCTTTACAGCGGGCGGACGCTACGCGTTCCACGGCGTTAGTAGCCATGCCTGATCCAGGTGCTTTACCAGGCACCTTGCTGTCGGTGCACTCTCCACAAGAGGGTCTCTGTTTTATCTCTGCGCCTGTCTGAAGCTCGTCGCTATCCGTGGCGATTTGGAAGACGCCGAACTCGCGCTCCGCGAGTTCGGTGCGGCGCCACCGAATTAAGTAAATCAAAGTCCTGAGGTGTTGTGTTGCTATATCGCTACGATTTACTTAAGTGAATGGCAGCTTTTGGCCGATTCTGTTGAAAAACTCGGTCATCCGAAACGGCCTGATCATTGAATGGTGAAAACGCTTTTTTACACGCTGCTACGTGAAATCTGCGTCTGGAAGCCTCTGCCGAAAGTGAAGATTTCAATCTCGAAAGCGCACTTTTTTGCTGCGCAAACCATGACTGACTTTTTCAACAGAATCGAACGAAAGCTGCCTATCGAAACACCCTCGGATGTATTCGTCACGCTTTGGTGCAGCCGATGGAGTTGGTCGGAGGGGTGGTGTCGTAGGGGCGGGGTTGCGGAAATGGCTGAAAAGATGCGGAAACGATCCAGAAAGGGAGGGGTAAAAATCACAAACCCCAGAAACGACAAAGCCCTGAACAATCAGGGCTTTGTCCTATAAAGATGGCGGAGGCGATGGGATTCGAACTCATGGACCTGTTACAGTCGACGGTTTTCAAGACCGTTGCCTTAAACCACTCGGCCACACCTCCGTTTGCGTTGCGGGCGCCATAATACCTGAATGAAACACACTGTCAAACTCTCTGCATGGCTTGTTACAGAGCGTCTGTTATGATCTTTGCGACTGAACGTTTCAAACCAACAGGAGTGTCGCCATGCGCGAACAGGATTACGCAGTTAATAACAGCGTGCAGGCTGAGCAGCTAGAGGTTAGCCGCGTCCTGCGCAACACTTACGGCCTACTCGCCCTCACCCTCGCATTCAGCGGCGTGATGGCGTTTGTCGCACAGCAGATGCGTGTCGGTTACCCGAACGTCTTTGTGGTGCTGATCGGCTTCTACGGCCTTTTCTTCCTCACCAACAAACTCCGTGACTCGGCGTGGGGCCTGGTTTCTGCGTTCGCGCTGACCGGTTTCATGGGTTTCCTGCTCGGCCCGATCCTCAACCGTTACCTGGGCATGCAGGGCGGCGCGGAAGTGGTCAGCTCGGCCTTCGCGATGACCGCGCTGGTGTTCGGCGGCCTGTCGGCTTATGTGCTGATCACCCGTAAGGACATGAGCTTCCTGGGTGGTTTCATCACGGCCGGTTTCTTCGTGCTGCTGGGTGCGACGCTGGCGAGCTTCTTCTTCAAGATCAGCGGTCTGCAACTGGCGATCAGCGCAGGTTTCGTGCTGTTCTCCTCGGTCTGCATTTTGTTCCAGACCAGCGCCATCATTCACGGCGGCGAGCGCAACTACATCATGGCGACCATCAGCCTGTATGTATCGATCTACAACCTGTTCATCAGCTTGCTGCAGCTGTTCGGCATCATGGGCCGCGATGATTGATCGCCAGCCTTGAGTAAAAAACCCGCTTCGGCGGGTTTTTTATCGTCTGGGAATCGGGATATCCACGTCTTTGCGAACCAAACAGCACTCACGCCATCGGTGGCAGCCGGCGTTTGATCGGGGTTTTCTTGACGATGGCGGTGTTGGTTTCGGCGTGGGTGTTGAGGCGGTCGAGGAGGGTGTCCAGTTGTTCCATCGAGCGCACATGCAGGCGGGCGATGAAGCAGTCGTCACCGGTGACTTTGTCGCACTCGGTGAATTCGGGAATCGCCTGAATCTGCCGCTCCACTTCCTGCAACTGGCCCGGCAACGGGCGGATGCGGACGATGGCCTGGAGTTGATAGCCGAAGCATTTAGGGTCGATTTCGACGGTATAGCCCTTGAGTACGCCGCGTTCTTCGAGGCGGCGCAGGCGCTCGGCAACGCTGGGCGAGGACAGGCCGCTGATCTGTGCCAGGGCTTTGAGCGAGCGGCGGGAGTCTTCCATCAACGCGCTGATCAGCACTTGGTCGATGTCGTCGGTCATGGCGAATCCCCTGTTAGGCAATCGGCTGGATAAGCCTTGATAAAAAAGGCAGATACCGAGTTTAGCCTGCTTTTTGCGCTGGAGAAGCCCCTCGGCGGATTGGCATACTTTGGCCTCAAACACAGGAGGTTGATGATGGACAGAACACTACGTCGCGGCTCATTCGAGATGACCGCCGCCATGCTGATTTCCGGGACCATTGGCTGGTTCGTGCTGGTGTCCGGGCAACCGGTGCTGGACGTGGTGTTCTGGCGCTGCGTGTTCGGTGCCGTCACGCTGTTGCTGATCTGCGCGGCGTTCGGCTTTCTGCGCCCGGGCATTTTGACGTCCACCACTTTCTTGTTGGCCGTACTGAGTGGTGTGGCGATTGTCGGTAACTGGGTGTTGTTGTTCGCGTCCTATTCTCGCGCCTCGATTGCCATCGGCACGGCGGTTTATAACGTCCAGCCGTTCATGTTGGTGGGGCTGGCCGCGCTGTTTCTCGGGGAGAAAATCACCCTGCAAAAACTGTTCTGGCTGGGCATTTCGTTTCTCGGGATGCTGGCGATTGTCAGCGCACATGGTGAGCAAGGCGAGGGTGGCAACGATTACCTGATGGGGATCGCTCTGGCCTTGGGTGCTGCCTTCCTGTACGCGATTGCCGCATTGATCATCAAACGCCTGACCGGCACGCCACCGCATCTGATCGCGTTGATCCAGGTCTGCACCGGCGTGCTGTTGCTCGCGCCCTTTGCGCACTTCTCGGCGATGCCGCAAGCGCCCAGTGCCTGGGCCAGCCTGGTGACCCTGGGTATCGTGCATACCGGTTTGATGTATGTGCTGCTTTACGGGGCAATTCAAAAGCTGCCGACCGCCCTGACCGGCGCGTTGTCGTTCATCTATCCGATTGCGGCGATTTTCGTGGACTGGTTTGCCTTCGGTCATCGCCTGGAGCCGCTGCAATGGATCGGTGTCGCCGCGATTCTGCTGGCCGCCGCCGGGATGCAACAGGGTTGGGGCCTGAAGCTTCGGCGGGTGGCTACACAATAAACGGCCTCTCAGATGTTCCAGCGCGGTGCGGTTTTCGCCAGACGCTGGCGCATCTCGCCGATGTTCGCGGCCAATTGTCGGGTCAGCAATCGGTAGCCATCCAGTGGACTGTAGACCGGCATATCAAGCGTAGAGTCCAATGGCGGTTCGGCTGGCCGGCTGAGCCGTTGTGAAGCGCCCGATTTCAATGCCCGGGCCATACCGATCAGTTGCACCCGGATCTGTCGGTGCTCGGTTTTCAATGCCGATTGCAGGTGGGCCATTGCCTCAGAGTCATCGGCATTCGGCCGGCTATTGCCGAGGATTTCCAGGATGCTGACGCACATCCGCAGGTTGCGCTGAATCGCATCGAGTTCGGTCATGGAAACCCGCACCTCCTTGGACACAGAGGGCATCAGTGAGCGCAGTTGCACCATGACTGCGTTCAAGCGATTCATGAGCTTCAAGTGCTCGTCAGCGGCGACGGACTCGCCGTTGATGATACGGCCATAGATTGCCGCGCAGTCGCGCAACGCATCGGCCAGGTTGTAGCGCCAGGAGTACACCGCGTACAGCGGCAGGGCAAAGGAGAAAGCCAGTGCCAGGGCAATGCCGATCAGAATATCCACCCCGCGCCACAGGCCATCGGTGACCGGGTTGTCACCGTGCCCGGCAACGATAAACACGGTGATCGCCGACAGCAGCGCCGTATAACCACCCTTGCCGATGGCGTGGTACGAGAAAAACCCGCACACCACCGACATTGCGAAATAGGTCAGCCACGGCATCCCGAGCCAGGCCTGTTGCGCCACCAGCAACAAGCCGACACCGGCCCCGATCAAGGTGCCGATGGCTCGCTCGGCGGCTTTCTTGCCGATATTACCGTGGTGCTGCAAGCCGCCGATCACCACCAGCATGGTCACCGACGCCCATTCGCCGTGGGGCAGATGGATGCCGGTGGTCAGCAGAATCGTCGCCAGCAACCCCAACGAAACCCGCACCGCATGGATCAGTTTGGCGTGGCGGTAGCGCCGGTACGGGTCCAGCAATGGACGCAGTATTCGGCGCAACAGTGGTGGCAGTCGAAGGCCTTTGATGATGCTCAGGTCTGGTGTCCTCAGAAAATTTTGGTGTCCTCAGAAAATATAGTCGGTGGTCAGGAAGCTCGAGTTCCGGCCGCTGATGATCTCGCTGAGAAGCTCTTTGCTGCTTTCCTGGAACTTGGTCGCCACCAGGGTCCGGATCGAAAATACCCGCAGCGCATCATGCACCGACAACGTGCCCTCGGCGGAGTTCTTGCGGCCGTTGAACGGGTAGGTGTCCGGGCCGCGTTGGCACTGGGCGTTGAGGTTGATCCGGCCGACCTGGTTGGCGAAGGTGTCCACCAGCCTGCCGACCGCCACCGGGTTGGTGCCGAAGATGCTCAGTTGCTGGCCGAAGTCGGATTCCAGGACGTAATCGATCACGGTGTCCAGATGACGGTAAGGCACGATCGGCACGACCGGGCCAAACTGTTCTTCCTGATAGACGCGCATCTGCGGTGTCACCGGGTACAACACGGCCGGGTAGAAGAACGATGCCCGGGACTCACCACCATTGGGGTTGACCACGGCGGCGCCTTTGCTGACCGAGTCCGCCACCAGCGAATGCAGATAATCGACTTTGCTCGCCTCCGGCAGCGGTGTCAGGGCCACGCCGCTGTCCCACGGCATGCCGGGTTTCAGTGAGGCGAGCCTGGCGTTGAATTTCTCGATGAACGCTTCGACCACGTCTTCATGGACGAAGAGGATTTTCAGCGCGGTGCAGCGCTGACCGTTGAACGACAGGGAGCCGGTGACGGCTTCGCTGACCGCGTTGTCCAGATCCACCTCTGGCAACACGATGCCGGGGTTCTTCGCATCCAGGCCCAGTGCCGCACGCAAGCGGTGAGGCCGCGGGTGGAGCTTTTTCAGGTCGCTGGCAGCCTTGTTGGTGCCGATAAACGCAAAGATATCGATCTTGCCGCTGGCCATCAGGGCACTGACGGTCTCGCGGCCACTGCCGTAAATGACGTTGATCACCCCGGCCGGGAAGCTGTCGCGAAAGGCTTCCAGCAGCGGACGAATCAACAGCACCCCCAGCTTGGCCGGCTTGAAAACCACAGTGTTGCCCATGATCAGCGCCGGAATCAGCGTGGTGAAGGTCTCGTTCAGCGGATAGTTGTAAGGCCCCATGCACAACGCCACGCCCAGCGGAACGCGGCGGATCTGGCCGAGGGTGTCCTGTTCCAGTTCGAAGCGGCTGGAGCGGCGGTCGAGTTCCTTGAGGGCGTTGATGGTGTCGACGATGTAGTCGCAGGTGCGGTCGAACTCTTTCTCCGAGTCCTTGAGGTTCTTGCCGATCTCCCACATCAGCAACTTGACCACCGCCTCGCGCTGTTCGCGCATGCGACCGAGGAAGGTCTCGACATGCTGGATACGCTCGGCCACGCGCATGGTCGGCCACAAACCCTGGCCCCGGTCATAGGCACGGACAGCCGCGTCGAGCGCGGTCAGGGCGGTGTCGGCATCGAGCAGCGGCGTGCTGCCGAGGATCACTTGTTCGTCGCCATTCGCGCCGCTCAGGTACACCGGGCTGCGCACCTGGGCGAGGGGGCCGGACCAGGTTTTCAGTTCACCGTCGACCAGGTATTCGCGCTGTTCGGTCTGGCCGTTGAGGCGATACTTTTCCGGGATGCCGTCGGCGGTGGGAAACAGGTTGCCAAGGATCGATGCTGTGGTCATGTCGCTACCCCGTCTGGATTGGGTGATGCACTGATGAATCGTTTTAGCAGACCTCGGCCTGGCTTGTCATGATTCATCTTAGGGTTTTTTGGGCTCGGCGTTGTGGATCGCGAATCTGTCGGCTCATCCGCTCATGAAAGCCGATCTTTTCCCCTTGAGAACACACAAGTAACGATCCCCCGGTTAAACTTCGCGCTCTTTCTCAAAGGAGTTCATATGAGTTACTACCAGCCGGGCATCCTCGCCACCCCAGTTCCGCCTCAAGCTCGTCATATGTTCTTCGCCCTCGAATCCGCCGAGGCACTGCCGGCAGCGCTGGATAACCTGACGCGCCTGGTGGACGGAAAATCGGCGGTGGTCGGTTTCGGCGAGTCCCTGGTCAAGGCGCTGCACGCGCAGATCGACGGCTTGCGCGCCTTTCCTGCGCTGGTCGGTGTCGGCGTCGACAACCCGTCGACCCAACACGCGCTCTGGTGCTGGTTGCACGGTGTTGACCGTGGCGAACTGCTCAATCGCAGCCACGCGATCGAAGCCGCGCTGGCACCGGCCCTGCGTCTGGTGCAGATGAACGAAACCTTCCGCCACATGACTGGCCATGACCTGACCGGTTACGAAGACGGCACCGAAAACCCTCACGATGAAGCCGCTGTCGCCGCCGCGCTGCTGGGCGAGGGCGCTGAGGGGCTGGTCGGTGGCAGCTTCGCCGCGATCCAGCAATGGCAGCATGACTTGAAAGGCTTCCACGCGATGCCGTCCCACGAGAAGGACAACATCATGGGCCGGCGCCTGAGCGACAACGAAGAACTCGACGACGCGCCGATCTCCGCCCACGTCAAACGCACCGCCCAGGAAAGCTTCGCACCGGAAGCCTTCGTGGTCCGTCGCTCGATGCCGTGGATCGAAGGCGATCGCGCCGGCCTGATGTTCCTGGCATTCGGTTTTTCCCTCGATGCATTCGAAGCCCAACTGCGACGCATGAGCGGTCTGGAGGACGGCATCACCGACGGTTTGTACCGCATCAGCCGACCGATCACTGGCGGCTACTACTGGTGCCCGCCGCTCAAGGACGGTCGCCTCGACCTGTGCGCATTGCGTGTCGGCTAAATAGCGGATCGCGTACACGTGTAGGAGCGAGGCTTGCCCGCGAAGGCGGTGTGTCAGGTAAAACGCTTTCGCGGGCAAGCCTCGCTCCTACAAAAAACCATTAAAAGGATTTGCTGACACTCGCCACCAGGGTCGCGCTGCACACATCGTCGAACCCCCAGTTGCTGATGCATTGGCTTTTCGACAAATCGGTATCGATGTAACTCAACCCTAGCAGCACCCCGGCCACTTCGCGGGTCAGCTTCGCCTCCCACTCGTGGTAAGCCTCCTCGCCATGCCCCGAGGCCGAATACAGGCGCGGGTCTTTGAAGTCCATTTCGCCGTAGCGCAGTTTCAGCCCCAGCCCATAGGGCAATTCGGTTTCGTAGCCAACGTAGCGGTACAACGTGCTCTGTTTGCTGTCGATGCCCGGTGCATCGGCAGAGTAATAGGCCGCGAGTTTCACGCCATAGACGTCGAGAATCCCGTAGACCTCGCTCTGATTGAACTGGCTCTCTTTTGGATACGCGTATTTGAGATAGCCGACATCCAGGCTGACGGCGTCGGTCGCCTGCCACAGCCAACCACCGTAGTAGTCGACTTCCTGGCGGGTTTTCAGGCCACCGCCGAAATCGACGTTCGAACTCCAGGCGCCCAGATACAGGCCGCTGCTGTGGGCCAGGGTTACACCGGCTTGCGCGGCGGGGTCGTTCTGGGTTTGCGAAATCCCGCGAGTGCGATAGTCGCTGGCCAGGGTCAGGTCGACCAGCACGGCGAAGTCGTCATTCAAGGGCAGGGCCTGGCTGCCCAGGGGCAACAGGCTGAAGGATGCGAGGGCGAACAGGGTGAACGCTTTCATGGTGCAGTGCCTTTGTTGTGATTGTTATGGGCAGATTTGAGACAACGCTGCTCCAGACCCCAGCGATGAACGCGGAGTTGGGCTGCGTGTACAGGCGATTTTTCTCAGAGTGTCGGGGCGTAGACTTCGCGACCGGCGAACCAGGTTTGCAGCACTTGGGTGTCGTGCAGGGCTTTCTCATCGACGCTGAACACGTCGCGGTCCAGAACGATGAAATCGGCTTGCTTGCCGGGGCTCAACGAGCCGATTTGCTTCTCTAGACCGATAGTGCGGGCGGCGTTGAGGGTGTAGGCGTAGAACATCGTTTCCCGGTCGATGCGTTCGTCGGCGTTCAACACACCCAACGGGCCGTTTCGGGTGATCGCCTGGGCGATGGCGTTCCATGGATTGGGTGAAGACACCGGCCAGTCGCTGGCTCCGGCGATCGTCGCGCCCTGTTTGAGCAGCGAGTGCGCCGGGTACTGATAGCGGAAGGCGAGGGCGCTGACGTAAGGCTTGATCATGTCCAGGGTGTAATCGTCGGCGGAGGCCCAGAGCAACTGCATGGAGGCGATGACGTTGAGCGGTTTGAACCGCGCAAACTCTTTCGGGTTGACCATTTGCAAGTGGGTGATCGAGTGAGTCACGCCGCTCTGGCGATCCTTGCGCGCCTGGGCGATGCCGTTCAGGGATTCTCGTACCGCGCGGTCGCCGATGGCGTGGATGTGCACCCGCCAGCCGCGTTGATCGATGGCACTGACCAGTTCGCCGAAGTGCTTCGGATCGATCAGCAACTCGCCCTGTTTTTGCGAGTTGGTGTAAGGATCGATCATCGCCGCGCTCTGGGCCGGGTATTCGATCACGCCGTCGGCAAAAATCTTGATACCGGGCAGGGTCAGGTTGGGGATGCCCTGGAATTGCTGGCGGACCTTGTCCAGCGTGTCGAGATCGGCCGGTACGCTTTTCGGATTGGCCACCAGCAGGGCCGCGACGTGGGCGGTCATGCCACCACTTTGCGACAGCGCTTTGTACACCGGCAGTACGCCGACGGTTTTCTCCGTGGGTTTAAGGGCAAACACCGGCTCGCCGGGGGCGGCGTTGGCAGCGGGGTCCATCCAGGCCGTAATGCCCAGGCTGTTGTTGTAGCGCACGGCGGTTTGCGCGGCGCGCAGCATGTCGGCGGCACTGGGCGCGGGCATTTTTAACGCAACCCGATCCCAACCGGCGTCCACCAGAAAACCGTTGGGGCTACCATCGGCAAGCTTGCCTATGGTGTCGAGTTCGGCGGCCGGCAGGTTTTGCAGCAGGATGGCGTCGATGCCCGCGCGTTCGAGCATGACGTTGTTGGCCCAGGCGGTGTGGTGGTCGCTGCCGGTGAACACCACAGGCACCTTGGCCCATTCGCCGCTGTTGAATTTTTTGCCGAGGGCCTCGGCCTGGGCCCAATACGCCGAACTCATGCCGGCCACGCTCAGCACATCGCCGTGTTTCGCCTTGCCGTCATCACGCCATCCGCGCAGGCGTTTTTCCAGCTCATCGAGGTCGACCACCTCATCTTCCATATTGGCCGAGGCCATTTCCAGACCGCCGAAAATCGCGTGGGAATGGCTGTCGATCAGGCCGGGCATCAACGTCTTGCCGCCGAGGTCGATCACTTTCGTTTGCGATTCAATCAAGGCTTTTATCTGTGCATCGCTGCCAACTTGCAGCACTTTGCCGTCCTGCACCGCCAGGGCCTGCACCTTGGGCTGGTTGCGGTCGGCGGTGAATATCTTGCCGTTGAGCAGCACCAGATCGGTCGCTGCCATGGCTTCCATCGAGGCAAAAGCCACAGCGGCCACCAATAGATTCGGGAGGAATCTTTTCATTGAATGTTTCCTTGTTATTGCGTCTGATGGCCAGATTAGTGGCTGCTTATGCTCAACAGAACGCCTCACTCACGAAAAACGTTTTTGCCGGAATGGAAAAAAATGGACAAGTTGGGTGCGTTGAAAATGTTCGTGGTCACGGCGCAACTGGGCAGTTTCAGCCGCGCCGCCGAGCAACTGGGCAAGACCCCGTCGGCCCTGACCAAAGCGGTCAATCACCTGGAGGCCGAGCTCGGTGCCCGGCTATTCGAGCGCAGCACCCGGCGGATTCTGCTGACGGAAGTGGGGCGGCTCTACCTGGAAACCGCGCGTCAGGTGTTGCAGCGGCTGGACGAGGCCGGTGAGGAAATCGAGCAGTTGCAGCATGGCCTGCGCGGCAATCTGAAAATCACCGCGCCACTGGCCTATGGGCATGCCTTTCTCGATCAGGTGTGTGGCGGTTTTCTGGAGCAGTATCCGCAGATCAATCTGCAAGTGGACCTGTGCGATGAGTTCGTCAATCTGCTGGAAAGCGGCTACGACCTGGCCCTGCGCGAAGGCCATGACGACCTGCCGGGGCTGATCGCCCGCGTCGTTGGCAGCAATCGTCTGGCGTTGTGTGGCAGCCCGGCCTATCTGGCGCGCAAGGCGTTGCCGGTCACTCCGCAAACCCTCGATGAGCACGAATGGTTGCTGTATCGCCATCCCTTGCTCAGCCGCGAATTCTGGTGGGCCGAGCGCGATGGGCAGCGCTTGAGCCTGCCGCAACCCCAGGCGCCACGGCTGCGCAGCGACAATTACGACTTGCTGCTGGCCAATGCGCTGGCCGGACGCGGGTTGTTGCACACGCCGCTATGGAGCGCTGCGCCGTATCTGGCCGACGGTCGACTGGTGCGGGTGATGGCGGACTACGACATCGATCCCGACAGCTTTGGCCCGCACATTCTGGCGGTGTACCCGAGCCATCGGCGAGCGACCGCCAAAGTCGTGGCTTTTATCGATTACATCGCAGGGTTTCTGGCCTCTCCTGTAGGAGCTGTCGAGTGAAACGAGGCTGCGATCTTTAAGGACAAGATCAAAAGATCGCAGCCTCGTTTCACTCGACAGCTCCTACAAGTCCTTGCCAGGAAAAAGCCGAAAGAGTACAAATGTACTCCATGACGACTTTAACTCCCCGCCGTACCGCCATCCTGACCTTCATCCGCGATCGCATCGCCGAACACGGTCAGCCCCCGAGCCTCGCTGAAATCAGCGAGGCCTTCGGTTTCGCCTCCCGTAGCGTGGCGCGCAAGCACGTGCTGGCGCTGACCGAGGCGGGTTTCATCGAGGTCAATCCGCATCAGGCGCGCGGCATCCGCTTGTTGAACCAGCCGCCGCGGCCCGAGCTGCTGGACGTTCCGGTACTGGGCCGCGTGGCGGCCGGTGCGCCGATCGGTGCCGATGCCGAGGTCCACAGCCGCTTGCTGCTCGATCCGTCGATCTTCTCGCGGGTGCCGGATTACATGCTGCGGGTCCAGGGTGATTCGATGATCGAGGACGGCATTCTCGACGGCGATCTGGTGGGCGTGCGGCGCAATCCTGAAGCGCTCAACGGCCAGATCGTGGTGGCGCGGCTCGACGGCGAAGTCACCATCAAGCGTTTCGAGCGGGTCGGCGATGCCGTTCGCCTGTTGCCGCGCAATCCGGCTTACCAGCCGATCATTGTTCGAGCCGATCAGGAGCTGGCCATCGAAGGCGTGTTCTGTGGTCTGGTGAGGCAAGGGTGATGGGCGCCGTCGTTGCGCTGGATACGCTGTTCAATGGCGGCCAGGTCTGGAAGGGCCGACCTGCGCCACCGGCCGTTAGCCCGCAACCCACAGGGCATGCGGCGCTGGATGCGGCGTTGCCGAGCGGTGGCTGGCCGGAAGCGGCGCTGAGCGAAATCCTCCTGGCCGGGCAGGGCGTGGGTGAGTTGCAACTGGTGTGGCCGACGCTGGCACGGCTGTCGGCGGCGGGCGAGCGCATCGTGCTGGTGGCGCCGCCTTACGTGCCGTATCCCCAGGCCTGGCAGAACGCCGGGGTCGATCTGCGCCAGTTGTCGATCATCCAGGCCAGCGAGCGCGATGCGCTGTGGGCGGCGGAACAATGCCTGCGTTCGGGCAGTTGCGGGGCGGTGTTGTGCTGGCCGCACAAGGCCGATGACCGGGCGTTGCGACGTTTGCAGGTGGCGGCCGAAACCGGGCAGACCCTGGCGTTCGCCTATCGCTCGCTCAGTGAAGCCATCAACCCGTCGCCAGCGGCCCTGCGCATCGCCATCGACGCCAAGCCTGCTCAGTTGCGGGTGCTCAAGTGCCGGGGCGGGCTGGCCCGTTCGGCGCCGATTGCCTTTGCCGTGGGGCATTGAGGTTGCCATGCGCTGGGTGTGCATTGTCTTCCCGCAATTGGCGCTGGACGCGGTACTGCGTCAGCGCCCCGACCCCGATGAGCCGTTGGCGCTGCTGACCGGCCCGGCCCAGCGGCGGGTGCTGCAGGCGGTCAACGGTGCGGCGCGGGCGCTGGGTTTGCGACCCGGTCAGTCGATGACCGCCGCCCAGGCGCTGAGCAAAGGGTTCGTCACCGTCGAATACGATGCCGCCGAAATCGAACATTGGCAGCAGTTCCTGGCCGCCTGGGCCTATCGGTTCAGCTCCCAGGTCAGCGTGCATTACCCGCGTGCCGTGGTGTTTGAAATCGAATCCAGCCTGGGCTTGTTCGGGCCCTGGCCGCAGTTCGAGGCGCGGCTGCGCGCCGAGCTCGCTGAGCTGGGGTTTCGCCATCGGATTGTCGCCGCGCCAAATCCGGTGGCGGCGCGGGTGCTGGCCAACGTTTATGACGGTCTGGTGGTGCCGGACAATCAAGCCTTGCAGCATCACCTCGGGCAACTGCCCGTCGATCGCATTGCCCTGGAGCCCAGCGTTGCTACGGCGTTATCGCGCATGGGGCTGCGCACCTTGAGTCAGGTGCAGGCGCTGCCCCGGCATAGCCTGGCCCGGCGTTTCGAGGCCCAGGTGCTCAAGCATCTGGACAGCCTGTTCGGTGAGCGGCGGCTGGCACTGGCGTTTTACCTGCCGCCGGACCGTTTCGATGTGCGCATCGAACTCAATTTCGATGTGCAATCCCATCAGGCATTGTTGTTTCCTTTAAGACGATTGACCGGCGATCTGTCGGCGTTCCTCTGCGGCCGGGACAGCGGCGTGCAACGTTTCGACTTGCACCTGGAACACGCCGGCTTGCCGGACACCGTGATCAAGGTCGGCCTGCTCAGCGCCGAGCGCGATCCGGCGATGCTGTTCGAACTGGCCCGGGGGCGGCTGGAACAGGTTCAGGTCGAGGCGCCGGTGCGCGGTTTTCGTCTGCGCGCCGAAGATCTGCCGGCCTTCGTGCCCCAGCGTCAGGAGCTGTTCGACGACCGTCCGCAGCAGTCCTTGCCCTGGGAGCAACTGCGTGAACGCTTGCGCGCACGGCTGGGGGATGACGCGGTGCAGGGCTTGCGCTTCCAGGCCGATCACCGGCCGGAATGCGCGTGGCAGACCACTGTCGACAGCCAGGCCTGCGAGGGGCTGCCTGCCGTGCAACGTCCAGGCTGGTTGCTGACTGAACCGCAGGCGGTACACGAAAGCTCGACGCGCATCCTCATGGGGCCGGAGCGCATCGAGTCCGGCTGGTGGGACGGCGACGACGTGCGCCGCGATTACTACCTGATCGAAACCCGTTCTGGTCAGCAGGGCTGGGCCTATCGGGCGGTGGGCGAAGACGGTCCGTTGTGGCTGCAAGGCTGGTTCGCATGAGCGTCGACTATGCCGAGCTGCACTGCCTGTCCAACTTCAGTTTCCAGCGCGGTGCCTCCAGTGCGCTTGAGCTTTTTCAACGGGCGAAAAAGCAGGGCTATCAGGCGCTGGCGATCACCGACGAATGCACCCTGGCGGGTATCGTCCGTGCCTGGCAGGCGGCCAAGACCGTGGAGCTGCCGCTGATCATCGGCAGCGAAATACGTATCGAAAATGGCCCGAAACTGGTGCTGCTGGTGGAAAACCTCGAAGGTTATCAAGCCCTGTGCCGACTGATTACCCGCGCCAGACGTCGCACGCAGAAAGGCCAGTATCAGGTGCGGCGGGAGGATTTCAGCGAGCCGTTGCCGGGGCTGTTGG
Source organism: Pseudomonas sp. GW821-FHT03E01 (assembly GCF_059420765.1). Lineage (NCBI taxonomy): Bacteria > Pseudomonadati > Pseudomonadota > Gammaproteobacteria > Pseudomonadales > Pseudomonadaceae > Pseudomonas > Pseudomonas sp. GW821-FHT03E01. The sequence goes on along the minus strand of NZ_JBWKUI010000003.1, from coordinate 268,649 downwards.
CGTTGTGGGCGCCGGACGCCGTCGATGATTTTGCGCAGGGCCATTGGCTGAAGCAGAGCTTCGCCGAGCGCCTGTGGCTGAGCGTTCAGTTACATCGCGGGCAGGACGACACTCGGCGACTGGCGGCACTGCTGACCCTGGCGCGGGAACTGCGGATCCCGGCGGTGGCCAGCGGCGATGTGCATATGCACGCCCGCGGCCGGCGCGCCTTGCAGGACACCATGACCGCAATCCGCCATCACGTTCCCGTGGCCGAGGCCGGGTTGCGTCTGCACCCCAATGGCGAACGGCATTTGCGCAGCCTCGACGACTTGCGCGATCTCTACCCGCAAGCGCTGCTCGACGAGACGCTGAACATCGCCCGGCGCTGTACTTTCGACCTCGGTCAGTTGCGTTATCAATATCCCCGGGAACTGGTGCCCGAGGGGCACACGGCCACGTCCTGGCTGCGGGTGCTGGCAGAAAAGGGGATTCGCTGGCGCTGGGAAAAAAGCCCCAAGGCCGAGGTGTTGGCGCAGATCGACAAGGAACTGGAGCTGATTGCCGAGCTGGGGTACGAGAGTTATTTCCTGACGGTTCACGACATTGTGAATTTCGCCCGCCAGCAACACATCCTTTGCCAGGGCCGCGGTTCTGCCGCCAACTCGGCGGTGTGCTTCGTGCTGGGGATCACGGAGATCGACCCGGAACGCAGCACGCTGCTGTTCGAGCGTTTTCTCTCCAGGGAACGCAACGAACCGCCGGACATCGACGTGGATTTCGAGCACGAGCGGCGCGAAGAAGTCCTGCAGTATGTGTTTCAGCGTTATGGCCGGGCTCGTGCGGCGCTGACGGCGGTGGTCAGCACTTACCACGGTGCCGGCGCAATCCGCGACGTGGCCAAGGCGTTGGGTTTGCCGCCGGATCAGGTCAACGCCCTGGCCGACTGTTGCGGCCACTGGAGTAATCAGGCGCCGCCCGTCGAGCGTCTGCGTGAGGGTGGTTTCGACCCCGATAGCCCGGTGTTGCGCCGAGTGCTGAGCCTGACCCAACAGCTGATCGGTTTTCCCCGGCACCTGTCCCAGCACCCCGGCGGTTTCGTGATTTCCGAGCAGCCTCTGGACAGCCTGGTGCCGGTGGAAAACGCCGCCATGGCTGAGCGCACCATCATCCAGTGGGATAAGGACGATCTGGATGCGGTCGGGCTGCTCAAGGTCGATATTCTGGCGCTGGGCATGCTCAGCGCGATTCGCCGTTGTTTCGATCTGCTGCGTCGGCACCGGGGCCGCGACCTGAGCCTGGCGACGGTGCCGGCCGAAGACCCGCAAACCTACGAGATGATTGGCCATGCGGACACCATCGGGGTGTTCCAGATCGAGTCCCGGGCACAGATGTCGATGCTGCCCAGGCTCAAGCCCAAGAACTTCTACGATCTGGTGATCGAGGTGGCGATCGTTCGTCCGGGGCCGATTCAGGGCGGGATGGTGCATCCCTACCTGCGGCGGCGTAAGGGCGAAGAAGAGGTGAAATACCCGTCGAAAGAACTTGAAGCGGTGCTGAAACGTACGCTGGGCGTGCCGCTGTTTCAGGAGCAGGTGATGCAGATCGCGATTGTCGCCGCCGACTACAGCCCCGGCGAGGCTGATCAGTTACGCCGCTCCATGGCGGCCTGGAAACGCCACGGCGGACTGGAACCGCACAAGGAACGCCTGGCGGACGGAATGAAGAAAAACGGCTACACGGCGGAGTTCGCCGCGCAGATCTTCGAGCAGATCAAAGGCTTTGGCGATTACGGTTTTCCCGAATCCCACGCCGCCAGTTTCGCCTTGCTGACCTACGCCAGTTGCTGGATGAAATGCCACGAGCCGGCGGCTTTTGCCTGTGCGCTGATCAACAGCTGGCCGATGGGGTTCTACAGCCCGGACCAGATTCTCCAGGACGCCCGCCGCCATCATTTGCAGATTCGCCCGGTGGACGTGCGGGCCAGTGACTGGGATTGCAGCCTGGAACCGATCACCGGCGCGCAGCCGGCGATACGCATGGGGCTGCGGATGATCAAGGGCTTTCGCGAAGACGATGCCCGGCGCATCGAGATAGCAAGGTCGAAAGGGGCGTTTGCCGACATCGCCGACCTCGGCGAACGGGCACGACTCGATGCCCGCGCCCAGGAACAACTGGCCGATGCCGGTGCACTGCGCGGGCTGGCCGGTGACCGGCATCGGGCGCGCTGGGAGGTGGCGGGGGTGCAGAAGCAGCTCGGTTTGTTTGCCGGTCTGCCGAGTCAGGAAGAGCCGGCAGTGGAGCTGCCCAAACCCACCGTGGGCGAGGACCTGCAAGCCGATTACGCCAGTGTCGGCACCACCCTCGGCCCGCATCCGCTGGCGTTGCTGCGGGGGGAACTCAAGGCCCGGCGCTGTCGCAGCTCCAGGGAATTGCTGATGGTCGAGCATGGGCGTCCGGTCAGCGTCGCCGGGCTGGTCACCGGTCGACAGCGTCCGGGAACCGCCAGCGGTGTGACCTTCGTGACACTTGAAGACGAATTCGGCAACGTCAACGTGGTGGTCTGGCGCGATCTGGCCGAACGGCAACGGCAGGTATTGGTCGGCTCGCAATTGCTCAAGGTCGACGGGCGCTGGGAACAGGTGGGCGAGGTGCGGCACCTGATTGCCGGACGCTTGAGCGACCTGAGTTCATTGCTCGACGGTATCCATGTGCGCAGTCGGGATTTCCACTGAGCCTTGGCGGTGGATATGTCACCTGCGCAGGAGCAGCTTGTCGCAGGGGCCGGTCGAGAATCAGCTATACCTCAATGAAACCATTGGCGTCGGCAGTGCTCGAAACAAACGGGCAGGCACCGTCTCCTCATGCTGTTGCACTGCCTGAAAACATGTCATTCACAAGACATAGGCCAGTCGATGCAGTTTCTAGACAATAGCCACGGTTGTACCGGTTGGAGCGGCGAAATGGCCGAACGCATTCGTGCGTTCGACTGGAGCCTGACCGAACTCGGACGCATCGACACCTGGCCCGGGAGTCTGTGCAGCGCGGTGCAGTTACTGCTCGCTTCACCGCTGCCGATGGTGATGCTGTGGGGCCGCCCCGGTTACATGATCTATAACGACGCCTACTCAAGATTTGCCGGTGGCCGCCATCCTTACCTGCTGGGCTCCCCGGTGGAGTTGGGCTGGCCGGAGGTCGCCGAATTCAATCGGCATGTGGTGGACACCTGTCTTGCGGGCGGCACCTTGTCTTATCACAACAAAGCCCTGGTATTGCTGCGCGACGGCGTTCCCGAAGACGTCTGGATGGACCTTTACTACAGTCCTGTCTCCAATGATGACGGGTGTCCCGCCGGGGTCATGGCAATGGTGGTCGAAACCACTGACCATGTGATTTCCGAACGCCGACGCCAGGAAGCCGAAAACGCCTATCGTGCCGATAATGAAAGGGTTCGCCTGGCCCTCAATGCCGGGGCTTTGCTCGGCTCGTTTGTCTGGGACATCAAGGCTGATGTGCTATCGGGCGACGAGCGATTCGCCCGCACGTTTTCCTATCCGCCAGGCCAGGACCTGGCCAACTTGCCACCAGCCATCGCCCAAATGCAGATTCATCCCGATGATCGCAGCTGGGCCCGGGAGCGGATGAATCAGTCGGTGGAAACCGGCGTGCCCTATAACGCCGAATATCGGGTCCTGCGTCCCGATGGCAGTTACCTGTGGGTGCTCGCCAGCGGGTGTTGCGAGTTCAATGAGCAAGGTGAAGCGTTGCGCTTTCCAGGGGTGTTGATCGACATCCACGAACGCAAGATTGCCGAAGAGTCCTTGCTCAAGTTCACCCGCAACCTGGAGCAACGAGTCGCTGAAGAAGTCGAGGCGCGGCTGGCGGCCGAAGAGCAGCTGCGTCAATCACAGAAACTCGAAGCCATTGGCGGTCTCACCGGCGGGGTGGCCCATGACTTCAACAACCTGTTACAGGTGATCGCCGGCAACCTGCACTTGCTGGCGCGTCATGAGCCGGATAACGCCAACGTGCAGCGCCGGGTCGGCGCCTCAATTGCCGCAGTCGAGCGCGGGGCCAAATTGTCTTCGCAATTACTCGCCTTTGCCCGACGTCAGCCGTTGTCACCGGCCGTATGCGACCCACGGCAGATCTTCGAAGACCTCGGGGAATTATTGCAGCGCGCGCTGGGAGAGACGATCCAGATCAAGGTGTCCGCACCTGACGATCCATGGCACTTCTACGTGGACTGCAATCAACTGGAAAACGCCATTCTCAACCTTGCGATCAACGCCCGAGATGCCATGAACGGCGAGGGGACCATTGCCCTCAGCGCAGAGAACATCGTCCTCGACCGCAAGTTTTGCGCCGGCAAGGGCATCGTCGCTGGCGATTATGTCTGCGTGACGGTGGCGGACTCGGGCGTCGGCATGCCGCCGCAAGTGCTTGCACAGGCCTTCGAGCCGTTTTTCACCACCAAGGCTGATGGTCAAGGCACCGGCCTGGGTTTGAGTATGGTGTTCGGGTTCGTCAAACAGAGCGGCGGGCATATCGAGATTTCCAGCGTCGTCGGGCGGGGCACTCGGGTGCAGCTGTATTTCCCTCGCAGCTTGCGCCCGTTGCCTGACGAAACAATGCGCCATGCTCCGCAGCACCGGGGCGGGCATGAAACCATTCTGGTGGTCGAGGACAACGAAGCGGTGCGCAGTTCGGCCGTGGACTTGTTGTGCGAAGAGGGCTATCAGGTCCTGACCGCGGCCAACGGTGACCTGGCGATGCAGATGTTGCTCGACGGTACGACAGTGGACCTGATCTTTACCGACGTGGTCATGCCCGGCTTGATCAAAAGCTCGGACCTGGCCGCCTGGGCCAAGGTGCAAAACCCTCCGGTGGCGGTGTTGTTTACCTCCGGACACACCCGCGACATCATTTCGCGCGATCACCAACTCAGCTCTGACACTTATTTGCTGAGCAAACCTTATGGTCCCGAGGCGCTGACACGAATGGTTCGTACGGTACTCGGTGGTTGATTCAAGGGGGGCTTTCCAGGCGCTCGGGCAAGGGGGTATCGCGTTTGCGACAGGACGACGAACGGACGCCGCTGGTCTGATAGACGGTCGACAGAACCGGGTAAGCGAGGCCATTCTGATAATTGGCGAACGCCATCGATCACGTTTGCCACCGATTAACAAACGGAGGTGTTCCATGCCGGTGACCCATGACCTTTATCAGGACTTGCGCTGCACGAAGGAAGAGATCCAGCAAAAACGCACCAAGGATCCGTTACTGGATTCACTGCTCAACAAGTACACCCAGGCGGACGCAGAGGTGGTGAAGGCCGAGTCCGCACAATCGGATGCGCCCAGCGATGAGGTACTGAAGAAGCTCAAGGAGAAGCGTGTGCAGGTCAAGGACAAGATCGCTGAGCGACTTAAGACGCCGTCCTGAGGACGCTGTGCAGAATCACCGACGACCGGTGGCTGAACAATTGGAACGGGGATCAATACGAGATCTGCGTTGATTCAAAATCAAAAGATCGTCCGAACGCGGTCCGAACCTTCGGGCGATCTTTTGGCTACACCCTCTATTTCAATGCTGCACTCAACGGCAACCGCGCCATGTGCCGGGCTTTCAGCGACCCCAGATACAACCAGTCCCCATATTCGCGCACGGTGGTGATGGGTGAGTAGTTGCCGCTGCTGGCGTCCTGCAGATTGGCAATCACTTTGCCGTCGAGGTCCAGTCCCAGGACGAAGGCACGTTTCTCCAGGGGCTTGGGCAGAATAGTCATCGCCCGCACGATCATTTTGCGTACCAGAGGGTAGGGCGCCGTGGTGTCGAGCAGTGCATTGCGCGGTGCATACAGTGCCACCCAGAAACGGTCGCGGCCATTGAATGCCAGGTTGTCCGGCAGCCCCGGCAAATTGTCGATGAACAGATCGTGGGTGCCGGCTTTCGGCCCGGTCAGCCAATAGCGGCTGATGCGATAGGCGCCAGTTTCATTGACCAGCACAAACGCGTCGTCAGGCCCCAGTGTCACGCCGTTGGCGAACTCCAGTTTGTCCAGCAGGACCGCCGTATTGCCTGTCTGGAAGTTATAACGCAGCAAACGGCCGTCGCCACCGTGCTCGATGATCGCCTCGCCGTCCTTGCCGTAGCCCCAACGGCTGGAGGAGTCGCTGAAATAAGCGTAATGCCCGGGCTTGTCGATGGCCACGTCATTGGTAAAACCGAAGGGCAGGTTGTTGGCCGTGGTGGTCAATGGAATCAACCGGCCCTGAGCGTCGAGCGACAGCAAGCCTTTGACCCCGTCGGCGATCACCAACAAACCATTGGGGTGCCGCGCCAGGCCCAGCGGCCGGCCACCGGTATCAGCCAGCACCTGGGTGGTTTTGCCGTCGAGGCTGGTGCGAATCAATCGGCCGTCATGCAGGCCGGTGATAAGGGCGTCTTTCTCCAGCAGCAACGCCTCAGGGCCGTCGATGTCAGCAGCACCGACCCGTTTCACGCCTTTGAGTCGCTGATTGTCGGCGTAGATGCCCTCGACGAGGGAGGGCGCCGTTGGCGGTGTCCAGGCTACCGGTTGAACCTTGGTCGGCAATAGAAACAGCAAGGCACTGATCACGATGATCAGCAGCAGCAACCAATGCCGAAACTTGAGGGGTCTTTTCATGCGCTGACTCCTGTCAGGGCCAGATGTTTTTGCGCCATCTCGCGTAACGCCAGCATCGACTCCGCCGATTCGCGCTCAATGCGCCGCTTGAGCACCAGACGATTGGCAATGCGCATTGCCAGGCCGCTGAAGCTGTATTCCAGAGTGCGGACAAACCGCGTGTCATCGCCCTCAACCTCACACTCGTAAGTCACCATCAACGACAGACCATGACTGCCTCGGGCCCGAGCCCTCCAGCGGCGTCCGGGCAGGTATTCGTCGACTTCCCAGCTCAAATGCCCCTCACGCCCGCCGGCCCGAATGTCTTCCTCGAATCGCTCCCCGGCATACAGCGGGCCGCTCTGGCCGTCGACCTTGAGGGAGGACGGATGCCACTGCGGCCAATGGGTCGCGGTGCTGGCGTAGGCGAGCACAGCCACTGGGTTTCCAGCGATGTCGATCACATGCTGCATACGGGTCATGGACGTGCTCGTCAGGTGCGGGGGCGCTTGCTCCGGTTCCCAGTAGAGGGTGTCGAACAGGTAGTCCATCAGGGGCAACACGATATTGAAATTGCGCTCCTGCATCAGCTCACGACGGTGATGCAGCTCATGCAGACGGCGCATCTGGCGGATCCACGGCAAACGCGTCACCGGGTTGCCGGGCGGTAGATGCTCGCAGGCATGGAACACCTCGTAGGTCAGGTAACCGAGCACCATGCAGCCGCCAAACAGCCCCGCGACGTTGCTATTGAGCTGAGCTAGCAACCACCAGGCAGGCCCCGTGATGACGAGGGTGTGCAACACGATCAGCCAGGCTGGAAACAGAATCACCCGCCAGTCGCGGGCGCTGTCGTAGGTCATGTGGCCGGGGGTGAAAAAGCTGTGATGGTCACCGGTGTGACGGTCATAGAACATCCGCGCCAGGCGCTTTTTATGATGCCCCAGATGCCGATGCACGACGTACACGCCGAAGTTGAAAAACAACAGGGTCAGCGGCACCGCCAGCCATTCCAGCGGTTGCACCTGATGCACCGTGCTCCAGAACCCACCGATGGCCAGCAACCCGAACAGCATCACAAAGGCGCCGTGCAACCAAGGGTTGTAGAGCGGATGAATGTCGGCACGGTAGCGCGCGCGGAACGCTTCGGTGGTCTGCCTCACTGGGTTCACCTGTGGTTATTGTTATAACCAGCAGATTAGCCGATCCCGCCGCACAGGCAGGCCGAACCTTGAGGACACAAGCGCCATGCTCCGGTGCAAGACGCCCGTATGGTGTCAGGTCAGCGGGTTCCAGCGCTGGGACCAGTCGTCGTCCGTCTTGATCACTTCCCGCAGCAGGTCGAACGCCCGTTGCAGGGTCGCCGAATCGCGGTCCCGGGAGTAAACCAGATAGGTCGGGTAGCTGAACTCCGGAGCTTTGGGCACTTGTTCCAGCAAGCCGTTTTCCAGGTAACTCTGGACCACGCGGGTGCGGAAATAGCCACTGCCGCCGTTTTCCAGGATGTATTGCAAGGCCAGCGGGCCGAGGTTGAAGCTCAGGGCTGCCTTGGCTTTTTCCGGCAGCGCCGCATCGTGCTGGCGACGGAAATCCGGGCCCCAGTCGATATACACGTAAGGATCGGGTTTTCCGGCCAAGCGTACCAGAATCAGTTTTTCTTCCAGCACCTGCTCGACTTGCAGGCGTGGCCAGTATTCGGGCTGATAGACCAGCGCCGCATCCAACACCCCCAATTCCAGTTGGCGCAGCAGGTTTTCGCCATCGCGGATTTCCATGCGCAGGGCGTGGCTGGGAATCTTCTCGCGCAGTTCCCCGGCCCAACTGAGCATCAACGGGTTGCACAGGCTGACCTCGCCACCGATGTGCAGCACGTCGCGGTAGCCCTCGGGCAGCGGCAAGTCCCGGCGTGCGGCTTCCCAGGTCTGCACCAGTTGATTGGCGTAAACCACAAAGGCCTCGCCGTTCGGCGTCAGGCGCGCGCCGGCGCGATTGCGCACAAACAGCGTGCTGCCCAGCTGACTTTCGAGCTTCTGCACCCGGGCAGTGATCGCGGTCTGGGTGACGTGCAGCTTTTCAGCCGCCGCGGCCAGGCTGCCGTGGCGGACAATTTCCAGAAAGGTGCGGGCGAGGTCGATGTCCATGGGCAGGCCGATGTGGGAGGTGCGGGCATTGTAAGAGCAGCCATGGTCTTCCGATACCGTCTGTGGCGAGGGAGCTTGCTCCCGCTGGGGCGCGAAGCGGCCCCAAGCTCCCTCGCCACAGAGTTCACTGTCCGCCTGATCACCCGTGCCAAACAATCAGTCCGCCAACTCAACCTCCCTCACCACCGCCCAATCGGCCACCAACCGCTGCGGCGTGCCACACGCCTTGCGCTTAAGCACAAAATTTTTGCTCTTCTCGGCGAACTGTTTACGGTTTTGCACCATGTCCTGATGCATTTCTTCCAGCTCGGCATTACGGCAGTGCTGCATCAGTTGAGGATCGAGCTGACTTTTGCGCTCACGTATCGCCTGGTACGCCGGATCACTCAACGCACCATTGGCACGCTGCAATAACCAAAGACCAAACTCATCCGGGCAGCGCGGACCGATTTCCTGGACCATGCCTAACTGCAAGGCCTGGAGGGCGCTGATCGGCAGGCAGTCTTCAGTGAGTTTTTCCGCCATCGCCGGGCCGACGGCGCGGGGCAGGCTGTAGGTCCAGTATTCGGAGCCGTACAGGCCCATGGTTTTGTAATGGGGGTTGAGCACGATGTCGGAGCGGGCGAAAACAATATCGGCAGCCAGCGCCAGCATCACGCCACCGGCCCCGGCATTGCCGCTCAGGCCGCTGACCACCAGTTGCCGGGCGCTGAGCAGTTCCTGGCAGACGTCGTCGATCGCCTGAATATTGGCCCAGGCTTCCAGCCCCGGAACCGCTGCGGCCTGGATCACGTTGAGGTGCACGCCGTTGGAGAAACTGCCGCGTCCACCCTTGATCAGCAGCACTTGGGTGTCCCGGGACTTGGCCCAGCGCAGGGCCTCCACCAGTCGTTGGCACTGTTCGGTGCTCATGGCGCCGTTGTAAAACTCGAAGGTCAGCTCGCCGACATGCCCCGACTCGCGATAGCGGATCGGTTGATAGCTTTCGTTGTTAAACGGCTGAGAGGCGATCGACCAATCAAGGGTCGGGACGTGCGCAAGCTGTTCAGCGAGCACATGCCGGGCCGGACGCTTGAAGGTTTGTTCATCGGGCCGGGGTTTGCGTCGCAGCGAGCCGATCCACAGGCTGTGATCACCAGTCGCGACCAGCACCGCATCGTCGTGCACCGCGAGAATCTCCCCCGGCGTGCCGCTGCGCGAGTCCAGATGAGCGTCATACAGGTAATACTGACCGCCGGCCAGGCTGGCCAATACGCCGGGCTGACCGTCGGCGGCGTCGATGCTGCGTTTGATGAAGTGTGCGCTGTCGTGCCAGCTGAAGATCCGGTCAGCTTGCTTCATGTTCGGCTGCAAGCGGCCAATCACATGGCGTTGGCTGTAGTCCAAAGGCACTGGCTCGAAACCGTCGATAAACTTTTCCACGACTTCGCGGATACAGGTGATTGCCGCGTCGCTGACGCGCCCGTTGTACAACTCGGATTTGCGCAGACCCTGGGGCAGGTTGAATTCACAAGTGGCCCAGACCGGCCCGGCGTCCATTTCCTCCACCGCTTGCAACGCGGTCACGCCCCAACGGCTGAGTTCACGGGTGATCGCCCAGTCCAGCGCACTGGCGCCACGGTCGCCGACGATACCCGGATGAATGATCACCACAGGACGCTGGAGATTGCTCCACAGTTGTTGTGGCACCCGATCCTTGAGGAACGGGCAGATCACCAGATCGGCGCCGGAATGCTCGATCTGCTCGCACACTGCCTCTTCATCGGTGAACAGCACCACGCTGGGCGAGTGGCCGGCCTGACGCAAGTCCAGCCAGGCCCGCTGGGTCAGGCCGTTGAACGCCGATGCCAGCAGAATGATCTTCAATGACCGCATGATTGACTCTTCCTTGAGAATGATCGGCCGCAGGCTCCCGATGAGCCGTCCTTGGCCTTCGATGGAAGAGCGATAGTAGAGAGTGTGGGGGGGAGGGCAACTGATCGAGATCAAGCTTGTGTCAGCGAGTGTTGCAGAGGCTCAAAATCAAAAGATCGTCCGAACGCGTCCCGCGCCTTCGGACGATCTTTTCTCTTTTCAAAACGCAAAACACGAACAGCCAAACGCCCCCCAGAACCCTTGAAAGTCACTGACCGGTGCCGACGACAATCGCGCTCGTTCATGGCTATGGGCATGCACCGCGCAAGCGCCCACACACTGGTGCACTTGCGCGGTCATTGGCGCCAGGGGTTTCCAGTGCCCCGGCACATTCACCACGGGCGACCACTCAGGCACCACCGGGATTGGCGGTGGCCCCAGTTTTTCAAACTCGACGCTACCGTGGACGATCTTGCCGTCGACAATGGTCAGCACCGACTCGATCCACTTTATGGCTTCGTCTTCGATGTGAAAGTAATCTGCCGACAGCGCAATCAGGTCCGCCAGTTGCCCGACTTTGATCTGACCTTTCTTGCCCTGTTCGGAGGAGAACCAGGCGCTGCCGTGGGTGAACAGTTCCAGTGCGGTATCGCGGCTCAAGCCTTGTGGGTACAGGGCTAATCCGCCGACGGTGCGGCCGCTGACCAGCCAGTACAGCGAGGTCCAGGGGTTGTAGCTGGAGACGCGCGTGGCATCGGTGCCGGCGCCCACTGGAACGCCCTCGGCGAGCATGCGTGCGATCGGTGGCGTAGCTTCGGCCGCTTTGGCGCCGTAACGGTCGACGAAGTATTCGCCCTGGAACGCCATGCGGTCCTGAATCGCGATGCCGCCACCCAGGGCCTTGACCCGTTCGATGTTCCGGGGGGTGATGGTTTCGGCGTGATCGAAGAACCACGGCAAACCGTTGAACGGAATATCCCGGTTGACCTTCTCGAACACGTCGAGCATGCGGCTGATGGATTCGTTGTAGGTGGCGTGCAGGCGGAAGGGCCAGCGCTGTTCCACCAGATGGCGCACCACCGGTTCCAGTTCCTGCTCCATGGTTTGCGGCAGGTCGGGGCGTGGTTCGAGGAAGTCTTCGAAATCCGCTGCCGAGAACACCAGCATCTCGCCGGCGCCGTTGTGCCGCAGGAAGTCATCGCCCTGGCCGTAATGGGAAGTGCTGGTCCAGTTCTTGAAGTCGGTCAGTTCTTCCTTGGGTTTCTGGGTGAACAGGTTGTAGGCAATGCGCACCGTGAGCTGTTGATCTTTGGCCAGTTGCTGGATGACTTGATAGTCGTCCGGGTAATTCTGATAACCGCCGCCGGCATCGATGGCGCTGGTGATGCCCAGTCGATTGAGTTCGCGCATGAACTGGCGGGTCGAGTTGACCTGATACTCCAGCGGCAGCTTCGGCCCTTTGGCCAGGGTTGAGTAGAGGATCATCGCATTCGGGCGGGCGATCAGCATGCCGGTGGGGTCGCCATTGGCATCGCGCTGGATCTCGCCGCCCGGTGGGTTCGGCGTGTCACGGGTGTAGCCGACCACTTTCAGTGCGGCACGGTTGAGCAGGGCGCGGTCGTAGAGGTGCAGGACGAATACCGGAGTGTCCGGCGCGGCTTTGTTCAGATCTTCAAGGGTCGGCATGCGTTTTTCGGCAAACTGGAATTCATTCCAGCCACCGACCACCCGCACCCATTGCGGGGTAGGGGTGCGGTCGGCCTGATCCTTGAGCATGCGCAACGCATCAGCCAGGGACGGCACGCCTTCCCAGCGCAGTTCGAGGTTGTAATTGAGGCCGCCACGAATCAGGTGCAAGTGTGAGTCGTTGAGGCCGGGAATCACCGTGCGCCCATGCAGGTCAACGATTTGCGTGCCGGGGCCTTGCAGGGCCATGGCCTGGGCATCGCTGCCGACCACCACAAAGTGCCCGTCCTTGATCGCGACGGCGCTGGCCTGGGGTTTCTTGCGGTCGACGGTGTGCAGGCGTCCGTTGTACAGAATCAGGTCGGCGGGGGTGTCGGGCATGGTTTTACTCCCTGCGGTTAGCGGACTGATCCAGGCACCGATGGCGCCTGCCGAAAGACCTTGCAGTACACGGCGGCGACTGAAGTCATTGTGCTCGTCAGGTGGGCTCATGGCAGTGCTCTCCACACAGTTCTTCATAAAAGAAGCGAGGGCAAACAGCCGATGTCTGACGCATGCGGCCAGAAGGAATATAGACGGCATATCCACAGATAGCCGTTTTCCGAGGGTGAAAAACGACGAATCCCGCCACGAGGGGCGGGATTCGCATGCAGCCAGAGAGGCTCCCGAGAGCGGGAGCCGTCGTCTTAGCCTGGGAACAGCTCGGACAGTTTCATGGCCAGCATCATGTCGCCTTCAGCGCGCAGCTTGCCGCCCATGAACGCTTGCATGCCGTCGGTCGAACCGTCGACGATGCCTTCCAGGGTTTCGCCGTCCATCACCAGAGTCACCTGGGCGTCCGGGTTTTCGCCTTCTTGCAGCTCGCAGGTGCCGTCTTTGACGATCAACGAGAAGTTCTTGGTGTCGTCGATGCGGAAACCGAATACCAGGTCCAGACCGGCAGCAGCGGCTGGGTTGAACTTGGCTTTCATTGCTTGTACGGCATCAGCTACGGAGGTCATGGTTCGATCCTTTCTTGGGTAATAAGAGCTGGGTGAATACAGCCAGGGTCACAATAGTCCGGAATCAACGAAACGTGATGAGTTCCGGGGCCTTCAGCAGTTGCAGGTGTGTATGACTGTTGAAGGAAGCCAGGGCCACCTCGCGACCACGAAACTTGAGCAGGTTGAGCGAGGTGTTGACGATTTGCCAGTTCAGCTCAAAGGCCTGCCGGGCAGGCATTTGTGTAATAAGGTGGAGCAGGGCAGTGATGGTGCCGCCGGAGGTGAACACGGCGATTTTCTGGGTGTTGTCGGCATGTTCGAGCAGCCGCTGCAGGCCAGCCTGCACACGATCGACGAAGCCCGGCCAGCTTTCCAGGCCCGGTGTGTCATAGGTACCGGCGAGCCAGCGCTCGATAATCAGGGCGAAGATACGCTGGAACTCGGCACGGTTTTGCGCGGCGTTGCGCAGGGTCTCCAGCGCCTCGGGCTCGTCTTCCAGCATGGCCGGCAGCAAGGCGCGGATCACCGCGTCGGCGTCGAACTCGTTGAAGGCCGAATCGATTTCCAGGGGCGGCACCGGCAAACCGACGGTGGCGTACTGTTCCAGCGCGCTGGTGGCCGTGTGTTGCTGACGGCGCAGGTCGCCCGACAGGCAGCGATCGAAGCTCACACCAAGCTCGGCCAGGTGCCGGCCAAGGACTTCTGCCTGGCGAATACCGGTCGGCGACAGAACGTCATAGTCGTCTGCACCAAAGGAGGCCTGGCCATGTCGAATCAAATAGATGCTGCCCACGTCCGCGTCATCCCGGTACGTTGAAGGTTTGGCGAGGTTATGAGGATGACGGTGAGCTGTCAATGAAAAAACATACGCTTGTTTGAAATGCCTGTTACAGGCCTGTTGCTAGTGTCCTGTCTTACAAATACGTTTCTCTTTTGACGAGTGTTGTCGTCAGGCGAGGAGCGGCAACGCAGCATGACGGCAACGGACGCCGTAAAAAGGGAACAGTATTTGTGAGACAGGACACTCGAGGTTTCACGACTGGTCGCCGGGCCGGCTCATGGGTATGCTGAAGGTATCCCGCGCGTGTTCATGCCGCGCATCGTGTTGAAGGAGTCTCTGTGGAGTTTTTGTCCGAGTACGCCAGTTTCCTGGCTAAAACCGTGACACTGGTGATCGCCATTCTGGTGGTCCTGGCCAGTTTTGCGGCGTTGCGCAGCAAAGGTCGGCGCAAGTCGACCGGCCAACTGCAAGTCAGCAAACTCAATGATTTCTACAAAGGGCTGCGCGAACGCCTGGAGCAGACCTTGCTCGACAAGGACCAGCTCAAGGCTTTGCGCAAATCCCAGGCTAAAACCGAGAAAAAGCAAAAGAAGAAGCCCGAGGCCAAGCCGCGGGTGTTCGTGCTGGATTTCGACGGTGACATCAAGGCGTCGGCCACTGAAAGCCTGCGCCACGAAATCACCGCGCTGCTGACCCTCGCCACGCCAAAGGATGAAGTGGTGCTGCGCCTGGAAAGCGGCGGCGGCATGGTTCACAGCTATGGCCTGGCATCTTCGCAACTGGCGCGCATTCGCGAGGCCGGCGTGCCGTTGACCGTGTGCATCGACAAGGTCGCGGCCAGCGGCGGCTACATGATGGCGTGCATCGGCGAGAAAATTATCAGCGCACCGTTCGCGATTCTCGGCTCGATCGGCGTGGTGGCGCAGTTGCCCAACGTCAATCGCCTGCTGAAAAAGCATGACATCGACTTCGAAGTGCTCACGGCTGGTGAGTACAAGCGCACCCTGACAGTGTTTGGCGAAAACACCGAGAAGGGCCGGGAGAAATTCCAGGAAGAGCTGGACATCACCCATCAGCTGTTCAAGAACTTCGTTTCCCGCTATCGCCCGCAACTGGCTATCGACGAAGTGGCCACCGGTGAAATCTGGCTCGGTGTTTCGGCACTCGACAAGCAACTGGTGGACGAGCTCAAGACCAGCGACGAATACCTCGCTGAGCGCGCTAAACAGTCCGAGCTCTATCATTTGCATTACGCCGAACGTAAAACCCTGCAGGAGCGCATCGGCATGGCGGCCAGCGGTTCGATCGATCGCGTATTGCTGAGCTGGTGGAGCCGGTTGACCCAGCAACGCTTCTGGTAACCGTACCAGGCATCACCGTCAGTAAAAAAACCGTGGATTGCCCACGGTTTTTTTTTGACCTTCAGAAAGTGTCCACTCACCCTCAAGAAATAACGAATTTTCCTAATGCCATTGTCGATCGGTCGCGCTTTAGTGTGGAGTCAGGTGGGGTAGGGTGACTGGCCTGAATTGACTGCAATGGATTGCACCATGAATGAGCTCCTTCACCACGTTGCCGCACCTCATCCAGCCCCATCGTTGCGAATGCGCGACGAACTGAAAGCTGCACTGGACATCGCTCTCCCCCAAACCCCCGGCCAGTTGGGCGCACACCTGATCAAGGAAAAATGGGGGCAGGACATCGACCCGCAGACGACCTTGATGGTCACCCTCGATTACCACTACAAGGGCCACCCTGAAGAGAACGGTTTCCAGCAGGGCCAGGTGGCGAACTCGCGGTCGCTGCTGCAAGCGCTGCTTTCAAATTACCAGACGGTTGGGGACGGCCGTTTTGCTGAAACCGCCTTTGGTCTGTACACACCGCCGGACGTCGGCCCGACGGTGCGGATTGTCGAGCATGTCGACGAGTTCGCTGATTACGGCAGCGGCAATCACGACACCTATGAAGGCATCTATCGGCAAACGACGCCGCAGACTTACGGTCCCGCCTCACAACTGAAGCTGAGGCCGGCCGATTTCAAGAAATGGGTCTGGGAGCTGGACTTCAAGCACGTGTACGAGACCTATCTTGAAAAGGTCTGGCCCTCTGACGAGGTGCTCACTGCGTCCGGCCCGTACGCCTTGAGGACATCGGTCAAGGCAGCGTTTGTGATGACGGCCTGGTTGCAGTTCAAGGAGCGCTGCCTGTCGCAAAAAGGACTTGAGCTCGCGATGGAGGCGGCTGGCTTGCCGCCCGGTCAGGCATGGGAAACGCTGACCATCGAACAACTGCAAGCGGCGACGCGCACCCCTTTGTCCGTCAGGGCCGGCCGTTTGAAGCTATACCGTTACACCGCAACAGATATCTGGGCGTTCCGTGACACTGCCAGTACCCGAGTGCTGCTGTACATCCCTGGCAACTCTTCTCCGCTGCACGAATTCACCGATGCCACTCAACTGCACCAATGGGTCGTCGCGCAGGGCAAGCTCAGCGAGACAAAACAGGCATTGGCCGCCCATTTTGCCGAAGATGATCGCGAGGACGGTACGTTTCATGCGGGAGTGCTGACGGCATTGGACGGCATGGCGCAGTACCCCGCGATGCATCGGCTGACCAACAACGCCGGTTTTTTCAATAACGACGGCTACTGGGACCCCGCCGATTACATTGGCTACGACAATCCGCCATCGGCGACCGATCCGTTTGCGCAACTGGTGCTGACGATGAAGCAGGCCGCCCACGCCAGTATCGAAAGCATTCGTACCGATGCACAGGTCAATCGTGACAATTTAAGTGCGGTGGTCGAACCGGTGGTGCAATGGATCAACCGGTTCGGGCCATTGGCGTTGTTCGTCCCGGGAGGCGAAGGCATATTGGCGCTGGCCGGGCTTATTGACGCCGGTTACGGTCTTGATCAGGCAGTAAACGGTGAGACACCACGTGAACGGTCGGAGGGCGTGTCGCGCACCGTGTTCGGTTTGCTTAATGCGCTGCCGATCGGCGCACAAGCGGCGCTGAAGGATGAAGCGGCTGTCGAGTCAGTACATCCGTCTTCGCAAATCGCCGTTGCCCCGACGCCCGAGCCACCGGTTTCCGTGCTGTCCTCCCGCGTGGAGCTGATCCGCGGAATCGGCCCGACTGTGGCGTCTTTCAGCGATGAAGTCCTGGCACAGATCGGCAAGGTCAGTGTGATTGACGATGACATGCTGCGACTGATGCAAACGGGGCGTCCACCTACGCCTTTACTGACGGATACGATCAGTCGCTTCAAGATCGATCAGGATCTGGGGGCGGCCGGCACGCCTGAGCAATTCAACAGGCGTTACGCCGCACTTCAACAGTCGGAACATGAATGGGTGCGGCTGTTTCAGCAGCAATACCCGGCGCTGCCCAAAGGTGCCATCGAACAAATGCTCGACCGCTATGGCGTGGATATCCAGCAAGCCCCCGATGTGACCGAGGTCAGGCAAGTGTTCACGCGTCTGGACAGCAAGGCGCGGCAGTACCAGCAGCATGTGCGGCTCAATCGCGCTTATGAAGGACTTTATCTGCGTTCGGTGGCGAGCCCGGACTCGGACATCCTGGCCTTGCACTCGCTGCAAAACCTGCCGGGCTGGCCGCGGAACCTGCGGATCGATGTCCTTGATCAATCCGTCGCGGGGCGAGTGCTGGACCGCATCGGCGCGCAGGATGCCACGGAGGTCCGGCGCTTGGTCAGAGTCGGACAGCACTATCTGCATCAGGCCTCGCCAACAGACTTTTATACGGCGCTTCTCGGTGTGTTGACGGACGACGACCGTTCAGCGCTGCTCCTGACGTCGCCTGGTTCAGTCGACGAACTGCGACTTGCCATCAGCAACCAGGCGTTGCCCCGATCACAGGTGATACTCGGGCTGCAAAGAATGGACGGTGGGTTGCCATTCGATGCCCACGGGCTCAGCGGCGGCGGTTTTCCGGGAACGCCCCAGGCCGAGGCGCTGACGCACCAGATGATGAGGCTGCAACTCAAAGAGGTCTATCCAGACTTCACCGATGCCCAGGCAGATGCGGTTCTTCAACGCGAAGGTGTAAACGCGCAGGCGCACATTGAGTGGTTGAAGCAACAGCTGCAGCAACTCGACATCGACCTGACCGCCTGGGTAGATCAGGTGGCGGATGACATTCATGACATGGCTATCGATTTCCTGGCCCCGAATGATCCCGAAGCAGCGGGATTGAGCGCTGCACAAATCGAGGCCTATAACGTTCAGTTGGTGCAGACCGAAATGCAACAGGAGCGAGCGATTCGAAATGAGTTGGCCGAGGAGCTGGTCTCCATCTGGCAACGACGCAGGGCGCTGCAGGATCCGTTATTGCCTGCTGATCAGATACGCGGCGTCAGGCTGGATCTCGACTTCGAGAATTATCACCGGTTACCCACGTTGAATGTCCGGTTCAATAATATTCTCGAGTTATCGATGCGCGGCTTTCACCTGACTGAAGAAGAAAGTCTGAACGGATTTCTCGAGTGTTTTCCAAATCTTGAAGTGCTGAACCTGGAAAATGTCGACCTGAGTCACTTCAACCATGGCGGCCTTGCGGAGTGTGCACTGCCTCCTTCGATCAACCAGATGGCGCGTCTCTCTTCGCTGAATCTGAGGTCGACGAATCTGACGTTCAATGAGCGCGCCGCCTCTCAATTGACCGGGTTGACACACTTGCAGACGCTGGACCTGAGCAACAACCCGCTGGGCGTCCCGCCTTTGGTGCTCGGAATGAACGACTTGCGCTGGCTGAACCTGAGCAACACCGGGATCACTGGTTGCCCAGTCGGAATCATGGAGCAGCCCTATCTGACGTCATTGGACCTGCGTAATAACCAGATAACCCGAGTGCCGCCAGCAGTACTGAACCAGGCTATCTCGAGGGACCGTGTGCTGCTGCAGGGCAATCCATTGACGGATGAGGACACCTTGTTGCGCATTGTCGATCATCGGCGGCGAACGGGTATCAACCTGTGGTTAAGTGATCCCGGGGTTAATTACGGGAATGTCATCGAGTGGTTGCGCGAGGGCGATGAGGAGTTGCAAGCGACGCGACGATTGATCTGGCAGAGGCTGGCAGCCAGGCCCCTTGGCGCCCGGTTCTTGAGGGTAATGGATGGACTGAGCCTGACGGCGGACTTCCGGGTCGATTATCTGCCGCTTCAGGCGAGGGTGTGGCGACTGCTCGGTGAAGCCGATGCTTCGCAAGCGCTTTGGGAAAGACTGGTCCAGGATATTGAATCGGCCGAGGTCGATCCTGAAAACCCGTTTGCGCTGTTCACGGCACTTGAGGACCGTGCCCGGTTTTATCGGAACTGGGAGGCCATGGGGCGACCGTTTCCGATAGGCACGCAGTAAGGGAAAAACCTTGAACCCCGCAAGGGGTTCAAGGTGTGACGATCAACGGCGACGGAACAGCGGCAGCGGTTCGTCGGTGGCGGCCTGATAGGTCACCGAGAAGTCCTTGAGGCCTTCAAGGGCTTCGTAGGGGTCTTTATCGGCGCGAATGGCAAACGCATCGAAACCGCAGCGGTGCATGTAGAACAACTGGTCGCGCAGCACATCGCCAATTGCCCGCAGTTCGCCTTTGAAACCATAGCGGTCACGCAGCAGACGGGCGTTGGAGTAGTTGCGACCATCGGTGAAGGCCGGGAAGTTCAGGGCGATGACCTGGAAGTTCGCCACGTCATCACCGATTTCTTCAGCTTCTTCATCGGCATCCAGCCACACACCCAGGCCGCCATCGCGGGCCATGAGCATGCGGCTGTGTTCGCGCCACATGTGCAACGGGACGATCAGGTCGTCGCAGTTGCTGATTTCATCGATGTTGAAATCTTTCGGCAGCAAGTGCCAGGTTTCGTCGACGACTTCGTTGTTCTTAATTATTCGCTGCATAGACGCGCTCCTTGAAGAGGTCGATGCCGATACGCTGATAAGTGTCGATGAAGCGCTCGTCTTCGGTACGTTGTTCGATGTACACGTCGATCAGCTTCTCGATCACATCAGGCATGGCTTCCTGGGCGAAGGAAGGGCCGAGGATCTTGCCCAGGCTCGCATCGCGGCTGGCGCTGCCACCCAGGGACACCTGATAGAACTCTTCGCCTTTCTTGTCCACTCCGAGAATACCGATGTGGCCGACGTGGTGGTGACCACAGGCGTTCATGCAGCCGGAGATGTTCAGGTCCAGCTCGCCAATGTCGAACAGGTAGTCCAGGTCGTCGAAACGGCGCTGGATCGATTCGGCGATCGGGATCGACTTGGCGTTGGCCAGGGAACAGAAGTCGCCGCCAGGGCAGCAGATGATGTCGGTCAGCAAGCCGATGTTCGGTGTGGCGAAACCTTGCTCGCGCAACTCGCCCCACATGGCGAACAACTGGCTCTGCTCGACATCGGCCAGAATGATGTTCTGCTCGTGGGAGGTGCGCAGCTGACCGAAGCTGTAACGGTCGGCGAGGTCGGCAACGGCATCGAGCTGCTTGTCGGTGATGTCGCCCGGTGCAACGCCGGTCGGTTTCAGGGACAGCGTCACGGCGACGTAACCCGGCTTTTTGTGGGCCAGGGTGTTGCGGGCACGCCAGCGGGCGAAACCCGGGTGTTGCTTGTCGAGGTCGGCCAGTTCGGCCGTCTGGTTGTCCAGAGCCTTGTAGTCTGGATCGACAAAGTGCTTGGCCACGCGATGTACTTCGGCCTCGGTCAGCGTGGTCTGGCCACCGCGAAGGTGTTCCATTTCCGCATCGACTTTCTGCGCGAACACTTCAGGCGTCAGGGCCTTGACCAGAATCTTGATCCGCGCCTTGTACTTGTTGTCGCGACGGCCGTAGCGGTTGTAGACCCGCAGAATGGCGTCGAGGTAGCTCAACAGGTCCTGCCACGGCAGGAATTCGTTGATGAACGCGCCCACCACCGGAGTACGGCCCAGGCCGCCACCGACCAGCACACGGAAGCCCAGTTCGCCCGCGGCGTTGTGCACCGGCTCGAGGCCGATGTCATGGACTTCGATGGCCGCACGGTCGGACGTCGAACCGTTGATGGCAATTTTGAATTTACGCGGCAGGTAAGCGAATTCCGGGTGGAACGTGGTCCACTGACGGACGATTTCGCACCATGGCCGCGGGTCGATCAACTCGTCGGCGGCGACACCGGCGAACTGGTCGGTGGTGACGTTGCGCAGGCAGTTGCCGCTGGTCTGGATCGCGTGCATCTGCACGGTCGCCAGCTCAGCCAGGATGTCCGGGATGTCTTCCACGGCCGGCCAGTTGAACTGCACGTTCTGCCGGGTACTGATGTGGGCGTAGCCCTTGTCATAGTCGCGGGCAATCTTGGCCATCATTCGCGTCTGGCGCGAAGTGAGTTGGCCGTAAGGCACCGCCACCCGCAGCATCGGGGCAAAGCGCTGGATATAAAGGCCATTTTGCAGGCGCAGGGGGCGGAATTCTTCTTCGCTCAGCTCGCCTGCCAGATAGCGTCGGGTCTGATCACGGAACTGCTTGACGCGGTCCTCGATGATCCGCTGATCGTACTCGTCGTATACGTACATATAAGTCCTGTTCTCAGGCTTGGGCCGGTCGGATACAGCTGCGTTTTCGCAAGCTTTCATCCGATTCTGCCTCGGCAATTCTGCGCGCACGGCCGCGCACTCCCAACGGAGCCGACGCAAGATACCAGTTTGCAGTTATGCGCAAAAGTGATGTTTGAGTATATGCAAAGAACCAAAACGACTAATGAAAGTCGTTGTGATAAAACCCTCATTTGTCGTGCGGGCAATCATCGTCTTAACTGTGCTCGAGTCTTTATGCAATCACCGATAAAACCGACAAGAGGCGATGCAATGAGCAACCCAACCAAAGCAAGGAAAAGCGATAGCACGGTCGATGCTTGGGCGATTCTGTTCCTGATCATCCTGGTCGTGGGTACGGCGGTATTCTGGGTCAGCCATCAATAAACGACCCCGTCCGGGCCCGGCGCCGACGATTGTCGGACAAAAAGCCGGAATATGCGCCGTTTCCAGGGACTTCGCTGGCTATAATGCGCGGCGGATTTTCGGGGGCTCGGACGATCAATGTTGAAGTTCTTCTATGGTGTAGTGCTGGCGCTTGGCGCGGTGCTGGGGCCGTGTGCCCAGGCGGCGTCCGTATTGTTCCTCAATCCCGGGACCAGCCAAGAGACGTTCTGGGTCAGTTACTCGCAGTTCATGCAGACCGCGGCCAAGAACCTGGGCATGGATTTGCAAATCCAGTATGCCGAGCGAAACGCCGAGACCACACTCAAACAGGCCCGCGAAGCGCTGCAAGGGCCGAGTCGGCCGGACTATCTGGTGTTCTCCAACGAACTGTATGTCGCCCCCGAAATCCTGCGCCTGGCTCAAGGCAGCGGTGTGAAGCTGTTTTTGGTCAACAACGGCCTGACCGCCGACCAGATGCGTCTGCTCGGCGCCCAGCCGGACAAGTATCCCGACTGGTTGGGTAGCCTGGTGCCCAACAATGAGGAGGGCGGCTACCTGATGCTCAAGGAACTGATTCGCCTGCATGGCCCGGTAGCACCCGGTGAGGTCATTGAACTGGTGGCCTTTTCCGGCCTGAAAATCACGCCGGCCGCGCAAGAGCGTGAGCAGGGCATGATGCGGGCATTGGCCGAACACCCCGAAGTGCGGTTGCGCCAGTTGGTGTACGGCGGCTGGACCCGCGAGCGCGCCTATGAACAGGCCAGGTTATTGTTCAAGCGTTACCCGCAAACATCGCTGGTCTGGTCGGCCAACGATGAAATGGCGTTCGGTGCCATGCAGGCATACGCCGAAACGGGAGGCCAGCCGGGCAAGGGTGTGCTGTTCAGTGCCATCAACAATTCACCGGCCGCGTTGCAGGCGCTGTTGGAAGGGCGGCTAAGCGTGTTGTTGGGCGGGCACTTCACTCTGGGCGGCTGGGCTCTTGTGCAGTTGCATGACTACGATCAGGGGGTGGATGTCAGCCAGTACGGCGGGCGCGACCGACAGATTCCCTTATTGCAGTTGATCGACCACGCGCAAGCCCGGCGATTGCTGGGCTTGAGTACCACTCAGGATTACGACGTGGATTTTCAAAAGCTCTCGGCCAAGGGGCGGCCGACGTCGTACCGCTACCCGTTCAACCTGCAAACCTTGATGCATTGAGCCGGCTCAGATCCCGGCCAGGTGCAACACCAGTTTGACGATGCCGAACAGCGTCAGGGCGAACACCACCGTGAACAGAATCCCCAGAATCACAAAATGACTGGGCTTGCCATGGGTGAAGTCCCGGGCCCGGTTTTTCCCGCTCTGCACCCCGAACGCCGCCGCCATGACGCTGTGCAGCATCTGCCAGAAGGTCGGCGGCTTGTTGTGATTATTGTTGTCGACTGGATCGTCCATAAATCCCCCGTCACGAATGTGTATGAGGCAAGCATAGACAACAGACTCGAACTCTGTGGGAGCCGTTGTGGCGAGGGAGCTTGCTCCCGTTGGGTCGCGAAGCGGCCCCAAAAAATGGGACTGCTACGCAGTCCAACGGGAGCAAGCTCCCTCGCCACAAAGGCTCGCTCCCACAGGGGAAGGGGTTAGTTGTCGTAACCCAGGTTAGGCGCCAGCCAGCGCTCGGTCACGCTCAACTCCTGGCCTTTGCGCGAGGTGTAGCTCTGCACCTGATCCTTGTCGATCTTGCCCACGGCGAAATACTGCGCCTGTGGGTGAGCGAAGTACCAGCCGCTGACCGCCGCCGCCGGGAACATCGCGTAGTGCTCGGTGAGGAATACGCCGCTGCGGCCGGCCTTGAGCTCTTCCGCTTCCGGGTCCAGCAGCTTGAACAGCGTGGCTTTCTCGGTGTGATCCGGGCACGCCGGGTAGCCCGGAGCAGGGCGGATGCCGGTGTATTGCTCTTTGATCAGCGCCTCGTTGTCCAGCGTCTCGTCCTTGGCGTAGCCCCAGTAGTCTTTACGCACTTGCTGGTGCAGCCACTCGGCGCACGCCTCGGCCAGACGGTCGGCCAACGCCTTGACCATGATCGAGTTGTAGTCGTCGCCCGCTTCCTGATAGGCCTTGGCCACTTCTTCGGCGCCAATCCCGGCGGTGGTGATGAAACCACCCACGTAGTCGGTCACGCCGCTGTCCTTCGGCGCGACGAAGTCGGCCAGGGAGAAGTTCGGCTTACCGTCGGTCTTGATGATCTGCTGGCGCAAGTGATGCAGCTTGGCCAATGGCTTGCCGTCGTCGCCATAGACTTCGATGTCATCGTCGCGCACCTGGTTGGCCGGCCAGAAACCGAACACCGCACGGGCGCTGATCAGCTTCTCGTCGATCAACTTGGCAAGCATTTCCTGGGCATCGGCGTACAGCGCGGTGGCGGCTTCACCGACCACTTCATCCTGCAGGATGCGCGGGAACTTGCCGGCCAGGTCCCAGGAGATGAAGAACGGTGTCCAGTCGATGTATTCGGCCAAAACCTTCAGGTCGATGTTGTCCAGTACCTTGGCGCCGGTGAACGTCGGTTTGACCGGCTCATAATTGGCCCAGTCGAACTGCGGTTTCTTGGCGATGGCTGCCGGGTAGCTCAGGCGCTCGGTGCGGGCGCTGCGGTTGGCGGTGCGCTCGCGAACGTCGATGTATTCCAGGCGGGTCTTCTCGACGAAACCGGCTTTCAGTTCCTTGGACAGCAACTGCGTCGCCACGCCCACGGCGCGGGAGGCGTCGGTGACGTAGATCACCGCGTCGTTGCTGTACTTGGGCTCGATCTTCACCGCCGTGTGCGCCTTGGAGGTGGTCGCGCCACCGATCATCAGCGGCAGATAGAAGTCCTGACGCTGCATTTCACGGGCCACGTGAACCATTTCGTCCAGCGAAGGCGTGATCAGGCCGGACAGGCCGATGATGTCGCATTTCTCGTCTTTGGCGACCTGCAGGATCTTCTCCGCCGGCACCATCACGCCGAGGTCAACGATGTCGTAGCCGTTACAGCCCAGCACCACGCCGACAATGTTCTTGCCGATGTCGTGCACGTCGCCCTTGACCGTGGCCATGAGGATCTTGCCCTTGGCTTCCGGCTTGTCGCCTTTTTCCAGTTCGATGAACGGGATCAGGTGGGCCACGGCCTGCTTCATCACGCGGGCGGACTTCACCACTTGCGGCAGGAACATTTTGCCGGCGCCGAACAGGTCGCCGACGATGTTCATGCCGGCCATCAACGGGCCTTCGATGACTTCGATCGGGCGCGCGAACGACAACCGCGATTCTTCAGTATCTTCAACAATGTGCGTGGTGATGCCCTTGACCAGCGCATGCTCCAGACGCTTGTTGACGTCCCAGTTGCGCCACTCTTCGGTCTCGGCTTCCTTGACGCTGCCGTCGCCCTTGTACTTGTCGGCGATGGCGAGGAGGGCGTCGGTGCCTTCCGGAGTACGGTTGAGGATCACGTCTTCAACGGCGTCGCGCAGCTCCACCGGGATCTGGTCGTAGATCTCCAGTTGGCCGGCGTTGACGATGCCCATGGTCAGGCCGTTGCGGATTGCATACAGCAGGAACACCGAGTGAATCGCCTCGCGCACCGGGTTGTTGCCACGGAACGAGAACGACACGTTGGACACACCGCCGGAGCTCAGGGCGTAGGGCAGTTCGTCGCGGATGTAGGCACAGGCGTTGATGAAGTCCACAGCGTAGTTGTTGTGTTCTTCGATACCGGTGGCCACGGCGAAGATGTTCGGGTCGAAGATGATGTCTTCCGGCGGGAAGCCGACTTCGTTGACCAGAATGTCGTAGGAACGTTTGCAGATTTCTTTCTTGCGCGCTTCGGTGTCGGCCTGGCCGGCTTCATCGAAGGCCATCACCACCACCGCGGCGCCGTAGCGTTTGCACAGTTTGGCGTGATGAATGAACTGCTCGACACCTTCCTTCATGCTGATGGAGTTGACGATGCCCTTGCCCTGGATGCACTTGAGGCCGGCTTCGATCACTTCCCACTTGGAGGAGTCGATCATGATCGGGACGCGGGAGATGTCCGGTTCGCCGGCAATCAGATTGAGGAAGGTCACCATGGCCTTCTTCGAATCGAGCATCCCTTCGTCCATGTTGATGTCGATCACCTGGGCGCCGGCTTCGACCTGCTGCAGGGCGACTTCCAGGGCCTCGGTGTAGTTGTCTTCACGGATCAGGCGGGCGAACTTGGCGGAACCGGTGATGTTGGTCCGCTCGCCGACGTTGACGAACAACGAGCTGCGATCGATGGTGAACGGTTCCAGGCCCGACAAGCGGCAAGCCTTGGGGATGTCCGGAATTTCACGCGGGGCGTAACCGGCGACCGCTTTGGCGATGGCTTCGATGTGGCCCGGTGTGGTGCCGCAGCAGCCGCCGACGATGTTGAGGAAGCCACTTTGGGCGAACTCTTCGATGACCTTGGCGGTTTGGGCCGGCAGTTCGTCGTACTCGCCGAATTCGTTCGGCAGGCCGGCGTTCGGGTGCGCCGACACGTGGGTGCTGGCCTTGTTCGACAGCTCTTCCAGGTATGGGCGCAATTCACGGGCGCCGAGGGCGCAGTTCAGGCCGACGGAAATCGGCTTGGCGTGGGCCACGGAGTTCCAGAACGCTTCGGTGGTCTGGCCGGAGAGGGTGCGGCCAGAGGCATCGGTGATGGTGCCGGAAATCATGATCGGCAGCTCGACGCCCAGCTCTTCGTAAACCCCTTGCACGGCGAAGATCGCCGCTTTGGCGTTGAGGGTGTCGAAAATGGTTTCGATCAGGATCAGGTCGGCGCCGCCTTCGATCAGGCCTTTGGTGGCCTCGGTGTAGTTCTCCACCAGTTCATCGAAGGTCACGTTGCGGTAGCCGGGGTTGTTCACGTCGGGCGACAGCGAGCAGGTACGACTTGTAGGGCCGAGCACCCCGGCGACGAAACGCGGCTTGTCCGGGGTTTCCAGGGTCTTGGCGTCCGCCACCTTGCGCGCCAGGCGTGCGCCTTCTACGTTGAGTTCGTACGCCAGGCCTTGCATGCCGTAGTCGGCCTGGGACACCTGGGTGGCGTTGAAGGTGTTGGTTTCCAGAATGTCGGCGCCGGCATCCAGGTAGGCTTTTTCAATAGAGCCGATCACATCCGGGCGGGTCAGCACCAACAGGTCGTTGTTACCTTTGACATCGCTCGGCCAGTCGGCGAAGCGTTTGCCACGGTAATCCTGTTCCTCGAGCTTGTAGCTCTGGATCATTGTCCCCATGCCGCCGTCGAGAATCAGGATGCGCTCTTTGAGGGCGTGCTTGAGAGCTTGAAGGCGAACGCTGCGATCGGACATTTGGACTACTCGGTAAGGCCATGACGAAGGGCCGGGATAATAACAAACCTGTGTGCTTTTGGAGCATATGCCGGTTTTGCATGAATATCGTTCATGTTGGTGCGCGGGTTGGACCGGTAGAATCGCGGCGTTTTCTCATGATCAGGACCAGGGATATGTCGTATCGCGTCGTCACCAGCCTATTGATGCTGTTTTTAAGCGGGGGCGCCGCTGCGCAAGGTCCGGACATTTCCTACGTTCGCGACATTCAACCGATCTTCACCGAAAAGTGCGTGGCCTGCCATGCCTGCTACGACTCCGCCTGTCAGCTCAATCTGGGCAGTGGCGAAGGGGCGTCCCGAGGTGCGACGAAGGCGCCGGTCTATGACGGCGAACGGAGCAAGGCCGCCGCGCCGACCCGGTTGTTTTATGACGCCTTCGGCAAGCGTGCCTGGCAGCAAAAGGGCTTCTATTCAGTGCTCGACGCCCAAGGCAGCCAGGCGGCACTGATGGCGCGGATGCTTGAACTAGGCCATAGAACGCCGTTACAACCCAACGCCAAATTGCCGGAAGAGATCGTCCTGGGCCTGAACCGGGAAACGCTGTGCGCCATGCCGGCGGAGTTCGACGGTTACGCCAGCTCTCATCCGAAGGAGGGCATGCCGCTAGCGGTCACCGGTCTTACCGATCAGCAATACCAGACGCTGCAGCGCTGGCTGGCCTCTGGCGCGCCGATCGATCAGCAGGGCCTGGTGCCCAGCGCCAGGGAAGCCTTGGAAGTGGTGCAGTGGGAAAACCTGCTGAATGCGCCGGGCGCCCGGGAGAGCCTGGTCGGGCGCTGGCTGTTCGAGCACTGGTTCTTGGCCCATATCTATTTCAAGGACGGCGAGCCGGGGCATTTCTTTCAGTGGGTACGTTCGCGCACGCCGACGGGGCAGCCCATCGACCTGATCAACACCCGCCGTCCGAATGATGATCCGGGCACTCAGGTCTATTACCGTCTGTGGCCGGTGCAAGGCGTGATCGTGCACAAGACCCACATCACCTACCCGCTGAGCGCGGCGAAGATGGCGCGGATCAAGAGCCTGTTTTACAACGGTAACTGGCAGGTCAACGCGTTACCGGGCTACGGGCCGGAGCGGCGGGCCAATCCGTTTGCCACGTTCGAAGCGATCCCGGCCCAGGCGCGTTACCAGTTCATGCTCGATAACGCCGAATACTTCGTGCGCACCTTTATTCGCGGCCCGGTCTGCCGGGGCCAGATCGCCACCGACGTGATTCGCGACAACTTCTGGGCACTGTTCCAGGCCCCGGAACATGACCTTTACATCACCGACCCGAAATATCGCGGCAAGGCTACGCCGTTGCTGGCGATGCCGGGGCAGAACGATGACGTCGGCAGTGTCCTGAGCCTGTGGCACGACTACCGCAACAAACGCAACGAATATGAGGCCCTGCGCCGGGACAGCTATGCCGACTTGCCAGCGCCGAGCTGGTCGACCCTGTGGGCCGGTAATGACAATGCGTTGCTGAGTATCTTCCGGCATTTCGACAGCGCCTCGGTGACCAAGGGCCTGATCGGCGATGTGCCGCAGACGATGTGGCTGTTCGATTACCCGTTGCTGGAACGCACGTATTACCAGTTGGCGGTCAACTTCGATGTGTTCGGTAACGTGTCCCATCAGGCCCAGACCCGGCTGTACTTCGACCTGATCCGCAACGGCGCCGAGCAGAACTTCCTGCGCCTGATGCCGGCCAGCTCACGGGACGGCTATCTCGACGATTGGTACCAGAACAGCGGCAAGTTCAAGATGTGGCTGGATTACGAGGACATCGACAACGACAAGCCGACGGCGCTGACGCTGGACGAAAACGACCCGAAACGCGATTTCGCCTTGCAGCTGCTGTCCCGTTACGGCGAACTCAATGCCCGGCCTGATCCGATCAACCGTTGCGACGGCGCTTACTGCTCGCGGCCGAACATCGATCCGGCGTTGCAGAACGCCGAGCAAGCCTTGAGCCGCCTGACGTCGCGCCCGGCCGCCGGTTTGAAAGTCATCGATCAGTTGCCGGAGGCCACGATGTTGCGCATCGAGACCCCAAGCGGCAAGCGCGAGGTCTACAGCCTGCTGCGTAACCGCGCCCACAGCAACGTGGCGTTCCTGCTCGGGGAGTCGCTGCGTTATCAGCCGGGGCTCGACACGTTGACGATCTATCCGGGTGTTCTGAGCAGCTACCCGAACTTCATGTTCAACATTCCGGCCGGGCAGGTGCCGGCGTTTGTCGACGAGATGGAAAATGCCAAAGACGCCGCGAGTTTCGAAAAAATCGTCGAACGCTGGGGCATTCGTCGCAGTCATCCGCAATTCTGGCAGTATTTCCATGATCTGAGCCGGTACATCCACGACACCGACCCAGTGGAAGAGGGCGTGCTGGACATGAATCGCTACGAGAATCTCTGAAATGCCTGCAACCCGGTGTGGGAGCCACAGTTCCCGACAAAAATACTAGGACTTTGTGCGGCGCGTCGATTGGCGTAAACTGCGTCCAAGCCTGCGAGGAGTTTCCATGACCGCTATTACCATTACCGACGCCGCCCATGATTACCTGGCCGATCTGCTCTCCAAGCAGAACACCCCGGGTATCGGCATCCGCGTCTTTATCACCCAGCCTGGCACCCAGTACGCCGAAACCTGCATTGCCTACTGCAAGCCGGGCGAAGAAAAACCTGAAGATACAGCGCTGGGGCTCAAAAGCTTCACCGCCTATATCGACTCGTTCAGCGAAGCGTTTCTGGACGATGCGGTAGTCGACTACGCCACCGACCGCATGGGCGGCCAACTGACCATCAAGGCGCCAAACGCCAAAGTACCGATGGTCAACGCCGACAGCCCGGTCAACGAGCGCATCAACTACTACCTGCAAACCGAGATCAACCCGGGGCTGGCCAGCCACGGCGGTCAGGTCAGCCTGATCGATGTGGTCGAAGACGGCATCGCCGTGCTGAAGTTCGGCGGCGGTTGCCAGGGCTGCGGCCAGGCAGACGTCACCCTGAAGGAAGGCATCGAGCGCACCTTGCTCGAGCGCATTCCCGAGCTCAAGGGTGTACGTGACGTGACGGACCATACGCAGAAAGAAAACGCCTACTACTAAGGTGTTCGCTGCGACATAAAAAAACGGTGCCCGTGAGCACCGTTTTTTTATGGATGATCGATAACCTGTGGCGAGGGAGCTTGCTCCCGCTCGACTGCGAAGCAGTCGCAATCCAGCCGATGCATTTTCCCGTGATGAATGCGTTGGCTGATTTTGGGACCGCTGCGCGGTCCAGCGGGAGCAAGCTCCCTCGCCACAAGTGCTTCAGGGTCTGTATAGGTGCGCATGCCCCGCGCGATACAGCGACGATTCACTGAAGTGATCGCTGCCCAGCACTCGACCCACCAGAATCAGCGCCGTTCGGCGAAAACCCTTGGCTTGTACCTTCTGCGCAATGTCCGCAAGCGTTCCCACCACCCAATCCTGATCCGGCCAGGTCGCCCGGTGAATCACCGCGATCGGGCAGTCGGCGCCGTAGTGCGGCAGCAATTGGGCAAGGATCTTCTCTAGATGATTGACCCCCAGGTGGATCGCCATGGTCGCCCCGTGTTGCGCCAGGCTGCCCAGTTCTTCGCCAGCGGGCATGGCGGTCTTGTCGGCGTAACGGGTCAGAATCACGCTCTGTGACACGTCCGGCAGGGTCAGTTCGGCCCCCAAAAGGGCCGCGCAGGCGGCGGTGGCGGTGACGCCGGGAATGATTTCGAAAGGGATGTCGAGTTCACGCAAGTAGCGAATCTGCTCGCCGATCGCGCCGTACAGACTCGGGTCGCCGGAATGCACCCGGGCCACGTCCTGGCCGTTGGCGTGGGCGGTCTTGATCAGCTCGACGATCTGTTCCAGGTGCAGTTCGGCGCTGTTGACCACCTGTTCGGCCCGGTGGCCTTCCAGCACGGCGGCGGGGACCAGGGAGCCGGCATAGATGATGACCGGGCAGCTACGAATCAGCCGCTGGCCTTTGACGGTGATCAGTTCCGGGTCGCCGGGGCCGGCGCCAATGAAGTAGACGGTCATCGTCGTTTCCTGTCAGAAATAGGGCCTGGGCATGCTTCAGATGAAGAATGCTCATGATCGAAGGCGGGGATTATCGGGGATTTTACGCGGCGCTGGCCAATGCCAGGGTGGCCTGGGCGTATTTTTGTCGTGGAATCAGCAGCTTTGCCGGTGCCTGGGCCAATTGTTCGGCCAGGGCCAACGCAGCGCTTTCCGCCACGCCGTAGCAACCGGTGCGTTCAAACGCGATGTCCGAGTGGTGGCTCAGTTGTGCTTGATAGGTCGCCAATTGTTCGCTGCTGAAGTACATCAGCGGCAATGCCAGCTGTTCGGCCAGTTCGATCAGGCCAGGTTCATCGCGCTTGAGGTCGATGCTGGCCAGGGCCTTGATCTCACGAAGCTCGATTTGATGGGCCTGTAACGCCTGATCGAGCAGCGCCCGCAGCGTGCTGACGGGGCAGCCGCGCTGGCAGCCCAGGCCGACCACCAGGGTCGGCACTGTGCCGTTTTCAGTCATGCGCTGTAATGGCCATCGCTTTTGCGGCGGAACAACCAGGCGCTGATCAGGCCCAGGGCCAGCCAGAACGCCACGTTGGTCAACTGCGAAGCGATTTTGAATTGTGCTTCCAGGGCTTCCGGCGCCAGCATCGAATGGACTTCCGGTTGTGGTGCGCCAATCACATGCGGCACGGCCAGGATCGCCACGCCGAGAACTTTCATCAGCCAGTGACGGCTGAACACGATCAACGCGATGCCGACGGCCGTGGACGCGGCAGTGCCGATCCACCAGATTTGCCGTTGCGCCAGATCAGCCGCGGCAGTGCCCGGCAGCTCAGGCGGCAGGCCGAGAGTCGGAGCCAGTACGAACGTCGCATAACCGGCCAGGCCCCAGAGCAGGCCCTGAGAGGTTTTGGTCGGTGCGCGCAGGGTGTAAAGACCGGCGAGCATCAGGGCGAAACCGACGGCTACCACCAAGTTGCCGCCGGTAGTGGACAGCACGCGCTGCCAGCCGTCTTCCGGTTCCCAGGCTTCGGCATCGTGGGTATGAGCGACTGCGCCCGCGGCGTGCTCGTGGATTTCAACAGCAGCCGGCTCGGATTTTTCGTAGGTCTCGGCCTGCAAAATCAGCGGGGAGACCCAGAAGCTTTGCAGCAGGGTCAATAGCAGGGCGGCCAGCAGCCCGGTGAAACCTGCGGTTTGCGCAATACGCTTGATCATCTCAGCAGGTCTCAATGGCACGGAAAGGCGGAGCTGTGACGGGTATCGTGCGCGGCGTTGTGCACCGCTTCGATGTGCGAGAAACCGGCGAAATACACAAGGCTGGCGCCAAGGATCGACGCACACACGGCGGCGGTCAGGCGTTGAGTCAGGGTCGTGGTGGTGCTGGCGATGCTCTTGTCGGTGTTGCTGGCGGTGCTGCTGATGATCGTCATGGCGCTTCCCTCTGGTCTGTCAGCGGGTGAATAGAGCGCATGAAAATCTCCGCACGCCAAGGGCTCGCAGAGATTTCGAACAGCGCCCGCCCACCGCGGGTTTGTTATTCAGTGAACGTAAAAGTCACTTTGTGTTGCGGGCCGGTCTCCGGGCTCGCGAGGGGCTGGGCTTGCGCCTGGACCTGCAAGCATCACCTTCCCATGCCATATGACCGGCACAGTGGATCTGACGCTTCACTCGCTTACCGTTGCGGGGGCAGCACCGGACTGACATGGCTTTAGAGTAAAGCACATGATTCACCGGTTTCCCGTTTCACCCTGTGAAGGGCACCCGTAACAAGGCGTGTAGGAGAGCATGGGCGAGGGCGGGGAGTCAATTGGCAGGGGTTCTCACTAACACCCAATATCTGTGGCGAGGGGGCTTGGTCCCGCTCGAGCGCATAGCGGTCGCATCGGATTCATGCGGTCTGTCTGTAAGATTTGCAGTGCATGGTTTCACGACTGCTTCGCAGCCGAACGGGAGCAAGCTCCCTCGCCACAGGCAAGCCCCCTCGCCACAGGTGATCGCATTCGCCGACAAGACATTGACCCGCCCCCACACGATGCGTAGCCTTGCGCTTTCGAGGTTCTTCGGCGTCTGTCGAAGCTAAGAAGGGAACGCGGTCGATGCCGCGGCTGCCCCCGCAACTGTGAACGGTGATGTTCGCTGCCACGCCACTGCAAACCCTGTGCAACGGGTTCGCGGGAAGGCGCAGCGAATGCCGGGCCAATGCCTGGCACACCGTCAGCCAGGAGACCTGCCTCGACACAGATTCTCACTTTCAACCGGGCGGGGTGATCCGGTGGCGAACTCTTCAGGCACGCGCGCCCGCGTTGCCGGTTGTCGTCCCGTATGCCCGCCACCTTGCCAAAGGGCATCCGATGAAAACACTGGCCAAACTCCCCGTCACCATCGTTACCGGCTTCCTCGGTTCGGGCAAAACCACCTTACTGCGGCACATGCTCGACAACGCCCAGGGCCGTCGCATCGCGGTGATCGTCAACGAGTTCGGCGAGCTGGGCATCGACGGCGAGATCCTCAAGCAATGCTCCATCGGCTGCACCGAAGAAGAGGCCAGCGGCCGCGTCTACGAGTTGGCCAACGGCTGCCTGTGCTGCACCGTTCAGGAGGAATTCTTCCCGGTGATGCGCGAGTTGGTTGCTCGCCGCGGCGACCTCGACCACATCCTCATCGAAACCTCGGGCCTGGCCCTGCCAAAGCCTTTGGTTCAAGCTTTCCAGTGGCCGGAAATCCGCAGCGCCTGCACCGTTGACGCGGTGATCACCGTGGTCGACAGCCCGGCCGTCGCTGCCGGCACTTTCGCTGCATTCCCGGATCAAGTGGACGCCCAGCGCAAACTCGACCCGAACCTGGACCACGAATCGCCGCTGCACGAACTGTTCGCCGACCAACTGGCCAGCGCCGACCTGGTGATTCTCAACAAGGCCGACCTGATCAGCGCCGCAGACCTGGCCCGCGTGCGCCTGGAAGTCGCCGAAGAGCTGCCACCGGCGGTGAAAGTCATCGAAGCCAGCAGCGGTCGCTTGCCACTGGACGTGCTGATCGGCCTCGGTGCCGGTTCCGAAGAACACATCGACAGCCGTCACAGCCATCACGATCATCACCATGAAGGTGAAGACGACCACGATCACGACCATGACGCGTTCGACTCCATCTCGATCGAGCTGCCACAAGCCGACGAAAGCCTGCTGATGGACGCGCTGACGCAACTGGTGGTGCAGCACGGTATTCTGCGGGTCAAGGGTTTTGCAGCGGTGCCGAACAAGCCGATGCGCCTGCTGATTCAGGGCGTGGGCACGCGTTTCGACAAGCACTTCGATCGTCAGTGGGGCACCGAGGAAGCGCGCACCACCCGTCTGGTGTTGATCGGTCAGGCGCTGGACGCCGTTCAACTCGAAGCGCAATTGCGCGCTGCGCTCAGCGTTTAACCCATGCACCTGCTCAGGACCCAGCCCGGCGGTTTCGTGTCGGATGACAACATTGCCGACCTTGGACAAACTCCCGCCGAGCTGGTGATCCTGTGCAGCGGCGATTCCAGTCTGGCGTTGCTCGCCGAGGCGGCGCAGCAGCTGCCCGACGATTACCCGAGCCTGCGCCTGGCCAACCCGATGCAGGTGCAGAATCACGCCTCGGTCGATCTTTATGTCGACGAAGTGCTGCGCCACGCCAAGGTGATTCTGATCTCGCTGCACGGCGGCATCGCCTATTGGCGTTACGGCATCGAGCGTCTGGTGGAATTGTCCCAGCGCGGTGTGCAGTTGATTCTGGTGCCGGGTGACGATCGCCCGGACCCGGAACTCAGCGATCTGAGCACCGTGGCCCCCGAAGACCGCGACCGGCTCTGGCACTTCCTGCGTCAGGGCGGCATGGCCAATGCGCTCGACCTGTTTCGCTGCCTTGCCAGTCGTTGGCTGGGTCGTGATTATCCATGGTCCGAGCCGCAAACCCTGCCACGCACCGCGATCTACCACCCGCAAAAAAGCCCCGCGCACCTTCAGGATTGGCAAGCCGAT
The DNA here is from genome assembly GCF_059420765.1 of Pseudomonas sp. GW821-FHT03E01. NCBI lineage: Bacteria > Pseudomonadati > Pseudomonadota > Gammaproteobacteria > Pseudomonadales > Pseudomonadaceae > Pseudomonas > Pseudomonas sp. GW821-FHT03E01. The sequence continues at coordinate 233,206 of NZ_JBWKUI010000003.1, read as the reverse complement.
TGGCAGGCCGATCAGCCGGTGGCGGCGGTGCTGTTTTACCGCTCGCACTTGCAGGCGGCGAACACCGGTTTCATCGATATTTTCTGCCAGCGTTTGCAGGCGGCAGGGCTCAACCCGTTGCCGATTGCGCTGGCCAGTCTGAAAGAGCCAGGCTGCCTGGCGGTGGTCGAGGACTGGCTGGATGAAGTTGAGGCGGGGGTGATTCTGAACACCACCGGTTTCGCCCAGTCCAGCCCTGAAGCGCCGCACCTGCGGCCGTTTCGTCGCAACATCCCGGTGATCCAGGCGATCTGCGCCCAGGACAACGAGCCCGGCTGGCTTGCCAGCGAGCAAGGCCTCGGTCCCCGTGACTTGGCGATGCACATCGCGCTGCCGGAGCTGGACGGGCGAATCATCAGTCGGCCGATCAGCTTCAAGGATCTGGCGTGGCGCAGCGAGCGCAGTCAGTCCGACGTGGTTTGCTATCGACCACAACCGGAACGCATGGATTTTGTCGCTGAACTGGCGCGGCGCTGGATCGATCTGGCGCGGCTGCCCAACAGCGAAAAACGCATCGCCCTGATCCTCGCCAACTACCCGACTCGCGATGGACGCATCGGTAATGGCGTCGGTCTCGACACCCCGGCCGCGGCGCTGAACATCCTGCGTGCCCTGTACGCCGAAGGTTATCCGTTGCCGGCCGAGTTGCCGGACAGCGGCACCGCGCTGATCCAGCAACTGCTTGGTGGTGTCAGCAATGATCTGGACACTATCGATCAACGTCCGTGCCAGCAAAGCCTGGCGCTGGATGATTACTTTTTGATGTTCAACGCACTGCCCGAAGCCAATCGCGAGGCGGTGCTGCAACGTTGGGGCACGCCCGAAAGCGATCCGATGTTCCGTGGCGGGCGAATGATGATTGCCGGGTTGCGCTTCGGCCTGACCTTCGTCGGCATTCAACCGGCGCGGGGTTATCAGGTTGACCCGAGCGCGGTCTATCACGACCCGGACCTGGTGCCGCCCCACGGTTATCTGGCGTTCTACTTCTGGTTGCGCAACACCTACGGCGCCCACGGCGTGATCCATGTCGGCAAGCACGGTAACCTCGAATGGCTGCCGGGCAAGGGCGTCGGGTTATCTGAAAACTGCTGGCCCGACGCGCTGCTCGGACCGCTGCCGAACATCTATCCGTTCATCGTCAACGACCCGGGCGAGGGTGCCCAAGCCAAGCGCCGCACGCAAGCGGTGATCATCGATCACCTGATGCCACCGCTGACCCGCGCCGAAACCTACGGCCCGCTGCGCAACCTTGAGTTGTTGGCTGACGAATATTACGAAGCGCAGTTGCTCGATCCGCGCCGCGCCCGGGAACTGCAACGCGACATTCTGCAACTGGTGCGCGACACGCACATTGATCGCGAACTGCAGCTGGACGAGAAGCTCGACAGCGATGCCGACGCGGCGATCTGGTTGCCGCGCCTGGACACTTACCTGTGTGACTTGAAGGAATCGCAGATCCGCGATGGCCTGCACGTGTTTGGCGAGTCGCCGACCGGGCGATTGCGCATCGACACTTTATTGGCCTTGCTGCGCATTCCTCGCGGTGACGGTCGTGGCGCGCAATCGAGCGTGCTGCGGGCGCTGGCCAAGGCGTTCGAATTGGGCTTCGATCCACTGGATTGCGTGTTGGCTGATCCTTGGAACGGTCCTCGGCCGGATGCCTTGCAGGCGGTCAGTGATGAGCTGTGGCGCACGGCGGGGGATACCCGTGAGCGTCTGGAACTGTTCGCCGCGCAGTTGATCGAGCAAGCCTTGAGCGCTGAAATTGCTCCGTTGAACCAGCCAGGCTGGTCCGACGTGAGCGCGATCATCGACAGTTTGCGCGAGGTCGTCGCCCCGCGCCTGGACGCCTGCGGCCCGGCGGAAATGCGCGGCCTGCTGGACGCCCTCAGCGGGCGATTCGTCCCGGCCGGGCCGAGTGGTGCGCCCAGCCGTGGACGGCTGGACGTGTTGCCCACCGGGCGCAATTTCTATTCGGTGGACGTGCGCAACCTGCCGACCACCACGGCGTGGCGCATCGGTTTTCAATCCGCGAACCTGATTCTTGAGCGGCACTTGCAGGATCACGGCGATCACTTGCGTCAGCTCGGCCTGTCGGTCTGGGGCACCGCGACCATGCGCACCGGCGGCGATGACATTGCCCAGGCCATGGCCTTGATGGGTGTGCGGCCGGTGTGGGCGACGGGCAGTCAGCGGGTCGACGACTTCGAGATTCTGCCGTTGAGCCTGCTGGACCGGCCGCGGGTGGACGTGACCTTGCGCGTCTCCGGATTCTTCCGCGATGCCTTTGCCAACCTGATCCGGCTGTTCGACGCCGCCGTGCAAGCGGTCGCCGCGCTGGATGAACCGGACGATCTCAACCCGTTGGCAGCCAAGGTTCGTGCCGAGCGCGAAGCGCTGCTGACGTCCGGTCTGGATGAAGAAGCGGCCAGGCGACAGGCCGGCTGGCGGATCTTCGGGGCCAAACCGGGTGCTTACGGTGCCGGCGTGCAAGGTGCCATCGACGGTCGTTTGTGGCAGAGCCGCGAAGACCTGGCCGAGGTTTACCTGAACTGGGGCGGCTACGCTTACGGCGGCTCCGATGAAGGCACCGCCGCACGCGAGCAGTTCGCCCAGCGTCTGAGCCAGGTGCAGGCCGTGCTGCAAAATCAGGACAACCGCGAGCACGACTTGCTCGATTCCAACGACTATTACCAGTTCCAGGGCGGCATGCTGGCGGCCGTCGAAAGCCTCGGCGGCGCAGCGGCGGCGAGTTATCACGGCGACCACAGTCAGCCGGACTTGCCGAAGATCCGCACATTGAAGGAAGAGCTGAACCGGGTGATCCGTTCCCGGGCGGCCAATCCGAAATGGATCGACGGGATCAAGCGTCATGGCTATAAAGGCGCGTTCGAACTGGCGGCGACGGTCGATAACCTGTTTGCGTTCGACGCCACCACGCAGTTGATCGACGATCACCAGTATGCGTTGCTGGCGGACGCCTATTTGCTTGATCCGGCGACCCGGGAGTTTGTTCGCGAACACAATCCCCACGCCTTGCGCGACATGACCGAGCGCCTGCTCGAAGCGCAGCAACGGGGGATGTGGCAGGAGCCGGGTGAATACCGCGAGGCGCTGGAGAATTTGTTGCTGGACATAGAAGAAGACAGTTAGCCGGTGAGCAAAGGAAATTTGTGGCGAGGGAGCTTGCTCCCGTTGGGCTGCGCAGCAGCCCCAAAACAAAAAACCAGGCTCTGTCAGGCACACCGCATTTTCAGGTTTTACGACTGCTACGCAGCCGAGCGGGAGCAAGCTCCCTCGCCACAGAGTAATCACCGACCATGACCGAGATTTGAACATGACCGACACCCCCCATTTCCCGCTCTCCGCCGTGGTCGGCGCCGATGACTTGAAGCTCGCCCTGTACCTGACCGCCATCGACCCGAAAATCGGAGGCGTGCTGATCGAAGGCCCGCGCGGCATGGCCAAGTCGACCCTGGCCCGAGGCCTGGCGGACCTGCTGGCCAGCGGTCAATTCGTTACCTTGCCCCTGGGCGCCACCGAAGAACGGCTGGTCGGCACCCTCGATCTCGACGCGGCCTTGAGCGAAGGGCGCGCACAGTTTTCTCCGGGTGTATTGGCCAAGGCCGACGGCGGCGTGCTCTACGTCGATGAAGTGAACTTGCTGCCCGATCACCTCGTGGACCTGCTGCTCGACGTGGCCGCCAGCGGCACCAACCTGATCGAGCGCGACGGGATTTCCCATCGGCATTCGGCGAAGTTTGTGCTGATCGGCACCATGAACCCGGAAGAGGGCGAACTGCGCCCGCAACTGCTCGACCGCTTTGGCCTGAACGTCGCCCTCAGTGGCCATACCGCACCCGCCGAGCGCGGCCAGATCATCCGTCGTCGACTGGATTTCGACAGCGATCCGCAAGGGTTCTGCGCCGAGTGGGAAAGTCAGCAACACGCCCTGCGCGAGCGTTGCCAGAAGGCGCGTGCGGCCCTGGCGAGTATCCCGCTCGACGATGCCGCACTGGCGCAGATCACCGAGCGCTGCTTTGCTGCCGGCGTCGATGGCTTGCGGGCCGACCTGGTCTGGCTGCGCGCGGCGCGGGCACATGCGGCGTGGCGCGGTGCGAACGCCATTGCCGAAGAGGATATCGACGCGGTCGCCGAATTTGCCTTGCGTCATCGTCGTCGGGAGCATTCGACCTCTGCGCCGCAAAACTCCCAAGCGCCACAGCAATCCCCTGCGCAAACCACCAACCCGAACGAAGGTCAGGGCCAGTGGGGCGAAATGCCCGCCCAGGCGCTGCCGGTCGGTGCTCGACGTGAAGTGCCGAGCTGGCCAAAAAAGCCCTAGGCATTCGCCCTCGATCAGACGCGGGGGCGAATGCCAGACCCCGCGCAGGCCGGCTGGATCACGGTAAACAGGGCAAGCGTCACGCCGCCCGTAGCGGATCGGTCAACTGGCCCGGCACCTTGCTCAATGGCCGACCGCGTCAACGCGATGACCTATTGTTCCATCTGCGGACCCGCACCCCGCATGAACTGTGGCTGGTGATCGTCGATGCCTCGGCTTCGACCCGGCGCCATCAGGCGTTGAGCGATGCCAAGGGCTTGCTGGCGCAACTGTTCGACGATGCCTATCGCCAGCGCGCACGCCTGGCTTTGCTGACCGCCAGCGGTCACTTGCCGAAGTGGCAGGTGCAGGGGTTGAAAGCTTCTGCGGGCTTACGCGATTGGCTCGAGGGATTGGGCGCCGGCGGCGGGACGCCGATGCTGGCGGCGCTGGGCGAGGCGGGGCACTGGCTGGTGGCACGGCAAAAGCGTTTTCCGGCCGAACAGCAGCGGCTGTTGCTAGTGACAGATGGACGGTTGAAGGAATGGTCGACATTGCCGGAGCTGGATTGTCCGGGGTTGCTGATCGACATCGAGCGCGGTCCGATTCGGCTCGGGCGGGCAAAGGTGTTGGCAGCTCAGTTACAGATTGATTATCGGCATATCGATGAGCTGATTTAAGGTTGAATTTTGTGCTGACAGTGCTGGCCCCATCGCATCGCTGCCCTATGCTCTGTAAGCAAACCCATCACAGGAGTGACCCATGCGCGTTCTAGCCCGCAACGATCAGGACGATTTCCGCGTCAAAGCCTACGCTGGCACCAACGGTGTGCTGCTGGCCATCGACCTGGCCGAACCCCGCCGCAAAGGCCTGTTGGGGTTTGCCATCGAAAAACAGCAAGGTGACAAACCCTGGTTGTTTCTGTTCAACAGCCTGACCTTCCCCGGCAAGGATCATACGTTCCCTCAGTTTCACGCCACCCCCAGCGATGCCGCGCCTTTGCAGAAATTTCGCTGGGCCGATTACGCGGTCAATCCGGGTGTGACGATCCATTATCGGGTTCACCTGGCTTATGGCACTGCCGATGCGCCACAGTTGGGTGAAAGCCTGGAAGTGACGGTCACCACGGACGATGGCCTGCCCAAGGGGCAGAACGTGATATTCAACCGGGCAGTGGCTGCCAGTCAGGCGTTCCAGCGCAAATTCGCCGACCTCGATGCGCTACTCAGCGTCAACAAGACACTGCCCATCGAAGAGTGGCCCGATGCGCCGCGCCAATGGCTGGAAAATGGTCTGCTCGCACGTTTGCTCGGGTTTATCGAGCGTGCCGTGGATGGCCAGTGGGCGCTGGACATCGCGATCTATGAATACCAGCTGCAGGCGATCGTCGATGCGGTGAACGCCGCCTTCGAGCGTGGCGTAAAGGTTCGGGTCCTGTATCACGCCCAACCTGGCGAAGACACCACGGCGCTGAACGAAGCCAGCCTGGAAAAAATCCCGGCGGCGAACAAACGCGGGCGAGTCACCCACAATATCTTTCACGACAAGTTCATGGTCCTGAGCCGGCTTGATGCCGCGGGGCAGCATCAGCCCGAAGCAGTACTCTGCGGCAGCACCAACTTCACTGCCAACGGCGTTTACCGTCAGGCCAATGTCGTGCATGTGCTGGACGACGCTCGGATCGGCGCCACTTACCTGCAAACCTTCGAGCAGGTCTGGGCCACACCGACGGACGTCGGCGCCACACGGGACTGGCTCACGGAACATAATCCGATGCAGCCTGACCAGCCGCTGTTCGCCGGTTTTTCACCGCGCTCGGGCGAGGGCGACTTGAGTGAGTTCATCAAGATCATCAACGCCGCCAAAAAAGACCTGCTGTTTGTCACCGCATTCACCTTGCCGGACAAAATACTCAACGCGCTGCTCGGCCAACCCCACGACGACATCTTGCGTTACGGCCTGCAAAACACGGTCAGCAACATCACCGGTTTCCATGCCGACCGCACCGCCGAATTCGCCGCCACCGCGCTGCTCAACACCGGCCTTGAAGGCTGGCTCAAGGAAAACATGAAAGGCCAGAAGGGCAACCTGCTGGTGCACACCAAAGCCATCGTCGTCGATTTCACCAGCGATTCACCGACCATCATCAGCGGCAGCCACAACCTCAGTGACGCGGCCAGCAACGGCAATGACGAAAACTACCTGATCATCCGTGGCGACACCGACCTGGCCGATCGTTACGGGCTGGAACTGCTGCGCTTCTACGAACATTACCGGTTCCGCTACTTCGCAAAGAAACTGCAACTCAAGCAGGTCCGGCCGTTGGCGGCGGATGACAGCTGGACCGATGACTATTACCGCGAGGGCGACCTGCGGATGTTGTCGCGGCTGCGTTTTTCCGGACGATAAACACACCGGCGGGCACTTTTTGTAGCAGCTGCCGAGCAGCGCAAGGCTGCTGCTACAGGTCAGTTATCTGCCCATTGCATTACTCATCAAACGTGCATTCAACCGCTCCCGTGCCCGAGGCGCAGTGCATAAAGTGCTGAGGGTTCTCTGCAACCACGGCAAGTCGTGGCGGGGTTTGTGGGCAATCTGTTTGGGCCTGAGCTTGCCGATGTGCTTTTTGAAATGTTCTTCCAGGGTTTCCGGGGTGCCTATGCCCTTGAGCTTCGTCAGCAGCTTCCCCTCCTCGTAGAACAGCAAAGTGGGTGTGCCTTTGACTTCCGGATGCCGAGGGGACTTGCTCGTATCCAGCATATAGATGCACGCATGATCTTTGTACTTCTCGGCAATGGCCCGGAAAACCGGTCCGGCCCCTTCGCAGGCGGGACAGTGGTCGTTGCCGAAATACAGAATCACCGGGCGCCAAGTGTTGAGCGCTTTGCGGTAGGCCGGATCCAATGACTGGGTGGACATCGAACTCATTGAAATCTCCTTTTCAAAGACTATCGAAGGCCCTTTGACGTTAAAGGAGGCGAGCGGGTGGGTCTACTGTCAGAAATTACAGGTGTGCTCTGCTTCTTTTTGACCTGCAATGCACCGCAATGTGACTCAACCACACACAGCCTGTAGCCAACGGTAGCGTTCAGCCAGCTGTCTTTTCGTAACACTTTCTTCGCGCCTGTGCGCATCCATTTGATTCAAAACACTTTTCAAATCCTCCGAGATTCCGGCCACATCCTGTGGCACACTTTCTGCTGTCTATTCCGTTGTTACATACCTTGTTCCGGTATAACGGAATAAACACAGCCCTGGAGTGCTTGCCATGCATCGCCGACCTTCCTTGTTTAAAGCGTGTGTTTTCGTTCTCGCGGCTTCGGCCGCTGCCGTGGGTGTCGCTCAAGCGGCAGACAGCAAGCTCGACAGCGTGCTGGCCCGTGGGAAATTGATTGTGGGCACGGGCAGTACCAATGCGCCGTGGCACTTCCAGGGAGCGGACGGCAAGTTGCAGGGTTTTGATATCGATATCGCGCGGATGGTGGCCAAGGGGTTGTTCAACGACCCGAGCAAGGTCGAGTTCGTGGTGCAGTCGTCCGATGCGCGGATTCCGAATCTGCTGACCGACAAGGTCGACATGAGTTGCCAGTTCATCACCGTGACCGCCAGCCGCGCCCAACAGGTCGCGTTCACGCTGCCGTACTACCGCGAAGGTGTTGGTCTGTTGCTGCCGGCCAACAGCAAGTACAAGGAAATCGAGGACCTCAGGGCCGCCGCCGACGGTGTGACCGTGGCGGTACTGCAGAACGTGTACGCCGAAGAACTGGTGCATCAGGCGCTGCCCAAGGCCAAGGTCGATCAGTACGACAGCGTGGATCTGATGTATCAGGCGGTGAACTCCGGCCGTGCCGACGCGGCGGCCACCGATCAGTCGTCGGTGAAATACCTGATGGTGCAGAACCCAGGCCGTTATCGCAGCCCGACCTACGCCTGGAGCCCGCAGACCTACGCCTGTGCGGTCAAACGCGGCGATCAGGATTGGCTGAACTTCGTCAACACCGTGCTGCATGAAGGCATGACCGGCGTTGAATTCCCGACTTACGCGGCTTCCTTCAAACAATGGTTCGGTGTCGACCTGCCTACACCTGCAATCGGTTTCCCAGTCGAATTCAAATGATCCCGTGAGAGCGGGGCGGTGATAAATCGCCCCGCTCAAGGTACTGTTGACCATGAACTATCAGTTGAATTTTGCCGCCGTGTGGCGCGACTTCGACACCTTGCTGGCGGGGCTCGGTCTGGGTCTTGAGCTGGCGCTGGTGTCGATCGCCATCGGCTGCGTGATCGGCCTGCTGATGGCGTTTGCTTTGCTGTCGAAGCACCGCGCATTGCGGGGGCTGGCGTCGGTGTATGTGACGGTGATCCGTAATACGCCGATTCTGGTGTTGATTCTGTTGATCTACTTCGCGTTGCCGAGCCTGGGTATTCGCCTGGACAAGATCCCCTCGTTCATCATCACCCTGTCGCTGTATGCCGGGGCGTACCTGACTGAAGTGTTTCGTGGCGGGCTGTTGAGCATTCCCAAGGGACTACGTGAAGCCGGGTTGGCGATCGGCTTGGGCGAGTGGCAGGTCAAGGCGTACGTCACCGTGCCGGTGATGCTGCGCAATGTGCTGCCGGCGCTGTCGAACAACTTCATTTCGCTGTTCAAGGACACCTCGCTGGCGGCGGCGATTGCTGTGCCGGAGCTGACCTATTACGCGCGCAAGATCAATGTCGAGAGCTACCGGGTGATCGAAACCTGGCTGGTGACCACAGCGCTCTATGTTGCGGCCTGTTACCTCATTGCCATGATGCTGCGTTACCTCGAGCAGCGTCTGGCGATTCGCCGATAGGAGGCCCCATGTACGAATCCCCCAGCTGGTTGCATGAGTTATGGGTGGCCCGGGATGTCCTGTGGCAGGGCTTTCTGACCAGTGTGCAGTGCTCGGGCCTGGCGATTTTGCTGGGTACGCTGGTCGGCATCGTCGCCGGCCTGGTACTCACCTACGGCACGTTCTGGATGCGCGCGCCGTTCCGGTTCTACGTCGACATCATTCGCGGCACGCCGGTGTTTGTATTGGTACTGGCCTGCTTTTACATGGCGCCGGCACTGGGCTGGCAAATCAGCGCCTTCGGGGCAGGCACTTTGGGCCTGACGCTGTTTTGCGGTTCCCATGTCGCCGAGATCGTGCGCGGTGCGTTGCAAGCGCTGCCCAGCGGTCAGATGGAAGCGAGCAAGGCCATCGGCCTGACGTTTTACCAGGCGCTGGGTTATGTGTTGTTGCCCCAGGCGTTGCGGCAGATCTTGCCGACCTGGGTCAACTCATCCACTGAAATCGTCAAGGCGTCGACCTTGTTGTCGGTGATCGGCGTCGCCGAGCTGCTGCTCAGTACTCAACAGATCATCGCCAGGACCTTCATGACCCTGGAGTTCTACCTGTTCGCCGGATTGCTGTTTTTCGTCATCAACTACGCCATCGAATTACTCGGCCGGCACATTGAAAAGCGGGTGGCCTTGCCATGACACAAGCTCAAGTTTCGACCCAGAATCAGGCGCTGCTGGACATCCGCGGCCTGCACAAACAATACGGCCAGCTCGAAGTGCTCAAGGGTGTCGACCTGACCATGCAGCGCGGCAATGTGGTCACGCTGATCGGCTCCAGCGGCTCGGGCAAGACCACGCTGCTGCGCTGCGTGAACATGCTCGAAGAGTTCCAGGGCGGGCAGATTCTGCTCGACGGTGAATCCATCGGCTATGACGAGGTCAACGGCAAGCGCGTGCGCCACCCGGAAAAAGTCATCGCCCGCCATCGCGCCATGACCGGCATGGCCTTCCAGCAATTCAATCTGTTCCCGCACCTCACCGCGTTGCAGAACGTCACCCTCGGGTTGCTCAAGGTGAAAAAACTGCACAAGGATGAAGCCGTGGCGCTGGCGGAGAAATGGCTGGAGCGGGTCGGCCTGCTGGAGCGCCGCGATCATTACCCCGGTCAGTTGTCCGGTGGTCAGCAACAGCGCGTGGCGATTGCCCGGGCGATTGCGATGAACCCGAGTTTGATGCTGTTCGATGAAGTCACCTCGGCCCTCGATCCGGAACTGGTGGGCGAAGTGCTGAACGTGATCAAGGGCCTGGCCGAGGATGGCATGACCATGTTGCTGGTGACCCACGAAATGCGTTTTGCCTTCGAGGTCTCGGACAAGATCGTGTTCATGAATCAGGGGCGGATCGAAGAGCAGGGGCCGCCCAAGGAACTGTTCGAGCGCCCGCAGTCGCCGCGACTGGCGGAATTTCTCAAGAGCACCCGCTTTTAAGCCTTCACTTTTTAATCAGGAGAAACACCCATGAGCATTACTCGTTACGGCACCGGCAGCACTGCCGGTGGCGGCCAGCCCCGTCCTTTTGCCCGCGCCGTCGAAGCCGATGGCTGGCTGCACGTGTCCGGCCAAGTGCCGGCGGTGGATGGTGAAATCATCGTGGGCGGGATTGTCGAGCAGACTCACCAGACCATGAAAAACCTGATCGCGATTCTGGAAGAGGCCGGTTACGGGCTCGAAGACGTGGTGCGCACGGGCGTGTGGCTGGAAGACCCGCGGGACTTCTGGAGTTTCAACAAGGTGTTTTCCGAGTACTTCAAAAGCGAACACGCCCCAGCCCGGGCCTGCGTGCAGGCGAACATGATGGTCGATTGCAAGGTCGAGATTGATTGCATCGCGTACAAGAAAAAGGCCTGAACCGCAGTGAATTCTTCGCGGGCAAGCCTCGCTCCTACAAACGGCGAAATCCTGTAGGAGCGAGGCTTGCCCGCGAAGGCGGCCTTCTGGGTAAACTCCCGGCACTTTGAATGGGACCACTGAAATGACCGAAGACACCATCAAGCGCCGGGCTCGCGGTCTGGACCGGGCGTTCGACATCCTCGATTTCCTCAAGGAAATCGGCCAGCCCCTGCGCCCGAACGAAATCGCCAGCGGCATCGGCAGCCCGAAATCCACGGTCTACGAACTGGTTGCGTCCTTATTGGAGCGGCGCATCCTCGAACCCGTGGGCAAGGAAGGTCACGTTTACCTCGGTCGTCAGCTGTACTTCCTCGGGCAGGCGCATTTGCGTCATTTCGACCTGTCCCGCGAGGCCGATCACGCCTTGCAGGAAATCGTCAGCCAGACCCGCGAAACCGCGCAGATGTGCCTGCTCAACGGGCGCAAATACACCGTGGCATTGATGAAAGAGGGGGAGCGGCATTTCCGCATTTCCTCGGACATCGGCGAAAACGCGCCGATCCCCTGGACCGCTTCCGGGCGCCTGCTGCTGGCGCACCTGAGCGATCAGCAAATTGTCGATTTGATCGACCCCGACGACTTCATCCTGCCCGACGGCGAACGCCTGCCACTGGAGCAGTTTCTTGAGGAAATCCGCCAGGCCGCCATCGACGGATTCTTTTCCTTCGACAGCGTCGCCGACACCTTTACCCATTGCTTCGCCGCCCCGGTCAAAGACCCGAACGGCGTGGCCATCGCGACCCTGTGCATCGTCGCCCCACGGGCCGATGCGAAGAACAATTACAACGACTATCGCCGGGTGCTGATCGACAGCGCCAACAGCCTCGCCCGGCGTATCAACGAATAACAGCGGCTGCCTGCGGCCGTGTGTGAGGAGATCGACCATGTCTACTGCCATCAATACCGCCGCCGTGGAAAAGGGCGCCGCCCAGACCGGCGCCAACCTAGTGCGGGACGTCAGTCTGCCGGCGCTGGTGCTGCACCGCGACGCGCTGGAACACAACATTCGCTGGATGCAGGACTTCGTCAGCCACAGCGGCGCGGAACTGGCACCTCACGGTAAAACCAGCATGACCCCGGCGCTGTTTCGTCGCCAACTGGACGCCGGTGCCTGGGGCATCACCCTGGCCAGTGCCACGCAAACCCGCGCGGCTTACGCCCATGGCGTGCGCCGGGTGCTGATGGCCAATCAACTGGTTGGCACGCCGAACATGGCGTTGATCGCCGACCTGCTGGCTGACCCGACTTTCGATTTCTATTGCATGGTCGATCACCCGGATAACGTCGCCGACCTCGGCGCGTTTTTCGCCTCGCGGGGCGTGCGCCTGAACGTGATGATCGAGTACGGCGTGGTCGGCGGTCGTTGCGGTTGCCGCACCGGAGCCGAAGTGCTGGCACTGGCCAAGGCTATCAACGCTCAACCGGCGTTGGCGCTGACCGGCATCGAGGGCTACGAAGGGGTGATTCACGGTGATCATGCGGTGAGCGGCATCCGCGAGTTCGCAGCCTCCTTGGTGCGATTGGCGGTGCAGTTGCAGGACAGCGGCGCGTTCGCGATTGCCAAACCGATCATCACCGCGTCGGGCTCGGCCTGGTACGACCTGATCGCCGAGTCGTTCGAAGCGCAGAATGCCGGCGGTCGATTTCTCAGCGTGCTGCGCCCCGGCAGTTACGTGGCCCACGACCATGGCATCTACAAAGAAGCGCAATGTTGCGTGCTCGACCGTCGCAGCGACCTGCACGAAGGTTTGCGCCCGGCGCTGGAAGTCTGGGCGCATGTGCAGTCGTTGCCCGAACCGGGTTTTGCGGTGATCGCCCTGGGCAAGCGCGACGTGGCCTACGACGCCGGTTTGCCGGTGCCGTTGCTGCGTTACAAGGCCGGCGTGGTGCCGGCGACCGGCGATGATGTAAGTGCCTGCAAGGTGACGGCGGTGATGGACCAGCACGCATTCATGACCGTGGCGCCGGGGGTTGAGTTGCGGGTGGGCGATATCATTTCGTTCGGGACTTCGCACCCGTGTTTGACGTTCGACAAGTGGCGTATCGGGTGTCTGGTGGATGAGCAGCTGAATGTTATCGAGACCATGGAAACCTGTTTCTAAGAGCCCCCACAACATGAACAACATCAGCCCTCTGGGCCCCAACATCCCGCGCATCGCCCTGATCGGCGAGTGCATGATCGAACTGCAGCAGCGCGCCGACGGCTCTCTGCAACAGAGCTTCGGCGGCGATACCCTGAACACCGCGGTCTATCTGGCCCGTGAACTGGGCGATGGCGGCACGGTGGATTACGTCACTGCCCTGGGTGACGACAGTTTCAGCGATGCGATGTGCCAGAGCTGGGCCAGCGAACACATCGGCCTGGGTATGGTCCAGCGTTTGCCCGGTCGCTTGCCCGGTCTGTATTGCATCCAGACCGACGCGGCCGGCGAGCGGCGTTTTCTCTACTGGCGCAATGAAGCGGCCGTGCGCGATTGCTTTACCACCCCGGCGGCCGCGCCGATCCTGGCAGCGCTGCCGGATTACGACGTGCTGTATTTCAGCGGCATCACCCTGGCGGTGCTCGGTGAGCAGGGCCGGGAGAAACTGCTGGACACCCTGATCGAAGCCCGACAGCGGGATGCGCGGATCGTGTTCGACAACAATTATCGACCACGCCTATGGGCTTCGGTCGAGGACGCACGAGCGGCTTATCGCGAAGTGTTGCCCTATGTCGACCTGGCGTTGCTGACGGTTGATGACGAGCAGGCGCTGTTCCACTTTTCCGATTGCGCGGCGGTGTTTGCCGCTTATGAGCAGATGGGCACGCCCGAAGTGGTGCTCAAGCGCGGTGCCGAGGCGTGTCTGATTCGCTGTGACGGCGAGTCGTTCGAAGTGCCGGCGCAAGTGGTCGAACGGGTGGTGGACACCACGGCGGCGGGGGATTCGTTCAGCGCGGCGTATCTGGCTTGCCGCCTCAAGGGTGGGAGCCCGGTCGAGGCTGCTGAAGCGGGGCATCGCTTGGCGAGTCGGGTGATTCAAGTGCCGGGGGCACTGATCCCCAAAGATTGAAATGCAATGCCTGTGGTGGCTGTGATTTTTGTGGCGAGGGGGCTTGCCCCCGTTGGGCCGCGAAGCGGCCCCAAAACCTGTGACCTTGATCGACCTGACACACCGAGTGCGCAGGATCTACGACTGCTTCGCAGCCGAACGGGGGCAAGCCCCCTCGCCACAGGCAAGCCTCACCCTATATATCGAGCCAGCCGATCAGTCCCGGTAAAACACCTGCACCAGGTGATACCCGAACTTGCTCTTGATCGGCCCATGCACCACCCGCAGCGGTTTTTTGAAGATCACCGCATCGATTGCCCCGACCATCTGCCCGGGCCGTACTTCGCCAAGATCCCCGCCGCGTTTGCCGGACGGGCAGGTGGAGTATTTCTTGGCCAGCACATCGAAGGCTTCACCCTTGGCGATGCGTTGTTTGAGCTGCTCGGCTTCTTCCGAGGTTTTCACCAGAATATGGCGGGCTTGGGCTTTCATTGGGCGTACCTTGCAACGGTGGTGGCTATGTTGGTGCCAGCGTGGGGCGCGCGATTATGCCTTAACTCAGCCGGCTTGGCCGATCATCGTGCGAATCTTGTTGGCCAACAGGTCCATGGAAAAGGGTTTGGCCACCATGTCCATGCCTTCCTCCAGGAAGCCCTGGCGTTCGGCGGCTTTCTCGGCATAACCGGTAATGAACAGCACTTTGAGCTCCGGGCGGTGCTGACGAGCGATTTCCGCCAGTTGCCGACCGTTCATGCCCGGCAGCCCGACATCGGTGACCAGCAGATCGACCCGCAGGTCGGACTCCAGCAAGGGCAGGGCGCTCTGCGCATCTTCGGCTTCATGGGCGTGATAACCCAACTCTTTGAGCAGGTCGAGCACCAGCATGCGCACCGCCGGATCGTCTTCCACCAACACCACGGTTTCACCGGCAACCGCTGGCGGTGCTTCGCCGGTGACCGGCAGCTGCGCGTGTTCCGGCAGGGCGACGTGCAACCGTGGCAAATACAGGCGAACGCTGGTGCCCTGGCCAGGCCGGCTGTGCAGGCTGACGTGCCCGCCCGACTGCTGGGCGAAACCATAGATCATCGACAACCCAAGGCCGGTGCCCTGGCCGATGGGTTTGGTGGTGAAGAACGGATCGAAGGCCTTGGCCAGTACTGATGGGGTCATGCCGGCACCGTTGTCGCTGACGGCAATCATCAGGTAATCCCCGGCCCTGACTGGCTCCAGCGGAGTGACGTCGCTGCCGTCGAGGTGAACATTGGCGGTTTCGATCAACAACTCACCGCCATCGGGCATCGCATCCCGGGCGTTGATCACGAGGTTGAGCAAGGCGTTTTCCAGTTGGCTGACATCGGTACTGACCGGCCAGACCTCATCGGCCAGCTTCAGTTTGAGCTCGATGTGATCGCCCTTGGTCCGGCTGAGCAAGTCTTCCAGGGAATGCACCAGCTGGTTGGCGTCCAGTGGCCTGCGATCCAGTGACTGACGCCGTGAAAATGCCAGCAACCGATGGGTCAGGGCGGCGGCGCGATGGGCCGAGGACACCGCCGCTTCGGTGAAGCGACCGATCTCGGCCGCGCGCCCATCGGCGATGTAGCGCTGCATCAAATCGAGGCTGCCGATGATCCCGGTGAGCATGTTGTTGAAGTCATGGGCGATGCCGCCGGTGAGCTGGCCGACCGCTTCCATTTTCTGCGCATGCCGCAAGGCGTCTTCGGCACGCTCACGCTCGAACATCTCGTTCTGCAGTCGCTGGTTGGCTTCGGCCAGTTGTTGGGTGCGAGCGCTCACGCGTTCTTCCAGGGTTTCGTTGAGGTTGCGCAGCGCCTCTTCAGTCTGTTTGCGCTCGGTCTCGTCGATCACGAAGATGTAGAAACCATTCACCGCGCCGTCTGCGCCGTGGCGTGGCAGGTAGTTCATCAGGGCCTGGCGGGTGCTGCCATCGCGGTGATCGGCGCTGATGCTGAAACAACAGGTCTTGCCTTTCAGCGCCTCGGCGATGTATTCGGCGCGCAGGGCATAGGCTTCATCGCCAAGCACTTCACGAATGGTGCGGCCGTAAAGCTCCTGGGGCGTCAGGCCATACCATTCCAGATAGGCGGCATTGTTCAGGCGAAAGCGCTCTTCGCGGTCCACATAACTGATCAGGATCGGCATCGCGTTGATGATCAGTTGCAGCTCGGTCTGGCTTTGGCGCAAGGCCTGTTCGATGTGTTTGCGTTCGGTCAGGTCCAGCGCGGCGCCGAGGAAGCGGATCGGCCGGCCATGGTGGTCCTTGTAGCAACGACCCCGGGCAAACACCCAGCGCAACTGGCCGTCGGCTTGCAGCAAGCGATATTCCTCGGCGTACTCGCTGCCATGGGTGATGCAGTGCTTGATGCTGCGGGCGATCATGGCGCGGTCTTCCGGGTGCACGCCGTGGAGGTATTCGCTGATCGGCAACTGGCTGGCCATGGCCGGATCGACGCCATGCAATTGCGCGAAGTGCGCATCGGCGATGAAACGGTCTTCGCCAATGTCCCAGTCCCAGGTGCCGACGGCATCGGTGGCGGCCAGTGCCAGTTGCAGGCGCTGCTCGGTTTCTTGCTGGGCCTTGAGGCTGGCGGCAGAGCGTTGTTCCAGTTCGAGGGCGATGCGGCGACGTTCGTTGGTTTCGATGGCCGTGACCAGAATCCCGGCAACCTCGGCGCTTTCGTTGCGAATGGGGCTGTAGGTCAAATCCAGCCAGAAGTCAGAATCCCGACCGTCGCGTTGCAAGGTGAAGCGCTGTTCGCTGTAGGTCCGCACCTGGCCCTGTAGGACGGCGCTGTAAATCGGGTCGGTAAAGTCTTTGAGTTCCGGCCAGATCTGGTGCGTCGGTTGTCCGAAAGCGTGAGGGTGTTTGCTGCCGGCGAGGAAGGCGAAGCCGTCGTTGTAGATCTGCGTGAGCTGCGGGCCCCACAGCAATAGCATCGGCATTGGCGAGTGGATCACGATGTCCACCGCGGTGCGCAGGCTCTGCGGCCAGTTTTCGGCGGCGCCCAGCGGGTTGTTTGTCCAGTCCAGTCGGGCAATCAAGGCCTGGGCATCGCTGGCGGTCGGTGGTGCGTTCATCTACATGTCCTGCGCATGAGTCAGTGTGGCGGCGTCTACTATCCTTGCAAGGCGGTAGACGCTGGATGACCCGCATGGGGTCATTTTTTTTCATTGAATGCTTCGCGGGTGCTTTTTGCCATGGAAATCGATGCACTGTTGCAGATTCTGGCCAGCCGCCATGGCTCCGATCTTTACCTGTCCACGGGCGCGCCACCCAGCGCGAAATTTGACGGTGTGCTCAAAGCCCTGACCGATCAACCGTTCAAGCCGGGAGAAGTGGCGGCCATTGCCGCGTCCATCATGGACGCCGAACAGCGCCAGGAGTTCGATCGGGACCTGGAAATGAACCTGGCACTTTCCCTGCCCGGGGTCGGGCGTTTCCGGCTCAATATCTTCAAGCAGCGCAATGATGTGTCCATCGTGGCGCGC
The DNA here is from genome assembly GCF_059420765.1 of Pseudomonas sp. GW821-FHT03E01. Taxonomy (NCBI): domain Bacteria; kingdom Pseudomonadati; phylum Pseudomonadota; class Gammaproteobacteria; order Pseudomonadales; family Pseudomonadaceae; genus Pseudomonas; species Pseudomonas sp. GW821-FHT03E01. Next base: position 215,553 of record NZ_JBWKUI010000003.1, on the reverse strand, counting down.
AACATCAAGCTCGACATTCCACGCTTCGAAGACCTCAACTTGCCACCGGTGCTGCTCGAAACCGTGATGCTCAAACAAGGGCTGATGCTGTTCGTCGGTTCGACCGGCTCGGGCAAGTCGACCTCGCTGGCGGCGCTGATCGATTACCGCAACCGCCATAGCAGTGGCCATATCATCACTATCGAAGACCCGGTCGAGTTTATCCATCGGCACAAGAAGTCGATCGTCAATCAGCGCGAGGTCGGCGTCGATACCCGCAGTTTCCACGCTGCGCTGAAAAACACGTTGCGCCAGGCACCGGACGTGGTGTTGATCGGCGAAATCCGTGACCGCGAGACTATGGAACATGCGCTGGCGTTTGCCGATACCGGTCATCTGGTGATTTCCACGTTGCATGCGCACAACGCCAATCAGGCGCTGGACCGCGTGATTAACTTCTTTCCCGAAGAGCGTCGGGGGCAGTTGCTCAACGACCTGGGCAACAACCTCAAAGCGTTTGTGTCCCAGCGTCTGGTGCGTACCCGCGACGGGCAGCGCCGGGCGGCGGTGGAGGTGATGCTGGGCACACCAACCATCGGTGACCTGATCCGGCGCAATGAGTTTGGCGAACTCAAGGGGATCATGGAGAAGTCTTCAGAGGTGGGGATGCAGACGTTTGACGGGGCGCTGTTCGCGCTGTTTGCCGAGGGCGCAATCGATGAGGCAGAGGCGTTGAAACATGCTGATTCGGTGAACAATCTGCGCTTGCGCCTGAAAATGCACGCCGAGGCAACACCCGGCCCCCATACGCCGCCGGGTGAATGGGGGTTGATGGACTGAAGGGGCCGACGCTGTTCAAAAATGCGGGAGCGGGTTTGCTCCCACAGTAGATCTACGGCGTCAGTCGTTCAGTTCGGGGCGGTTTCGAAATTGCTCCAGGGCTTCGGGGTTGGCCAGTGCATCGGTGTTCTTCACCTTCTGGCCATGCACCACGTTGCGCACCGCCAACTCGACCACCTTGCCGCTGATGGTCCGCGGAATGTCCGTCACCGCGACAATCTTCGCCGGCACATGCCGTGGCGTGGTGTTGGCGCGGATGACCTGGCGGATCTGTTGTTGCAGCGCTTCGTCCAGCTCGACGCCTTCGCGCAAGCGCACGAACAGCACCACTCGCACGTCATCCTGCCATTGCTGACCGATGGCGACGCTGTCCAGCACCTGCGGGACTTTCTCCACCTGACGGTAGATTTCCGCCGTGCCGATGCGTACGCCGCCGGGGTTGAGCACTGCGTCGGAGCGGCCGTGGATCAGCATGCCACCGTGGGGCAGTTGTTCGGCGTAATCTCCCTGGGCCCAGACACCGGGGAACAGGCTGAAATATGAGGCGCGCAGCTTTTCCTGTTGCGGGTCGTTCCACAAGCCGATGGGCATGGCCGGAAAATGTCGGGTGCACACCAGCTCGCCTTTTTCACCGATCACAGGCTTGCCATCGTCGTTCCACACTTCGACCGCCATGCCCAGGCTCTTGCATTGCATCTCACCACGGCGCACCGGCAGGACCGGGTTGCCAATCACAAAGCACGAAACGATATCGGTACCACCGGACATCGAAGACAGGCACAGGTCGGACTTGAACGCGCGGTAGACGTAATCGAAGCTTTGCGGCGACAGCGCCGAGCCGGTGGACAGGATGGTTCTCAGGCTGCTCAGGTCATGACTTTCGCACGGCTTCAAGCCATTGCTTTCCAGCGAGGTAAGGAATTTCGGGCTGGTGCCGAAGACGTTGATACGTTCGTCGTCGATCAGGTCGATCAAGCGCTCTGGCCCTGGATGAAATGGCGAGCCGTCATACAGCACCACGGCGCTGCCGACGGCCAACGCCGAGACCAGCCAGTTCCACATCATCCAGCCGCAGGTGGTGTAGTAGAACAAACGGTCACCGGCGCCGAGGTCGGTGTGCAGGCCATGTTCCTTGACGTGTTGCAGCAACACACCGCCGGTGCCGTGCACAATGCACTTCGGTACGCCGGTGGTGCCGCTGGAGTAGAGGATGTACAGCGGATGGGCGAAGGGCACGGGAACGAATTGCGGCTCGCCGCCCGGGTCGTAAAAATCGTCCCACAGCGTCACGTTGGCCTGGCAGCGGAAATCCTCGATGCGCGCTTGAGGACGCGCATAAGGCACAACAATCAATTGCTGCAAGGACGGCAACTGTCCGAGGATTTCATTGACTTTGGTGGTCTGGTCGATCTCTTTGCCGGCGTAGCGGTAACCGGCGCAGGTGATCAGCACTTTCGGTTCGATCTGGCCGAAGCGATCGATCACCCCGTGGGTGCCGAAATCCGGTGAAGAACAGGACCAGATCGCGCCCAGGCTGGTGGTGGCGAGCATGGCCACCAGGGTTTGCCAGGTGTTCGGCATGCACGCTGCCACGCGGTCGCCGAGGCCGACACCGGCGGCTTTCAGGCTATTTTGAAAACCGGCGACGTGGCTTGCCAGTTCGGCCCAGGTCAGCTGTTCCCGTTGGCCGTTTTCACCAATGGCGACCACGGCCACGGCATCGTCACGACGGCGCAGCAGGTGTTCGGCGAAGTTCAAGGTAGCGCCGGGGAACCACTGCGCGCTGGGCATTTGCGCGCCTTCGATCAGCACCGCGTCTGGCTGATCGTGAAAACGGATGTCAAAGAAATCGACGATGGCCTGCCAGAAGGCTTCACGCTGGTCGATGCTCCATTGGTGCAGGGCAGGGTAGTCGGCGATCCCAAGGGTGTGTCGCTGATTGACGAAACGCCGGAAGGCCTCCATGCGGCTCTTGCCGATGCGCTCGGTGCCGGGTTGCCAGAGGATGTCGGACATGGCTTGGCCTCTTTTTCTTATGTCTACACACAGTCTACTGTGGCGAGGGGGCTTGCCCCCGTTGGGTCGCGAAGCGGCCCCCGGATAGACGCCGCACTTTCGATGCACAGTCAGTCGCTGGCGACTGCTTCGCAGCCGAACGGGGGCAAGCCCCCTCGCCACAGAGCTCCCTCGCCACAGGGGCGGGCGGCAGGCTACTGCGCCAACCACCCACCATCTATATTCCACGCTGCGCCACGCACCTGGCTACCGGCTTCGCTGCATAAAAACAGCACCAACTCACCCAGCTGCGGCGGCGTCACGAATTCCAGGGAGGGCTGTTTCTCGGCCAGCAAATCGTGTTGCGCCTGCTGCGGGTCGATCCCGGTCGCGGCGCGATCATCAATCTGCTTCTGCACCAGCGGCGTCAGCACCCAGCCTGGGCAAATGGCGTTGCAGGTAACGTTGGTGGTGGCGGTTTCCAGGCCGACCACTTTGGTCAGGCCGATCACGCCATGCTTGGCCGCGACATACGCCGCTTTGCCCACCGAACCGACCTGGCCGTGCACCGAAGCGATGTTGATGATGCGTCCCCAGCCCTTGGTACGCATGCCCGGCAGGCTCAAGCGGGTGCTGTGGAACACCGACGACAGGTTGATCGCAATAATCGAGTCCCAGCGCTCCACCGGAAAATCTTCCACCGCCGCCACGTGCTGGATGCCGGCGTTGTTGACCAGGATATCCACGCCGCCGAACTCACGCTCGGCGTACTCGATCATGTCGGCGATCTGTGCAGGGTCGCTGACGTCGGCCGGGTGATGGCCGACCTTGCCACCGAATTGCTCGACCTCAGCGATTACCGTCGACGCATCGCCGAAACCGTTGAGGATCAGGTTGGCGCCAGCCTTGGCCAGGCTCAGGGCGATCCCCAGACCGATGCCGCTGGTGGAACCGGTGACCAGTGCGGTCTTGCCCGAAAGAGTCGTCATGAATACCTCACACAATGCCAGTGGCGTAGAAAGTACCGATCACCACAAAAACAGCGAGTGTCTTGATCAGCGTAATACAGAAAATGTCTTTGTAGGCCTCGCGGTGGGTCAACCCGGTGACCGCCAGCAAGGTAATCACCGCGCCGTTGTGCGGCAGGGTGTCCATGCCGCCACTGGCCATCGCGGCGACCCGGTGCAGCACTTCCAGCGGAATATTGGCGGCGTGGGCAGCGCTGATGAAACTCTCGGACATCGCCGCCAAAGCGATGCTCATCCCGCCTGACGCCGAGCCGGTGATGCCGGCCAGCAAGGTCACGGTGATCGCTTCATTGACCAACGGGTTGGGAATGCTCTTGAGCCAGTCGGCCAGCACCAGAAAACCTGGCAACGAGGCGATCACCGCCCCGAAACCGTATTCCGATGCAGTATTCATCGCTGCCAGCAATGCGCCGCTGACCGCACTTTTACTGCCTTCGGCCAACCGGCCGCGAATAGCCTGAAAACCGAACACCAGCACCATGACGATGCCCACCAGCAAGGCTGCCTGGACCGCCCAGATCGCCGTCAGCTTGGCGATGTCGGTGGTCACCGGAACGGCCATGCCCGGCAGCGAGAGGCTGTGGGTCTTGCCGTACCACACAGGAATCCAACGGGTGAACAGCAGGTTCATCAGGCCCACCATCAACAGCGGCGACAGCGCGATCCACGGGTTGGGCAGTTTGATGTCCGGTGCGGTTTCCGGTTCGTTGCGCAGTTCTGAACCGTAACCTTCACCCGTGCGCTGGGCCTTGTTGCGCTGGGGCTGCAGAAACAGCATGCCGGCACTGAACACGAAAATCGTGCCGATCACTCCCAGCCACGGCGCCGCCCAGGCGGTGGTGTTGAAGAAGGTGCTGGGGATGATGTTCTGGATCTGCGGCGTGCCAGGCAGGGCGTCCATGGTGAACGAGAACGCGCCGAGGGCGATGGTCGCCGGGATCAGGCGTTTGGGAATATTGCTCTGGCGGAACATCTCGGCGGCAAACGGGTACACCGCAAACACCACCACAAACAGCGACACACCGCCGTACGTGAGCAGGGCGCAGACCAGCACGATCACCAGCATCGCCTGACGGGTGCCGAGCAAGCGAATCGCCGCCGCAACGATGGAGCGGGAGAAGCCCGACAGCTCGATCAGCTTGCCGAACACCGCACCGAGCAGGAACACCGGGAAATACAGTTTGACGAAGCCGACCATCTTTTCCATGAACACCCCGGTGAAGACGGGGGCTACGGCGGAAGGGTCGGTGAACAGGACGGCGCCGAGGGCGGCGATCGGGGCAAAGAGGATAACGCTGTAGCCACGGTAAGCAGCCACCATCAGCAGCGCGAGGGCTGCCAAGGCAATGATCACACTCATGGTGTGTCTCTCCAGGATTGTTATTTTTGTAGGGTGAAGCTTGGTGGGAGGGCTATAGCGGGTTTCGTGCCATATATCTAAGCTATTGAAATATAAGGAGATTATTTGTTTGTGAAGTGATTTTGGTGATTTTTGTCTCTGTATTGAGATTTTTGGCGATTGTGCTGCCGCTTTCGCGGGCAAGCCTCGCTCCTACGGGAGTGTGGTTATCTACGAAATCGCACGACCCGTAGGAGCGAGGCTTGCCCGCGAAGAGGCCCTATCTACCAATAGAGATGCATGTCTCTTTATAGAGACTCGGCAATCCCCAGCGCCGCCATCTTCTTGTACAACGTCGACCGCCCCAGCCCCAACCGCGCCGCCGCTTCGATTACCTTCCCACCGCATTGCGCGAGGGTCGATTCAATCAACTGCCGATCAAACCGTTCGCGAGCCTCACTGAAGGTTTCATGGGTAATCGGCTCAAGGGGCAGAGGCGCCGCACGCTCCACCGGGGTAAAGCTGCCAATCGCCGCGCGGATATCCGCCGCGTTCAGCATCAAGTCATCACTGAGCAGCGCCGCCCGTTCCAGCACGTTGCGCAGTTCACGAATGTTCCCCGGCCAGGCGTGTTGCCCCAACAATTCCAGGGCTTCGCGGTTCAATTCATGCTGACTGCGCAGCTCTTCGAGGATTGCTTCACTAAGGGCCGGCAGGTCGTCGAGGCGATCACGCAGGGGCGGGACCTGGATCGGCAGCACGTTGAGGCGGTAATACAAGTCGGCGCGAAACTCGCCGCGTTTGATCGCCGCCACCAGATCGGTGGAGGTGGCGGCGATCACTCGCACATCACTCTGAATCACCTCGTTGGAGCCCACCGGTTCGAATTCCTTCTCCTGCAACACCCGCAGCAACTTGCTTTGCAGCGGCAGCGGCATGTCGCCGATTTCGTCGAGAAACAGCGTGCCGCCCTGGGCGATCTGCAGCTTGCCGGCGCGGCCCTTGCGATCGGCGCCGGTGAACGCACCGGGCGCGGTGCCGAAGAACTCGGCTTCCAGCAGCGACTCGGGAATCGCTGCGCTGTTGATGCTGACGAAGGCTTTATGTGCCCGGGGCGATGCGCCGTGGATCGCCTGGGCCAGCAGTTCCTTGCCGGTGCCGGTTTCACCGAGCAACAACACCGGCGACTCTGCACTGGCGCTGCGTCGGGCGCGGCGTTTGACTTCGAGGCTGGCGGCGCTGGTGCCGATGAAGTGCGCGAAGTTGTACTTGGTCTGTCGCGCCCGCAGCAGCGAGCGGGTGGACGCCAGTTCTTCCTGCATGCTCAGGTAGCGCTTGAGCATCGGCGACAGGCTGCGCAATTCGTCGAACAGGGCAAAACCGATGGCGCCGATCACCGCGCCGGCATCGTCGTGAATCGGCAGGCGCATCACCACCAGCGGTTCTTTGGGGGTGTCTTGCATGTCCAGCAGGATCGGCCGTCCGGTACGCACCACCTCGCGCAACAGGCTGCCGGGGATCACGCTTTCACAGGCCCTGCCGATGGCGCCTGCGGCCGACTCCAGGCCGAATCGCCGGGCATAGCGCTCGTTCATCCAGACAATATTCGCATCGCGGTCGACAATCACCGTGCCTTCGCTCGATTGCTCGATGATCTCGAACAGCGAGCGGATCGCCAGGGTGCGAACGCGCTGGTAGTCCTTGAGGCTTTCGGTGGTGTTCATCGGAGTGTCCATTTTTGGAAATCAAGATCAAAAGATCGCAGGGATTATGCCAACCCCGGATGCGCCGCCGCCAACAGCTCTTTGGTGTATGGGTGCTGCGGTGATTCGAACACCGTGTGGCTAGCGCCGCTTTCCACCACTTTGCCGTCCTTGATCACGATCATGTCGTGGGCCAGGGCACGCACCACCGCCAGGTCGTGGCTGATGAACAGGTAGGTCAGGCCATATTTCTCCTGAAGCTGGCGGAGCAGGGCGACCACTTGTTTTTGCACCGTGCGATCGAGGGCCGAGGTCGGTTCGTCGAGCAGGATCAACGCCGGTTTGAGCACCAGCGCGCGGGCAATGGCAATGCGTTGGCGCTGCCCGCCGGAAAATTCGTGCGGGTAGCGATGACGGCTTTGCGGATCGAGGCCGACTTCTTCCAGCACCCGGATGACCTGGGCTTCGCATTGGGCAGGGGTGGACTGGCTATGGACCTCAAGGCCTTCACTGATGATCTGTGCCACGGACATTCGCGGGCTGAGGCTGCCAAAGGGATCCTGGAATACCACCTGCATCTTCTTGCGCCATGGCCGCAGTTGCTTTTGCGTCAGGCCATCCAGCGCCTGCCCCTGAAAGCGAATGCTGCCTTCGGAATCAAGCAAGCGCAGGATCGCCTGACCGAGCGTGGACTTGCCTGAACCGGACTCACCGACGATGCCCAGGGTCTTGCCGCGCTGAACGTTCAGGCTGATGCCGTCCACTGCGCGCAGGTACGTCTTACGCTGGAACAGCCCGCCACCGAGGGTGAACTGCACTTGCAGATTCTCCACTTCCAGCACGTTTTCACGCTCGTCCCGGGGCAGGGCTTCACCTTCCGGTTCGGCGTTCAGCAGCACACAGCTGTATGGGTGTTTCGGCTCGGTGAACAGCGTTTCGCAAGGTGCCTGCTCGACGATTTCCCCAGCGTGCATCACGCACACCCGCTGGGCCATGCTGCGCACCAGATTGAGGTCGTGGCTGATCAGCAGCAGCGACATGCCAAGCTGCTGTTGCAGGGATTTGAGCAGCCGCAGGATCTTGCGCTGCACCGTCACATCCAGCGCGGTGGTCGGCTCGTCGGCGATCAGCAATTCCGGTTCGCAGGCCAGGGCCATGGCGATCATCACCCGTTGTCGCTGGCCGCCGGACAGTTGATGAGGGTAGGCCTTGAGCCTCTCTTCGGGCTTCTGGATGCCCACCAGTTGCAGTAATTCGAGAATCCGCGCTTGCGCCGCTTTGCCACCCAGCCCTTTGTGCAGCAGCAGGGTTTCGCCGATCTGTTTCTCGATGCTGTGCAGCGGATTGAGGGAGGTCATCGGCTCCTGGAATATGATCGCGATCCGGTTACCGCGCAGTTCGCGCAAGACGTTAGCGTCGGCGCCGATCAACTCCTGGCCGCGATAGCGAATGCTGCCGGTGGTTTGCGTACCGTTTTCGGGCAGCAGTTGCAGGATCGAGTGGGCGGTCACCGACTTGCCGGATCCGGACTCGCCGACCAGCGCCAGGCATTCGCCGGGGCGAATGTCCAGAGATAGGTTGCGCACCACGGTCTGGCCACTGAAGGCCACGTTGAGGTCACGGATTTCGATCAGGTTGTCAGTCATTTCACCAGTCCGCTTCAAGAACGAGGGTCAAAGGCATCACGCAACGCCTCGCCAATGAACACCAGCAAAGAAAGAATCAGCGCCAGGGTGAAAAACGCCGTCAGCCCCAGCCACGGCGCTTGCAGGTTCTGTTTGCCTTGGCCAATCAATTCGCCCAGGGACGCACTGCCGGCCGGCATGCCGAAACCGAGGAAATCCAGCGCCGTGAGGGTGGATATCGCCCCGGTCAGGATGAACGGCAGATAACTCAGGGTGGCGTTCATTGCGTTGGGCAGAATGTGTCGCACGATCACCTTGCGGTCGGTCAGGCCCAACGCACGGGCGGCTTTGACGTATTCCAGGTTACGCCCGCGCAGGAACTCGGCGCGCACTACGTCCACCAGCGCCAGCCAGGAAAACAGCGCCATGATCCCCAACAGCCACCAGAAATTCGGCTCGACGAAGCCCGACAGGATGATCAGCAGGTACAGCACCGGCAGCCCCGACCAGACTTCCTGCAAGCGCTGACCAAGCAAGTCGACCCAGCCGCCGTAATAGCCCTGCAATGCACCGGCGGCGATACCGATCAAGGCGCTGATAAACGTCAGCATCAGCGCAAACAGGATCGACACCCGTGCCCCGAAAATCACTCGCGCCAGCACGTCCCGGGCCTGATCGTCGGTGCCCAGCCAGTTGACCTTCGACGGCGGACTCGGCGCCGGTTGATTGAGATCGTAATTGGGCGTGTCGTCGCTGAACGGGATCGGCGCAAACAGCATCCAGCCGTCGCCCTTGTGAATCAGCTTCTGCACGTAATCGCTGCGGAAATCGGCCTGAAACGGCAACTGGCCGCCGAATTCTTGCTCGGTGTGGTGTTTGAACGCCGGGAAGTACAGCGAGCCCTGATAACTGAGCACCAGCGGTTGGTCATTGGCGATCAGTTCGCCGCCCAGGGTCAGCAGGAACAAACCGACAAACAACCACAACGACCACCAGCCCCGGCGGTTTTTCTTGAAGCGTTCAAAACGGCGACGGCCCAGCGGCGAGAGTTTGAACATCAGGCGTTCCTCGCGGCGAAGTCGATACGCGGATCGACCAGGGTGTAGCACAGGTCACCGATGATTTTTATCAGCAGGCCGAACAAGGTGAAGATGAACAGCGAACCGAATACCACCGGATAGTCCCGCGATACCGCCGCTTCGTAACTCATGCGACCCAGGCCATCGAGGGAGAAAATCACTTCGATCAGCAGCGAGCCGGCGAAGAAAACGCTGATAAAGGCCTGGGGAATTCCCGAGACCACCAGCAGCATGGCGTTGCGAAACACATGGCCGTAAAGCACCTGGCGTTCGCTCAAGCCCTTGGCCCGGGCGGTGACCACGTACTGGCGGGTGATTTCATTGAGGAAGGAATTTTTGGTGAGGATGGTCAGGGTCGCAAAGCCGCCGACCACTAGCGCCGTTACTGGCAGCACCAGGTGCCAGAAGTAATCGGCGATCTTGCCCACCGTCGACAGCGAATCGAAGTTGTCCGAGACCAGGCCGCGCACCGGAAACCAGTTCAGCGAGGTGCCACCGGCGAAGACCACGATCAGGAACATCGCGAACAGGAACGCCGGCATCGCGTAACCGATGATGATCGCGGTGCTGCTCCAGATATCGAAATGGCTGCCGTGGTGCACGGCCTTGCGGATGCCCAGCGGAATCGACACCAGATAAGTGATCAACGTCGCCCAGAGCCCGAGGGAAATGGTCACCGGCATTTTATCCAGGATCAGGTCGGTGACCGTGGCACCGCGAAAAAAGCTCTTGCCGAAGTCGAGGTGGGCGTAGCTCTTGAGCATCAGCCACAAGCGTTCCGGCGCTGGCTTGTCAAAGCCGTATTGCTTTTCGATCTCCTTGATCAGCTGCGGATCGAGCCCGCGGCTGGCCCGAGAGCTGCCGTGCATGGTCTCACTGGAACCGCCGCCGATACTTGCGCCACCGATGCCTTGCAGGTGTGCGATGGCCTGTTCCACCGGGCCACCGGGCGCGGCCTGGACGATGGCGAAGTTGACCAGAAGAATGATCACTAAAGTCGGGATGATCAGCAGCAAGCGCCGCAGTACGTAAGCCCACATCAGTGCGACCCTCCGGATTTGCCGCGCTTGATGAGTTCGGCGGTCATCTGTTCGTTGGTCAGGGGTGTGGAGCTGACTTCCCACCAACTCTCGATGGCTTCGTCATTGCTTGCTTGTACAGAGGGAATGCCGAAGCGGTTCCACCACACGGTCGAACTGCCGGGCGGGTAATAGTTGGGAATCCAATAGAAGTTCCATTGCAGGACACGGTCCAGGGCATGGGCGTAGCGCAGCATGTCGGCCTGGGTGTTGGCGCGGACCAGGCCGTTGATCAACGTATCGACCGCCGGGTTCTTCAGCACCATGTAGTTGTTGGAGCCCGGATCGCTGGCCGCCGCCGAGCCAAAGTAGTTGTACAGCTCGTTACCCGGCGAGTTGGTGACCGGATAGCCGGTGACGATCATGTCGTAGTCCCGGGACATCAGGCGGTTGACGTACTGGGAGGCGTCGATGCGACGAATGTTCAGGTCGATGCCGATTTGTTTCAGGGTGCGCTTGTAAGGCAGCAGCAATCGGTCCATGCCGTTCTGGCTGATCAGGAAGGTGAAGCTCAGCGGTTGGCCTTCGGCGTTGACCAGTTGATCGCCATCGGGTTTCCAGCCGGCCTGTTCGAGCAGGTCCAGGGCTTGCAATTGCTTGTCGCGAATCACGCCGCTGCCATCGGTTTTCGGTGCTTCGAAGACCTGAGTGAAGACTTCGTCGGGGATCTGCCCGCGAAGCGGTTCGAGAATCGCCCGCTCACCCGCGTCGGGCAGTTGTCGGGCGGCGAGGTCGGTGTTGGAAAAGAAGCTCTGCTGGCGGATGTACAGGTCGCGCATCATCTGCCGGTTGCTCCACTCGAAGTCCCAAAGCATGGCCAGCGCCTGGCGCACGCGGCGGTCCTGGAACATCGGGTTTTGCAGGTTGAACACAAAGCCTTGGGACGGTTGTGGTGCCTGCGTTGCCAGGTGGGCTTTTTGCAGACGACCGTCGCGCAAGGCCGGGCTCTCGTAGCCGATGGAGTAGGCGGTGGCGGAGAATTCGCGGTTGTAGTCGTAGGCGCCGCCACGCAGGACCTGACGGGCGACGTCGGTGTCGCCGAAGTACTCGATGCTGAAATGATCGAAGTTGTAGAGGCCGCGACTGACCGGTAAATCCCTGGCCCACCAGTCGGCGTTACGCTCGAAGGTGATGCTGCGCCCGGAGTCGACCTTGCTCACGCGGTACGGCCCGCTGCCCAGCGGCGGCTCGTAACCGCCACCGTTGGCGAAGTCGCGGGTTTTCCACCAGTGTTCGGGAAGCACCGGCAAAGTGGCGATGTCGAGGGGCAGGGTGCGGTTTTCGTTGCTCTTGAAGTCGAACCGAATGGTTTGCGGTGATTCCACTTCGACGCCTTTGACGTCGGCGAATTGCGTGCGATAGCGCAGGCTGCCCTGGGTCATCAGCAGGTCGAAAGTGTAGCGCACGTCTTCGGCGGTGATCGGCTTGCCATCGGCGAAACGGGCCTTCGGGTTCAGGTAGAAACGCAGGGACAGTCCATCGTCGGAACGCTCCATCTGCTGCGCCACCAGGCCGTACACGGTGTAGGGTTCGTCCAGTGAACGCACGGCCAGGGGCGAGTAGATCAAGCCATCGACTTGTGTGACGCCAATCCCTTTGTCGATGTACGGCAGGATGTGGTCGAAATGACCGATTTCCAGCGCCGAGCGACGCATCGTGCCGCCCTTGGGCGCTTGCGGGTTGGTGTAGTCGAAATGACTGAAACCGGCGGGATACTTCGCCGGTTCACCGTACACGGTCAACGCCTGTTGCGGTGCAGCGCTCACACCGGCGGCGCCCAACAGCAGGGCCACGGCAGTGAACAGTAAAGTGGGGAAAGCCAGTCGCATTGTCAGCCTTAGAGCCGGGTGATCGATAAGCACAATTTGTACGCTAGCGGCGCGTCCCTCGCCAGCCGTATCACGTAACGAAAACACAACGGCCCACCAAAAGGCGGGCCGTTGTGGAGAAAACTCAGGGGTTGATCAGTCCTGACGGCTGGTCACTTCCAGCAGGTGGTAACCGAACTGGGTCTTGACCGGGCCTTGCACCACGTTGATTGGCGCGCTGAAAACCACGGTGTCGAATTCCTTGACCATCTGGCCTGGACCGAACGAACCCAGGTCACCGCCCTGGCGGCTTGATGGGCAGCTGGAGTTGGCTTTGGCGACTTCGGCGAAATCGGCGCCGGCTTCGATCTGGGCCTTGAGTTCGTTGCACTTGGCTTCGCTGGAAACCAGGATGTGGCGGGCGGTGGCTTTGGCCATGGGAAAATACTCCATTCAATGTTCAGTAAAGTGCGGAGCCTACCGGATTCAGAGGGCTATTTCTTCTCAAAATGCCGTCCAGCTTAAGGCATTGTCTAAAGCCCGGCATTTCTTAAGCGTTCGGCATGTTGCACATACAGGTCAATGGGGTCGATGCCCTTGCGGACTTGACCTGTGGTCTGGCTGAGGCTGTCCAGATGATCCAGCGGATAGTCGGAACGGATCACTTTACCCAGATGGGAGCTGAACCGGCCGACCATGCCGTCATTCTGCTCGGCTTCGGTGGTGAAGTAGTGGGAGAACGCCCGCAGGAACCCGTGCAGCGGGTTGAGCGCATAGAGCCCTTCGTCGAGGATGTTTCCCTGCAGGGTGCCGCTCCAGGAGTAGTAGCGTACGCCGTTCACCAGTTCGCGACCCTTGCCGCCCCAGGTTTTCGGCAACCCTTGAGGGTACTTGTCGTTGAAGGCACCAACGCCTTCGGTGGTCAGCGCGTTGAGTGCGGCGATGGCGTTCTGCGGCAGGTGCCGGTTGCCGCTGAGCAACGACAGGAAGTCGGCGAACAGGGTGGCCACCGCCCCGGCGACCTGTTCCGGCAGGCGCCCGGGCGTCAGCGCCTTGCGCAGGAAGTCGGCCAGTTCCGAGCCGTGGTTCGGGCCGCTGACCGATGTCACCGAAGCGACCATCTGTGGCGCCAGCGCCCCCGCATATCGTGCGGCCAATGCACCCTGGCTGTGACCGATCAGATTGACTTTGCTTGCACCGGTTCCTTGCAGTACCCGTTCGATCTGCACCAGCAACTGTTCGCCACGGGTTTCATTGCTGTGGGTCGCCGACAGGTGCGGGATGAAAACCCTCGCACCGGCGCTTCTCAGGGCCTGTTTGACGTCATGGAACAGTTCGAGTTTGCCGATGCGATCAAAGCCGAAGAGCCCGTGGACCAGCAGGATCGGATAGTCAGTGGTTGCATTCCGTAGCATGTACATTTCCTTTTTCGGAGTAGGTCAGGTGTGTGCTCAAGGGGGCACTCTAAAGCACACCCACCGCTCGGCGATGTATGAAAAAGCCGCTGTAACCTGATGAAAACGGAATAGAAATCGTACGAAAACTCGAATGAGCGTGAGGTCTTGGTCGGAATATCCGGACATCTTTTTAACGATGGCCGAGATATTTCTTTCAATGACCTACCGCTGGTAGGTCATTTTTCCGTGCAAACCGACCCGATCGCGCTGCATCGCGGTTCTCGGCGACACGGCTTACTTTGGCTGCTGAGCGCTTCGTTGTGCACGAAGTCGCTCGGCGCCCTGCAACAACAATTGTTCCGTCCCGGTCCAGCCAAGGCAGCCGTCCGTTACCGACACCCCGTACCGCAACGAAGGGCTCAACGGTTGGCAGCCTTCGAACAGATGACTTTCAATCATCATGCCGACCAGCGAGCGATCACCTTGCAGGCGTTGTTCCAGCACGTCGTTGAACACGGCGGGCTGACGTAACGGATCTTTACCGCTGTTGGCGTGGCTGCAGTCGACCATGATCCGCGCCGGAATCTTGAGTCTGGTCAAGTCGCTGTGCACTTTGGCAATGCTGTCGCGGTCGTAGTTCGGCCCGCGATGGCCACCGCGCAATACCAGGTGAGTGTCGGGGTTGCCCGGTGTCTGGATAATCGCAGGATGGCCCTGGCTGTCGACACCGAAATGGCGGTGCGGATGAGCGGCCGAGCGCATGGCGTCGCTGGCGACAGCCACACCACCATCGGTGCCGTTCTTGAACCCTACCGGCATGCTCAGGCCACTGGCCATTTCCCGATGGATCTGCGATTCGGTGGTGCGGGCGCCGATCGCGACCCAGCTCAGCAGGTCGTCAAAGTAACCGGCGGCCATCGGTTGCAGCAGCTCGGTGGCAACGGGCAGGCCCAGTTGGAGCATTTCGCGCATCAATTCGCGGGACAGGGTCAAACCGCCCGCCATGTCATCGCTGCCATCCAGGTGCGGGTCGTAGGCCAGGCCTTTCCAGCCGACCGTGGTGCGGGGTTTTTCGACGTAGGCGCGCATCACCAGCAGCATCTCGTCGCCGACTTGTGCAGACAGACGGGCCAGGTTGGCGGCGTATTCGAGGGCAGAACGTGGGTCGTGAATCGAGCAGGGACCGACGATCACCAGCAGACGGGAGTCTTCACCGTTGAGGATCGCGCGGACGGCCTGGCGGTGGGCGGCGACTTGTTGGGTCAGGGCATTGCTGAGTGGCAGTTGCTGTTTGAGTTGCAATGAGCTGGGCAGACGCAAGGTCAGCGCTTCATTGGCAGGGCTCAAGGTGGACAGCGGCAGAGCAGAGACGGACGAGTTCATATTCGGGCTTCCTGGGCTGGCGGCGGGGTCGTCCCGCGCGCTCGGCCCTAGTGGGGTGTTCGACAATTGGCCGGATTGGCTGCGTGTGTGTGCTTGCCACCTGTGGGTGACCGATCGGAGGCGGCAGGCTGTCCCGAGCGGAAGCTGGTAAATCGCCAGGCGGTAAAAGTGTCGTAACGGTAATAAGTGGCGTAATTCATGTCGTAAATCCTCAAGTTGTCTGGTGTAACGCAAAAAATGTTCAGGGCTGAAAAAACAAAACCCCCGGTCGGGAGGCCGACCGGGGGTTGAGAATTCTCTGGTGGCGACCCGTTTAAAGTGGGCGCCGTGTGGGTATCAGGCGCGCCAGTGGCTAAACCAATACCCAAAATAAAAGCTGACCGAAGCACAAACGTCATTCGCCCGGGCAGCCGCAACCGAGCGCGGGGCGCTGGCGGTACGAAGCGGTGAGAGGGCGTTGAACATGGTCTGTCTCCGAAGAATGAGCCGAGCTTACTAGAGGCCGGTGCGCGGATTCAATCAGAAAATGCTATCGAGCATCACGGGGCGTTTCTATCGGTTGGGTACGTTGGGAGTTGTGACACACTTTACGCAACGGGCGGCGTGTAACCGGCGTCCAAACCATCAACCTCAGAGGGACGAACCATGACGACGCTGACCATCGCCGCCGCACAATCGATCTCCGTCGCCGGTGATCTTGCCGCCAATATTGCCCGGCACCTGCGCTTCATGCAGGTTGCCGCGGAGCAGGGCGTGCAATTGCTGGTGTTTCCAGAACTGTCGCTGACCGGCTACGAGCGCGGTCTGGCAGCGGAGCTGGCCATCGCGCCAGACGCCAGAGTGCTGCAACCTCTGCGCGATTTCGCGCGGGAAGTCGGTGTGATCAGTGTCGTCGGGATGCCGATTCGTCTGTCGGACGATTCGCCGGTGTTGATCGGTGCCCTGGTATTGGGGGCCGATGGTTCGCTCGAGATCTACAGCAAGCAGCATTTGCACCCAGGGGAGGAGGTGGCATTTGCCCCGGGAACAGGCGGTTCGACGTTGAAGATCGGTACCGACACCGTCGCGTTGGCGATATGCGCCGATTTTTCTCACGCCAGTCATGCAGCCGCCGCGGCACGGCAGGGCGCTGATCTTTATGCCGCGGGCGTGTTGATTACAGAAAGCGGCTACGCTCCAGATACCGCACTGTTGCAAGGTTATGCCCGCACCCACTCGATGGCGGTACTGATGGCCAACCATGGTGGCGCAACGGGTGGCTGGGAGTCGGCAGGGCGTAGTGCAATCTGGGCGGCGGACGGCTCGTTGGTTGCGGCGGCACCGGGGACGGGGAATCTCATGGTGGTTGCTCGTCGCAATGCTGACGGCTGGAAGGGGCAAATCGTGACGGTCGCGGAGGCTTGAATGGGGTTCGAATTGCGCCCGGCAACGTCTCGTGACCTGGACTTCGCACGTGACCTGACTTGTCGAAATATGCTGCGCTACTACATTCAACATGAACTGTTGTGGCAGGACGAGGCTTTCGATGTTGCTTGGGAGGGACGCGAAAACTGGCTGATTGTGCGTGATGACACACTGATGGGGTATGTCAGCCTGAGCCGTGACGCCAGCGCCTTGTATATCCGCGAATTGCATTTACTTGAAGCGTACCGGGGGCAGGGTGCTGGCTCCTGGGTGATCGATCAGGTATTCGCCATGGCCTGCAAGGAACGGCGCCCGGCATTGCGTCTGACTGTATTTGAAAATAATCCGGCAAAAATACTTTACGAGAGAAAAGGACTGAAGGTGGTCGGCAAGGACCAGTGTTTCCTGAGAATGCAGCGTGATATCAATGGACTGCATCGCTGAAACACACTGCCAGCAAGCCTCGCCAGAAGAATTGACACTTTTTATATGCTGCTTTCCGCTAGGTCTGCCAGTCGCTTTTTGCTAAGGTGTCCGGCAACCCAATAAGACCAAATCGCGAGGTGTCTGCTTGATTAGGGTGCTAGTAGTCGATGACCATGATCTCGTTCGTACAGGCATTACACGAATGCTGGCTGACATCGATGGCCTGCAAGTAGTCGGTCAGGCCGAGTCGGGAGAGGAATCCCTGCTCAAAGCGCGTGAGTTGAAACCCGATGTGGTGCTGATGGACGTCAAGATGCCCGGGATCGGCGGTCTTGAAGCCACGCGCAAATTATTGCGCAGTCATCCCGACATCAAAGTCGTCGCGGTCACCGTGTGCGAAGAAGATCCGTTTCCTACCCGCCTGTTACAGGCAGGTGCCGCGGGCTACCTGACCAAGGGCGCCGGACTGCCGGAAATGGTCCAGGCCATTCGCCTGGTGTTTGCCGGGCAACGCTATATCAGCCCGCAAATTGCCCAGCAACTGGCAATCAAGTCGTTCCAGCCAACCAATGATTCGCCGTTCGACGCCTTGTCTGAGCGGGAAATCCAGATTGCGTTGATGATTGTCGGCTGTCAGAAGGTGCAGATCATCTCCGACAAACTGTGCCTGTCGCCAAAAACAGTGAATACCTACCGTTACCGTATTTTCGAAAAGCTTTCGATCAGCAGCGATGTCGAGTTGACGCTGTTGGCGGTTCGTCACGGCATGGTTGATGCCAGCCTCTGAAAATGACTGAAACCTTCGATCCAAGTGCTTTTCTGTCGACGGTCAGTGGGCGGCCGGGTGTCTATCGCATGTTCGACAGCGATGCCCGTCTGCTTTATGTCGGCAAAGCCAAGAATCTCAAGAAACGTTTGGCGAGCTACTTCCGCAAAACCGGTCTGGCTCCCAAGACCGCCGCGCTGGTAGGGCGTATCGCCCAGGTCGAAACCACCATCACGGCCAACGAAACCGAGGCCTTGCTGCTCGAGCAGACGCTGATCAAGGAATGGCGCCCGCCGTACAACATCCTGCTGCGCGACGATAAGTCCTACCCTTATGTCTTTCTCTCGGATGGCCAGTTCCCGCGTTTGAGCATCCATCGCGGAGCGAAAAAGGCCAAGGGCAAGTATTTCGGCCCTTACCCCAGCGCAGGAGCGATCCGCGAAAGCCTGAGCCTGCTGCAAAAGGCTTTTTTTGTACGTCAGTGCGAAGACAGCTATTACAAGAACCGCACGCGACCTTGCCTGCAATACCAGATCAAGCGCTGCAAGGCGCCGTGTGTCGGCCTGGTGGAGCCTGAGGTGTATGCCGAAGATGTTCGCCACTCGGTGATGTTTCTTGAAGGGCGCAGCAACGCGTTGGCGGACGAGTTGTCCGCGGCCATGGAGGAGGCGGCGGTCAATCTGGAGTTCGAACGTGCCGCCGAATTGCGCGACCAGATCTCATTGCTGCGCCGGGTCCAGGACCAGCAGAGCATGGAAGGCGGGACGGGCGATGTCGATGTGATCGCAGCGTTCGTCAATCCGGGTGGCGCCTGCGTGCACTTGATCAGTGTACGCGGCGGTCGGGTGTTGGGGAGCAAGAACTTCTTCCCGCAGGTGGGTATTGAAGAAGACGTTTCCGAAGTCATGGCGGCGTTTCTCGGTCAGTACTTCATCAGCAGCCCCGAACGCGACTTGCCGAGCGAGCTGATCGTCAACGTGGTTCACGAAGACTTTCCGACCCTGATCGCGGCCATTGAAGAGCTGCGCGGTCGTGAACTGACCATCAGTCATCGTGTACGGGGCACCCGAGCGCGCTGGCAGCAATTGGCGGTCACCAATGCCGAGCAGGCGCTGGGCGCACGTCTGGCGAACCGGCAACACGTCGCGGCACGTTTCGATGCCCTGGCCGAAGTGCTGAGCCTGGACGAGCCGCCGCAACGTCTCGAGTGCTACGACATCAGTCATTCCAGTGGCGAGGCCACCGTGGCGTCCTGCGTGGTGTTCGGCCCGGAAGGCCCGATCAAGTCCGACTACCGCCGCTACAACATCGAAGGCGTCACGCCGGGCGACGACTATGCCGCGATGCACCAGGCCCTGACCCGACGCTTCAGCAAGTTGAAGGACGGGGAGGGCAAACTGCCGGACATTCTGCTGGTCGACGGCGGTAAAGGTCAGCTGTCGATGGCCCGTGACGTGCTCAATGAGCTGGCCGTGCCCGACCTGATTCTGCTGGGCGTGGCCAAGGGGGCGACGCGCAAGGCCGGTTTCGAAACCTTGTACCTCAACGATGCGGCCCATGAATTCACCTTGCGCGGTGATTCCCCCGCGCTGCATTTGATCCAGCAGATCCGCGACGAAGCTCACCGTTTTGCCATCACCGGGCACCGTGCACGGCGCGGTAAAACCCGCCGCACCTCGACGCTTGAGGGGGTTGCCGGTGTAGGACCAACACGTCGACGGGATTTGTTGAAACATTTTGGTGGATTGCAGGAGCTGTCTCGTGCCAGCATCGAAGAGATCGCCAAAGCACCCGGGATCAGTAAAAAGCTCGCAGAGTCGATTTATGCAAATCTGCACAGCGAGTAGAATGCCCAACTCACCTCGTAGCCAGTTGTGTCGATGAATATCCCTAATCTGATTACCGTTCTACGCGTCCTGCTCATCCCGATCTTCATTTTGCTGTTTTACTTGCCTTACCACTGGAGCTATCTGGCGTCGGCTTCGGTTTTTGCCTTTGCCGCCGCGACCGACTGGCTGGACGGGTATCTGGCCCGACGTCTGGAACAAAGCACACCGTTCGGGGCTTTCCTCGATCCTGTTGCGGACAAGCTGATGGTCGCCGTTGCGCTGGTGCTGCTGGTGCAAGAACACGGCAACCTGTGGCTCACACTGCCGGCCGCCGTCATCATCGGTCGCGAGATCGTCGTATCGGCACTGCGCGAGTGGATGGCCGAACTCGGTGCCCGTGCCCATGTGGCGGTATCGAACCTGGGCAAATGGAAAACCGCCGCGCAAATGCTGGCGCTGGTGATCCTGCTGGCCAATCCGTCGGACTTCAGCTTCTGGGTCCTGATGGGCTACGCTTTGCTGATGGTGTCCGCTGGCCTGACCTTGTGGTCCATGGTCCAGTACTTGCGGGCCGCCTGGCCGCATCTGAAGACGGATGTGGAAAAGAAATAAAACTTTTTTGAATCAAGGGGTTGACGGGGCATCTGGATTCTATAGAATGCGCCTCACCAAGACGCGGGAATAGCTCAGTTGGTAGAGCACGACCTTGCCAAGGTCGGGGTCGCGAGTTCGAGTCTCGTTTCCCGCTCCAAATACAGAAAAACGCCACTCATTGAGTGGCGTTTTTTTTGCGCGGTATTTTGTTGTCAGCATTGAAAAAAGAGGCTTTTGCCTCTTTTTTTCGTTCCAGTGATTTCTACTGAGAACCACCCCCAGCCACGCTTTTTTGTACATTAAAACGTACGTCGAAATCCGGTCCCAGGGCATGCCGGTTTTCAGATAGATGACGCATTGCTGGAACCCGTACATCTCTCCTCAATCGATCGAGACGAGGAGATGTACATATGCCTTTGACTGAAAATGCGAAAGGGGATTAATCCTCGAACCGCTCGAAGAGAGGATCGTCTCACTGCCTTGGCTGCTGGCGAGAATTCTCTTACAGCAGTCTTTCTGGCCTGGCGAACCTTCAAGGTGGTTACATTGAGGCTCGGCCCAGTTTGATGTAGAGCTTGGGGGTGATGAAAGCACTAATCTAATGCTGAGGATTTTCAATGAGTTGCGGGTTTTTTGACCTGATCTCGGACTCAAAATTATCGATAGCGCTTAGTGCTAGAGTCTTTTGCTCAGATAGATTTTTTCTCGTTACACGCATCACTCGATTTCTTCTTGCTTTTAGATAATCCAATTGGCCCGCTGGATTATCACTCAATGAAAGTGGAAGCATGGTTAAGGTGTCACTGAGTTCCTGCTTTGAGAGCTGTCCTTTCTTCGCGAAAATCAATAAGCGTTCCATATGGTGGTCAGAAAATAACCCCAGCGCTATAAGTGAGTCTTCTAAATCTCCGCCATCTAGCACTCTTAAGTGCTCAACTAAATACTGAGCGCTCCAATCATTTCCTTGTTCAACCAAATGCATCAATTGGTTGAGGTTGCTGTTCGACTGCTCGATAATCGACCAGCATTCAGTTTCGCTAGCATTCTGATAATGCAATACGAGTACGCTTTTCTGGAGTGGTTAAAAACATCATGACTGCCTCTCGGCAATGGGGTGAACTATCACTCGCCGAAGCTGGCATGCCTAAGCTTGTAAGTGTGAGTAGCGTAAACAAAAATTCAAGTGTCGACTTTTTTATGATCATGGCGCACCACCTTTCAAGAGAATTACCCCCGTACGCAGGGTGTTCTCATTCGTCGTAAAACAAGTCATTCGATTGGACTAACAGATGCTGTAATTCTTCCAGTTCCATCAGGGCTGATAATGTTGTTGGTTCTATTCATGGTGTTTATTGTGTCACCAAGGCGATCGGTGGAATGCGGAGTTTCGGGGCTAATCGGGTGCATTAGCTGCCAGTGCAACTGATTGTCGCTTGGGGGCGTATATTTGACAACTGCCGCCCTCACCGTAAAGCAATGTGGGGAGTCGGGCTTGACCTTGTTTGATGTGGCCTAAATTATCGATCTTCCCCCCCCCCCAGCATGGGGAAAGATGTTTTAGCTTTTCGAGCGGAGATTTGTTTACATGTCTCGATCTTTCGTCACATGCCATACAAAACATTGCGCTAGATTGGTAGGAATGCCTTTGGCGTTTTTCTGAAGCCATGAACTAATAGCTTGCTCCTCATCAGGCTTCGCTCCGCCACTCCATAGAGTTATAAAGTGATGGTTGATTGGGTTGTCTGAATAAAATAAAAATGCAGGGTCAGTCTCATCTGAGGCTGCATACAAAATCGTCCAGCTAAGGCTTTTAAAAGATTGTAAAATCTCTACGTTGTCGACATTTAATTGATGTCCCGCCTCTATGCGTAGCTTCGGTATTTCAGATAAGTTTAAACGTCGGTCAATACCATCACAGGGTGATTTGGCCCATGCAGTCAATGGCGGCAATAGGCACGAAATTGCAATCATGAAGATCTTAATGTTTGGAATGCTCATCGGTTAATTTCCTTTGTAACGATACAAAGTCGGCGCGCCGTACCAGGAGCGTCACTGGTCATATTGCCGTTGGCGTCATACAGCAAGGATGCCGCTGACATAGGCGTAGAACCTATCCCCAAATTTTATCGTCGCATCCGTGCAGATTCCATCAGGGCATTTTCAGCACTCTGTCGAATAACCCTGCAAAGTTTTTCCACCGGTGCATTATTAATGCATGTATTGGAATTTAATATGATTCTATTTAGGTCGTCATCTGAGACAGTCGCATCGATATGTCGTATCGCCCAATTTTGAAAGTCAGGGTGTGTTTTTGCAAGTGCAACAAATGTATCGAACTGATCCCATCCTTGGGCGAAGAGGTTCGCCACTGCTTCAGAATAGCCCTCGCCAAGCTCACCATCATCACAAGAAGCGAAGACTCTCTGATGCTTGAAAAGGGAGGGCCAATCTCCACGTGCATCAACTAAAAAAGACCCTGCTTGGCTATTCATTTCGGGAGGGCAGTTTCCGTATGCCGAAGCCTGAGAGAGTGACACACATCCCAATCCAAGTCCGAACAACAAGACTAAGAAGATCAGGGAGCGAGTGCATAAAAATCTGATGAACATCATGATTATCACCCTGTCGACCACACTACTGTTGCGTACCAAACTGAGGAGTATTGACGTTGTTGATGATAGCAGTCATGGATGTTGCTGGGGCAGGTGTTATGAGATTATGTACGAATTCCATATGCAGTAATACTTCCAATTATAATATTAGCAGACTTTCCAAGTCCTGCACCTAATACACTCTCGTACCAGCTCCCATGTCGATCTAAGCTAGCAGTTCCCGACCAGCCAAAAACCGTACCCGTTATTGGATTTGGAATTGCGACATTTATGAACGACACCATATGAGTGGTGCAGAGGAGAAATCACAGTTATTTTATAGGCTGCAAAAAAATTGGTCGGATGCTTTAGCAAACGCCTTTAATGTTTCTACCAAACTGGCGAACCCTTCGGTTTTTGCATTTATTCGCAGTATTCTGCCATTGTGAAGCTCAATATTGATACCGGGCTTATTTCGGTCAAATAGGTTGACTTGTCGGATTTTCCACGTCATCGGATAATAAGATATTGACTTGATGTCAGGCGCCTTGATCTCTATGTGCCTACCGAAATACAACCTCCCTAAAATACGATCATCATCCAGCGAAATTTCTTGCAGTACTGTTCGGACCTGGGAAATGTAGAATATACCCCAAGCAGCAGGCAGGCCTAATAATATCCCACCTCCTATAAAGTCCTGTAGGTAATAGTATGGAGAAGCAAGAAAAATAAAAACTCCCAAAAGAACAATAGGGCTTATTCCAGGAAGCCAAATCCATATGCCGGTCCTGCCAAACGTCTTATCATGCCAAGTATTCATGGTGGAATTATTTTCCAAGCTGATTACAGATGCCGGCTCCTGCAGCGCCGCCCATAAAGCCTAGTTCTCCACTGAGGATGGCAGCGGCGATTCCTTTGCCCTGCGCCAAGCCGGCAATCGCGCTGCCGATACCCGCGCCTACTACCTCTCCCCCAATTTACCTTACCTTGAGGGATACAAGCATTCTCTTTGCTTTTAGCGTGATTCGATAACTTTTGACCAGCCCAATCACCTACAGCTCCGCCTGCAGCACTGGTTGCAGCAGGAGCCCATGGGCTTTCAGGCGCAATCGCGCCGACTGCAGCGCCAGCTAGCGCCCCCGATAAAGCAGCCCAAGTAGCATCAGTCTCATCGCCACCGATTTCAAACGCGCTAGCATAGCCACTGATCCCGCCAATAACTGCACCGGTTACTGCACCGACTAGCCATTTACCTTGCGGATCTTTGTAACTTAACGGATTGCCGCTGACATAGACGTACGTATTAATCCCACCCGCAAGGCCAATCGAATCTCCCGAGATAAATCGCCCAAATCCCGGAGAGTGCCCGATAATAATAGACACCCGTGCCATCATTTTTCCGCCCAGTGTACTGCTGGCTGTTGGGCGATTTGCACTCCAGCAGAAGCCTCAGGAGTGTCGGCTTGTTATATTGAAATTATTCATAATTTGTCTGAGGGTTTTAGCTCGTCGAACAATGTTTTTCTGATTTTAATTGGTATTTTTTTCTGGCTGGCGTAGTCGTTTATAAGAGCGATGAGCTCTGAAATGTTTTCAAGCTGGTCGGTGAATGTGATCTTCCCTGATGGAGTAATCCGGAATGTTGGTTTTGTTGTAGGATATATATTAAATCCTCTGGCATTAAGTCCGCGCATGCTAGATACAGGGAAGGCAGTAATTAAGCTGACATTCTCCCACCTTATTTTTTGCCAGGTTTTACCAAGAATTTGTCTGGATAAGCACTGATCATCAATGGATAAAGTTGAGCGTCCAGCTAAAATCAATCCTCCGACTAATATGATTAAAGATAAGGATATTAATAAAAATATCCCGCCTCCTAATGCACCGTCACGCTTAATCCATATCCCTCCTAAAAAAATGCATAAACCGCTGGTGACGCACATCCATAGAGCAATGAAATACTGCCCCTGAAACTTGAATACAGTTATGTTGCTCACTATGCGATCACTCCTAATGTATATAATGACCACTGCTTGTTTGCCTTGGCAGTGCATTGATCTCGCAGAGCAAAGTCCATTCATAACCCTTGGATCCATTGCACTACCAATCATTCCTATAATGCCAGTCATACCAGGCACATGCTCAGGCAGTGCACGCTGCGCATGCTCAGTTACTGGTACTTAGCGGGCTGAAATCTGGAGCGGGGATGCCAGGGGAGGTAGGGGAGAAAAGCAGAGTGCTTTGTATCAATGCATTGGCAAATACTCAGCATTTGCTGCCGCGGCTTTAGACCTGAAGCCACCATAAGCACCTCCCTGTGAACCGGAGCCACATTGGGCTCGTCGTACACGTCGTATGCACAGCGGTTGGAACACGTGCGTGTTCACGATGGGGTCTTCATTCCATGACCTTGGGGGAGATCGAACGTCCACGATCCCGAGCATCCAGCACGAGATGACAGTAGTACAGGGTTTGAGAACTTGCCAACGGGAGCCCGGAAATCGACCAGCAGGAATGGTTCTTCTGCAATTGGGTCGATGGTGCGAGGGTTGTTGAAGGAAGCCTGATTCCTTGCTGGGTATGCAAGCAGTTCCTCTATTTAGCTACTGGCGCGATTGGTGATCGGTAAAGATTGGGTCACGCAACTCAAGACGCTACTGATTGAGCACGCCGGCGTAGTCGTGTGGGTCAACTCTGCCGCCTAATGCCTTGCAAGCACGAAGCCCGACGTTCTCAACCGCGAAGGTGTATTCGGGCATGCCCCACTCATCGAGGCCTGCGCGGTACAGAGGTAGCCGTCGCTGGCCTCAAGCAGTTGTGCTTCATTGATGAGGACACCGCCTCGTCTGGATAGTTGTGCCAGACTTCCTGTAAAGCAGTTGATCGCTAAAGGTGCGAAACGAATGACTTCATTCAGGTTCATAGGGCGCTCTCGCTCGCCGGATGAGGATCGGCGTGAAGACGGTTTTCGGCCCCTCGAATGGCTTTGGCGATTCGCCAGAAATAAATTGCGCCAATCGAAAATTCGAACACCGAACCGATGACCCAGCATGTCATCAGCGACGACGGGACATCGCGATTGCTCATTGCGACGTAATAGATCAACGGAATGCTTATAAACCACATCAGAACCAGGCGCACGACCAGCGAAAATCTGGCCATGCCAATACTCTCCAAGACGGCTGCACCCGTCATAGAGAAGACAAAGGCGGCGGAGAATGTCCACAGTACGCGTTGTGTATCGATGGCCAGGGCGACGATCTCCGGGTTGTGCCCCAGGTCGCCGAAAGCCTTGAGCAAGACCTGTGGCAAAGTGATTTGAACGGTGGAAACCAGCAGTACGTAGAACAGCTCGATGGTCACGGTCACCCGTAGGATCGTTGCCAACTCAGTGTATTGCTCCTTGCCCACTGCAGTGGCGCACAGAATGCTGCAACCAATACCCAAACCGATAATCGGGATGATGCCCAGGTAATTGATCGTCAGATTGACGTTGTTTGCCGCTAGCGCGCTAGAGCCCAGTACCGCGACTATCCAGATGAATGCAGTGTTGCCGAGCTGATCCACTCCGGCGGATAAGCCACTGGGAACACCTCTACGCAGCCGGAAAAACAGCCGAGGCAGTAGGCGCTCGCTACGGGCAATGAAGATGTTCATCAACTCAAGCCAGATTTCTCGAGGCAGCATTACTGCGTAGCACGTCAGCATGGACAGAGTGCCGATCAATGTACCGATAGCGGCTCCGGCCATTCCCATTTCGGGCAGCCCGAACTTTCCGAAGACCAGGCCGACGGTGAAGATTGAGTCGACTACTTGACCAACGATGCCGACCATGAGCGTTTCGCGGGTTCGACCCACACCGTTGAAGTATGAGGACAGCGCTGTGTCGATCGTCATTACGCCGCCGAAGATCGCCGCCCAGAGCATGTACTGCGATTCGAGGCTGACAATCTGCGGTGGGCGGGAGCTGAGCTGTGGGATCATCGCGATCAACGGAGCGGCGACAAACAGCAGGGCACCGCAGGCAATACCAAGGAGCAGTCCCAGTGCGGCTTCATTCCAAGCCTCGCTGAGCCCCGATCGACCATTCGCTTGCGCAATAAAGGAACGTGACACGCCTACGGTGCTACAGAAGAAAGCGATGATCGCCATGCTCGTGAATACTGCTGGACCGGAGGCGGCCAGCGTATCTTGTGAGTAGTGTGCCAGGCATAGCCTGTCGACAAGCATCATCAATAAATTGCCGACCATCGTCCCCATCAATGGAAACGAGACGATGGCGATTCTTTTCGCCACCCCTGCGTCAAACCAGTGCCGCATATTCACATTCCTTTGTCTCGCGGCTGCCGCGATGGTCGCCCAACACATCGCGTAAAGGAGCCAGCAGTGTGTCGGGATTTCCAATCTGCGCCAGCAGCGACAACAGCAGACGCTCCATGCCGAAGGCGACACAGGCTGAATGCATGAGCGGTTCTGGGGATTGCGGGCCGATCTTGAATGCGTTGGTAAACAGATCCCGGTGCAAGTTGCGCGAACTATCCTGTCATATGGATGGACCCAGTGGACACCATTTTTGGCCTCACAAGCGGATCGCCATGCGCCAACGAACCTCTTATCCAAAGCCCTTCAAAACCCAAGTCGTCCAGGAATGCCTGCAACGTCCTGGCCGGCATCATCGTCAAAGGCGAATGGCATCCCGATCGTGTTTAGTAAGGTTCATCACAGAGTGCACCTTAATAATGAAGGTAAGATAAGAATACTTCTTAAAAAAAATCGAAAAAACCTCTATGGGAATTAATAATTAATTCATAAAAAAATGTACTTCTCCTAACCTTTAAGCATCAATTGTGGAGGTGCATTTATGTTGATTTTCATTAAGTCGATGATCATTGGGCTTTGTATTGCAGCCCCTGTGGGACCCATTGGGCTGTTGTGCATACAGAGGAGCCTTGCGCTTGGATGGAGAGCAGGTTTCGCGACAGGGTTAGGGGCGGCCACAGCCGATTCGATCTATGGATTTGTCGGTGCGCTGGGAATCACAGTCATCATAGCGACACTCATTAGCTTTAAGCCATGGTTGTGTATTTTGGGGGGGATGTTCCTCGCGTACATTGGTTATCAAACAATAAAATCGAAAGCGAGCTCAACAGCCCTGGCGGGTGAACGAGCCAACCTGTTAAAAGCCTACTTGAGTACACTGTTTTTGACACTGTCGAACCCAATGACCATCCTGTCGTTTATTGCGATATTTGCTGCCATGAGCGACGGCATGGCTAATGATCAAAGCGGTCAGCACTCAGTGCTGCCTATGGTGACAGGTATATTTCTAGGCTCGGCTGTCTGGTGGCTGGGATTGAGCGGATTCTCCTCCATATTCAAGACCAGAATCTCCCAATCAAAGCTCAGGTTGATCAACTATTTTTCCGGGTCAACCATCACCATTCTGGGTGCCTACCAAGTCGCCACTGGCGTTATGCTCGCCACAGCAGCTTAATAGGGAAATGAGGCAAGGCTTATTTCTTATTGGCTGATGAGTAAGCCTTGGCATCAATCCCCTACGGTTTGACGGGAGGATGCTTTACTGAATTCTGGATTCAATGTACGCCCTGAGGCTGCCTATCGCTTGTTTGATTTCTGATTCTGTCGCATTGCTAAACGACAATCTGACCTGAGTGACAGCCTGATTCGTCAGCGAAAACAAGGAAGTGGGAAATACAATAACCTTGAAGTTCCTGGCGCACTCGCACATTTCAAAATATTCAAAGGTGAAGGGCAACTGTACATTGATGAAAAAACCTCCCTCTGGATGGTTCCAGGTGACACTTCTTTCAGAACCAGCCTTGACCGGGAATTCACGTTCAAGGCATTCAATCATATGGTTTCTTTTTTGCCTGTAAGACAACACTCTTGGTTGATTAAGCTGTTTTAAAGAGTAATTGTTCTCTATCAGCAAACCTCCGACAATTGCCTGGCACAGGGCAGGTGTATTGACGGTGATCAAGCTTTTGGCTTTACATAACCTGGCGCTAAAGGAAATCACCCCAGCGCTCTCCGGGGCGACTACGTAGCCCATACGCAATCCCGGAAAAATTGACTTTGCAAAAGAGCCAAGAAGGAATACTCGACTACTGTCGATCGACTTCATCAAGGGGATTTTATCTCCCTCGTACCTGAAGTAGCTGTAGGCATTATCCTCCAGGATAAAAAAATTCATTTCATTGGCCAAGGAGAGCATGGCCTTTCTGTCTTCATAGGAAAGGCTGTTAGCAGTAGGGTTACTAAAATCTGAAATCGCGTACAGCGCTTTTACCTTTTCCCCTCTGGACTCAAGATCTTCAGCTACCTTGCGCAGGGCAGATGGATCGAGGAAGGTGTCCTCGGGAACGGGTACAATTTTTATTCTTAATAATTTCGCAATACCCGTTATTCCGGAAAACACAGGGTCAGGCACTAATAAAACACCACCTCCTTCAAAAATTGATAGCAGTGTCAAGGTCGCAGCTTCCTGAAACCCCATGCACACGACAATACTTTCAGGGTTGAAAATCTTTATGCCTTCATCCACCTGCAAGTGTTCGGCTATTATGCCGTTGATAATTCCGGTGGTTTTTCCATATTGGCAAAGTAGTGTCGCAAGCGAGTGTTCCGGATTGACGGCGTATCGTGCATAGCTGGCCAGCCCTTTATCAATAAGGGACAGGTCGCATTGCTCGTCGTCAGGTCGACCGGAAGCCAGAGAGATTGCCTCTGGATTTTCACTGGAAATGGAATTTAGAAGATGGATAACGTTCAGAGTAGGGTCTTCGAATATCGTTTTTTCGAGTACGCTGGGCAATCTCGCTTCTCCATAAAAAGCAACGAGCCATTGAAGGCTCGTTGCTCATGATTAACATCTGTTACGCAGGTTTAAGTGCGCTTTTTTGATCGGCCATATTTTCCATGGCTACAAATGCCTGAAGCAGATCCTCTTTAAGATCCTCAAGGGCCTCTAAACCAAAACACAATCGAACCAAACCCTTTTCAATTCCCATATCCGCTTTTTCCTGCTCAGTCATCGAGGCATGGCTTCCACTAAAGGGTTGCGCAACCATTGACGTGACACAGGCCATTCCCGTACCCGTTCCAAACCATTTGAGGGAGCTGGTGAAGGTTTTGTAAAAGGGGACCAGATCGGGCCGAATATCAACAAACACAATGCCACCGTAGCCGGTCAATTGTTTACCATCGACTCGTGGATAATATACATGCTCAATAAAGGGCAGTTCCCGCAGATAGTTGAGCATGCTGGAGGTTGTGTTGCTGTGTTTCTCCATGCGCAGGTTAAATGTCTGCATGCTTCTGCGAAGCAGCCATGCGCTGTTAGGCGCTAATATTGAGCCTGAGTAAAAGCGGCCTTCGAGGAGGCGCGTATAAATCATTTCATTGTTGACGAGTACCAGGCCGCCCATGACATCGCTATGCCCGGAGAAATACTTCGTTGCGCTGTACAGAGAAATATCCGCGCCGAAGTTCAGAGGCTTTTGAAATATCGGAGTGGCCCACGTGTTGTCAACGACCACCAGAGCGTGTGGGTTGTTTTGCTTAACCGCCTTGCTGACCGCATGAATATCAATATCTTTCAGGAAGGGGTTGGTCGGCGTTTCGAAAATGACCATGTCCACGTCCGACGGCAACTCTTTCAATCCACTTTCCGTGGTGAGATCCAGAATCGTCAGTTTCGCACCGATACGTGCCGCATATCGCTGAAACAGCTTATAAGAACAGCCATAGATATATTTGTTGATCACCAGCGACCCACCAGGTTTCAGCAGCTCCAGCACCATGTAGATGGCACTCATTCCGGTGCTGTAGGCCAAGGCGTATTCGCTTCCTTCCAGTGCAGCGACAACCTGTTCCAGCTCAGTCACATTGGGATTGGCTTTTCTCGAGTAGAAGAACGCCGAGTCAGCGCTAAAAGCGCTGCACTGATAAATAGGCGTCACGGATGGGTGGGCCTCTCGGTCATCGACCCTGATGTGGAGTATTTCAGTAGACACGCTCATGATTTGCTCACCAGTTTGATAACCTGCTCATACATGTTCTGCTTGCCTTCATACCCAATGGTCGGCGTGATGTCGTTTTGCGAAATACCAATCTCTTCAATCGACTCGGTTGGGAAGTGAGCCCTGTCGAATACTTCATGAAGATTTGAGTTCACCCCCTTGGGAAGCCAGACTTCAGGGCCTGATTCATCAATTCGTGCCTTGGCAATAATAAATCGATAGCTTTCATACGGCCGCAATGTCAGTGATTTCCAATCACTGTTGAGCCCGTCGGTATAGTTGCGCCGCAGGTAGACGGTCTGTTCAAAGTCTTCAGTATTCAGCACTTGGGCGTGCAGCGATACGATATCCCCATGCCACTCGAACTTTCGCTTCTCGTAAGAGGTCAATGCAGCCTCTCGCAGTTCAACAGGCATGTTCGCTTTGTGTTCGCCCAGTAACTTGAAGTGTGCGTCGTGCCCACAACGGGTGCAGCAACCGTTGCTATCCAATCCGATCAGTTCAGCATTCAAACCGTAGCGGGTAACGAGTAGAGCGTTACAATTATTGCAGTTGGTATTGGTGCCCTCGACATCATTTACGTTACCCAGATAAACATGCTCAACCCCCATGCTCCGGGCAATGTCCCGGGCCTTCAGGAGTCTATCCACGGGCGTCCTGATGCTATTACTCATTTTATAATCAGGGTGAAACCTTACAAAGTGGAGCGGTACATTCGGGCCCAGTTCATCCAGTACCCACTGGCTGATTTTCCTGGCGGTATCCTCATCGTCACTGATATCGGTAACCATCAAGGTGCTGACTTCAACATATTTACCAGCATCGTATACTTTCTTGATGCCAGCCAGAACGGGCTCTACCCAGCCTGTTGTGACTTTTCGATAGTATTCGGGGGAGATGGACTTTAGCGAAATCGAGAATATGTCGATGACGGGCAATAGTTCATCAATGGCTTCTTCACTGATAAAAAAAGCTGATTTATATAAATTGATTAAGCCCGCTTCCTTTGCCAGTTTTGCCGTATCGAGGATAAATTCATGCCAGACAACAGGGTCGTTATACGTCCAGGAGATAACGCGTATACCATGCTTTAAGGCGGTTTCTACAACCTGTTCAGGCGTATAGTAGTAAACATCTTTGTCTGTCACATACTTGGCCTGAGAGGTCTTCCAATTGTGGCAGTAGCCGCAGTTAAGCATGCAGCCGATATTGCCTAGGGAAAGGATTCGCTCTCCGGGAGCAAAGTGGAATACCGCCTCGGTTTCGATGGTCTCTTCGGTGCTGTGAACGCCTTTGCCATAATTCAATGTAACTAACCGGCCGCCTCTGTTTCCGCGCACCTTGCAAAAACCTACTTTACCCTCCTGAATGACACAGTTTCGGGGAGAAAGATGACACTTTACAACGCCGTTCGGGAGTATTTCTTCCAACTTTGCAGGCGTGCTTTCCAAGGTCCAGTTTTTATTTTTTGTAGTGTCCATCTCTCACTCCTCATTTCACGGAAGTTGCTGTCAATATCATCGGTTTAAATAGTCGAGGCGAAACAATCCCGCCGCCACAGTGGCAGCAATCCCCTAGTAGTTATTGATAGGCGGAAGAAACGCTGGTCAATCCATAATTTTTAAGTGAAAAACGCCTGGCGTTTATATTCATGAATGGCTGTATAAGAGGGCCTATGACCAACAAGAATGCAATGGTTCCCATACCGAAGGGCCCGCCTAGAAGCCATCCGGTTGAAAAGATGCCAATTTCAATTATCATTTTGGCTTTGGTGAATGACCACGCCCATTTGGACACCATGGTAAGCACCACAAGGTCCATGATTCTGATACCAATACCGCTCATGATAATCAGTGCAGACGAATAAGCACACAGCACCAGACCCATCGCCAATATCGTGTACTCATTCACTCTGACAATCAAATACTCTCCAAGCCCCAGCACGGACCAGAGGTCAATCAACAGACCTGTAAGTGTGGTTGTAACAAATGGGCTTATCGGAGGATATTTCTTGTTCCAGAGCATCCACCACAGCAGAAAGAATAGAGAAACGATACCCGAACAAACGCCCATTCCGAGCATGAGTATTTTATTTATCGAGATGATCAGGACATCTAATGGGTCAGTCCCCAGTTGACTGACTATGAAAAACTTGGCCCCCACCGAGAAAAGGGCGACGCCAGCCAAATACATAAAAATCTGATCCATCTTGAAATCACGAAAACTTAGGACTTGCGTTCCAATATAATTCGCGAATGATGGATAGGATTTTTTTTCACACTTTATTTTTTCATCTTCCATACGAACACCATCCCTGGAGGAGAATATTTTATTATGCAGTGCGTAACGCTAAGGATTCAGAGCTATTGATTACCCGGGTTCTTGTTAGGCTTTACCGGGCTGCAAATAGACTAGCACTCTGCTTTATTTTGGTGCATTATTTTTTAATGAAAACCGGGTGCTTTTCATTAAAATTTATACTTTTTGCTGTGGGAGCTTACATGGACCGTATAGACATCAAAATCTTGGGGAAGGTGCAGGACTTTGGTCGCATTTCCATCACGGAGCTGTCCAAGCACGCAGGTCTTTCTATTCCCGCCACCACTGATCGGTTGCGAAAGCTCGAAGATTCTGGGGTCATCAAGGGATATAGCGCTCAGTTAGATCCAACCAAACTAGGGTTCGGCATATCTGCTGTCGTCGGCATGACCACCCTCAAGCCTGCGAAATCCAAATTGATAGCGACGCTCAACGACATACCCGAAGTCGTTGAGTGCCTGCACGTCACGGGTAACGACTCCTACCTGATCAGGATCTATGCCAGGTCAATGGCCGATATCGAAAATATCATTGCGAAGATCAACGCGTACGGTGAGACACGTACAAGCATTGTCTTGTCTGTCCCCATCGAGAGAAGAAAGCTTGTCCCTTGAGCCCGTACATAGAACAGTCAGCTGTCAGCTATTTCAAGGGTGATCATTTTGTTTGCCCGGAACGGCGCCAGCAGCGATTCATCTGCCCCTGAATTAGTAATCAACGTCCACGGCCCTTTGAGGAACGGTGAACAATGTCATGCCGGTCGCAGACGCTTGGGGTACTGCGGCCGATGTGCCTGCACCCACTAACGTACTTGGCCGTTATGGATCACCCGAAGAGGACATCGCACCGGTGGTGCTGTTTCTCGCCAGCAAGGATGGGCAATTTTTGACGGGGTATAGCCTGACGCCTGACGGTGGCCAAATCATCGACAGCGCACGCTGATTTTACCGTCCAGTCTGCAACCGATTGCCCCACAGGGAACACAAGACTCGCCTTGGCATGTCTTGTGTTTTTTCAAGCGATGCTCTCCGATGCAACAGGTTCTCGCGAGGCAGCGCGTGCCGCCAGGAAGGCAAGAACTGCCGCCACGCCCAGCAGCGTGGCGCTCAACTCGAAAGTCGCTCGATAGCCGTTCGAATCAAATACCAGCCCGCCAACGGTTGCGCCGGATGCAATGGCCAGTTGGATGATCGCCACCATTAAGCCGCCTCCGGCTTCAGCATCCTCTGGCAATGTTCTGGCCAGCCATGTCCACCATCCCACCGGCGCCGCTGTCGCAACCAGCCCCCAGAGACCCAACAAGACGGTGGTGGTAGCCGCAGAGCTGCCGAACGAAACGAGTGCCAGCGCGATCGCCGCCATCAATATCGGGATGACGATGAGGGTGCGATGCAGGCCATTTTTCAAGAATGCTTCAATCAGGAAGGTTCCCGCGAGGCCTGCCAGGCCGAGGACGAGCAACATCAGTGACAGCATGGAAATACTGACGTGCGTGACCGTTTCAAGGAACGGGCGCAGGTAGGTAAATAGCATGAACTGGCCCATGAAAAAGACACTGACCGCCGCCATGCCTAACGCGACCGGTGTGCTTTTCATCAACCTGAAAACATTTCCAGTGCCTGAACCGCTTTGCGACTTCATCGCAGGAAGGCTCACCCAAAGCCAGAGACTGGCGATTACCGCGACCGGGATGACGCACAAAAATGCACCGCGCCATCCGATGAAGGCTCCGAGAAAACTCCCCAGAGGTGCTGCAATCACTGTCGCCAGAGCGTTGCCGCCATTGACGACTGCCATGGCGCGAGCGATCTGGTCGTCGGGCACCAGGCGTATGGCAGTTGCCGCCGATAATGACCAGAAGCCACCAATTGCCACGCCGATCAGCGCGCGGCCGGCCATGAACACCCAGTAGTTCGGCGCGAACGCGACCACGGTTCCTGAAACGATCATCAGCAGCGTCAGGGACAACAGCAGTGGCTTGCGGTCGACCCGCGCCGCCACCGAAGCGGTCAGGAGGCTGGCGAATAGCGCAAACAGCCCAGAGACTGAAATGCCCTGGCCCGCTTGCCCTTCGGTGATATGCAGATCGGCGGCAATCGGTGTCAGCAGGCTGACGGGCATGAACTCCGATGCCACCAGGACGAAGGCGGCGAGCGACATGGCGAACACGGCGCCCCATGATTGTTCAGGTTTTCGCGGGGCTGAGAGCGTGTGTTGGATCATTGATTGAATCCTGTAATGCGCGAAGCGTCGCGGCCCCGGGAACGAGGCCGCGCGTGAGAACGGATGCCCGGCCAGGGCTCTGTTCAGGCTACTTCAGGTTGCTTTTGAAGAACGTGGTCAACTTGGCGAATGGTATGAGGTTGACCCGGTCGTAAAGATCCACATGGCCGGCATCTGGAATGATGAGCAGTTCTTTAGGTTCTGCCGCGCGTTTGTAGGCATCCTCGCTGAACTCGAGTGAGTGTGCCCGGGCGCCAGCAATGAACAGCAGTGGGCGAGGGGAGATCGTCTCGATGTCGTTGAACGGATAGAAGTTCATGAATTTCACGTTGCTGGTCAGCGTCGGCATGGTGGTTGTCTGTGCCGATGCGCCGGCAGGGGTGACCTCACCACGCGGTGTGCGATAGAAATCGTAGAACTCGTCACCCACGGCGTTGCCGGTCAGCTTCAGTGGTGAGCCGCTGGTATAGCGGACTTCGCCACCCCAGAATTCGGCGTTGCGCTGCTGCGCCGCTTCGCGAATGATTTGCTGGCGTTGTTCGATCGTTACACTGTGCTTGAGGCCATTACGATTGGCGGCGCCCATGTCGTACATGCTGACGGTGGCGATGGCCTTTAGACGCGGATCGATCTTGGCCGCACTGATGGCGAAGCTGCCACTGCCGCAAATACCGATGACGCCGATACGTTCACGATCGACCAATGGGCGAGAGCCGAGAAAGTCCACGGCGGCACTGAAGTCTTCGGCGTAGATATCAGGCGAAACGGCCTGGCGAGGCGTGCCCTCACTTTCACCCCAGAAGGACAAGTCCAGCGACAGTGTGATAAATCCCTGTTCGGCCATTTTTGTGGCGTAGAGGTTTGCACTCTGCTCCTTCACTGCCCCCATTGGATGACCGACAATGATCGCGGCATTCTTCGATTGAGGATTGAGGTTCTTCAGGATGAACAGATTGCCCACCACCTTCATGCCGTATTGATTCTTGAAGGTGACCTTTTCTACCGTCACTTTTTCGCTTTTGTAGAAGTTGTCCGCGCCGTTCGACAAATCGGCTCCCGTTGAAGAAAAAGAGGTAACAAGCAGCCCTAGGGCAAGCAAAATGCCTTTCACTGGATAGTCCTTTTGATGAGTGGTTATTCGCTGGCGCCTTTCGCTTAGCCAGCCAATGTGGCGTTGTCGATCACGAAGCGATACTTGACGTCGCCCTTGAGCATCCGCTCATAGGATTCGTTGATCTGATCGACCCGGACCAACTCGATGTCGGCGACGATGCCGTGCTCGGCGCAGAAATCCAGCATCTCCTGCGTCTCGGGGATACCGCCGATCATCGAGCCGGCAATCGTTCGTCGTTTCATGATCAGGTTGAACACATTGGGCGATGGATGCGGCGAGGCGGGCGCACCGACCAGGGTCAGCGCACCATCGCGCTTGAGTAGAACCTGGAAGGCATCGAGATCGTGGGGGGCTGCGACGGTGTTGAGGATGAAGTCGAAGCTCTTGGCATGCGCGGCCATCTCCTCAGCGTTGCGCGATACCACCACTTCGTCAGCGCCCAACTCCTTCGCCGCTTCGCGCTTGGATTCGGATGTAGTGAACGCCACGACGTGGGCGCCCATCGCGTGGGCCAGCTTGATGCCCATGTGGCCCAGGCCACCAATGCCGACCACGCCGATTTTCTTGCCCGGCCCGGCGTTCCAGTGACGGAGTGGGGAATAGGTGGTGATGCCCGCACACAGCAGTGGTGCGACGGCGGCCAGTTGTTCTTCGGGATGGCGGATACGCAGAACATAACGTTCATGCACCACGATGTTTTGTGAGTAGCCGCCGAGCGTCCAGCCAGGTGCGTCCGGGGTCGGGAAGTTGTAGGTGCCGACCATGCCGTCGCAATAGTTTTCCAGCCCCGTGGCACAGTCTTCACAGTGTTTGCAGCTGTCGACGATGCAACCGACACCGACCAGATCGCCGACTTTGAAATCCACAACATGCGCGCCGACCGCCGATACACGACCCACAATTTCGTGCCCCGGTACGCAGGGAAATTGCGTGCCCGCCCACTCGGCGCGCACCTGGTGCAAGTCCGAATGGCAGATGCCGCAAAAGGCAATATCGATCTGAACGTCATGGGTGGCGGGTGTGCGGCGAATGATTTGCAACGGTTCAAGGGGCTTGTCGCCCGCATGAGCACCATAGGCTTGTACAAGCATGGGAGAGTCCTCAATGGCTTTGTCGGATGAACATTTTCCGGCTCTGCCCAGACTCCCTGTAGTGCATTGCACTGGATTACTTGCCTGATTCTATGAGTCTCTGTTTTTTTGCAGGACGGTCGTAAGCGGGCGAGTTAGAGTTCAGCGAAGAGGTACAAGGCGAACATGACGATCAAACACGACACCGCTGCTCAACACCTGTCGCCACAAGAAACGCTTGCGCGGATCATTGGCGAGCAGATCCCGAAACCAGGTGACTACGGAACGCCCATTGCGGGCCTGGGCTTTTTCAGGCGCGAACATCCGTCGCCGCCCGTCGTCTGCATGGTCGAGCCAAGCATCATCCTCGTCGCCCAAGGTGAGAAACAGCTGTGGGTAGGTGGCGAGGGCTACCCGTATGACACGTCGCGATTTCTGATCACCTCATTGGACTTGCCCGCCAATTCTGAGGTGCTGGTGGCAAGCCCGGAGCAGCCATGCCTGGGGCTGACTTTGAAGCTCGATCTGCGCATGCTGGCTGAGCTGATAGTGCAGGGTGACTTGCCGCCAGCCCGTGATCGATCAGTGGTGAAAGGTGTCGGGATTGGTTCAGTAACGCCTGCCATGTTGGCGTCGTTCGAGCGCTTGCTGGCGCTACTCGATGAACCCGAAGCCATCCCTGTGCTTGCGCCCCTGATTCAGCGCGAAATTCACTATCGTCTCTTGAAGAGCGATCAGGCTGCCAGGTTGCGGCAGATTACCTCGGTCGATGGCCAGGGTTATCGCATCGCAAAAGCCATCGACTGGCTGAAGTTGAATTACGCCTCGGCACTTCGCGTCGAAGAACTTGCGGCGCGAGTGCAGATGAGCACACCCACCTTTCATCACCACTTCCGCCAGCTCACCTCGATGAGCCCGTTGCAGTACCAGAAGTGGTTGCGATTGAACGAGGCGAGGCGATTGATGCTCAACGAGCATCAGGAAGTATCAAGCGCAGCCTACCAGGTCGGCTATGAAAGCCCGTCGCAGTTCAGCCGCGAATACAGCCGTCTGTTTGGCGTACCCCCCAAGCGGGATATTGCGATGTTGCGAGGGCAGGAGGTAGCAACATAAATGCACCCTGTCAGGCAGGCGCCATCAGGACGGTTCTCAGCTGGCAGCTAAGGCTATACAAGGCCGACAAACGACAGAATAACCAGGACAATCACAACTGCCCCGACGATGTAGATAATATTGTTCATGAAAATCACCTCTCTATCCCAACAGGATTGCGACACCACGGTGCCTAATACAGATGACACCTTCGTTCGCAGTTCCGTTCCCCGAACCAGTCTCGACGGCGGCACCTCGCGGCAACCTCGGCTAATTTGCATGTGCTCGAGGAGTGCACCGTGGCTGCAGGACACACCCCGTTCGGCTTACTCCAGTGTTTTCCCAGCCTGAGCGATTGGGCAATTTGCGGGCAAACAGTAAACTGGTAGGCGTTTTGTCGTTGAAGGGCACCAGTCTTCGCGGACCAGATTGGCAAGCAACACACCACGCTATCGACGGCTAGCAAAGGAGGGCGACGGGGTTGAGCGAAGGTCAACCCAAGCTAATTTATGGTGCGAGGAAAGGTTGCAGTGAATGTTGTTCCGCTCGTTAGAGAAGACGTTACAGCCACGTCGCCGTGGTGCGCCCTGGCGATCTCACGAACAATGAACAAACCCAGCCCGACACTTCTAAGTTCAGCATTGTCATGACTGCCGCGGATCATCGGTTCGAACAGGTCCTTGAGCAACTCAGGTGGTATGGGTGTGCCAAGGTTGTGGACTGTAATAATGACCGCTGGATCTTCGATGCGCGAAGAAACGGTGACTCCGCTATCGGCAGCACCGTAGGCGACTGCATTGGCGACCAGGTTGCCGATGAGCTGATAGAGTCGATCACTGTCGGCAGTAAAGTCACCTTGCCCATAACGCAGGTGGGTCAATTCATGCCCGGGGAACGCCAGACTCAACTCGTCCAGACAGTCGGCCACCAGTTCGTGTAGATCGACGGGTTTGGGCAGAACTGCGATACCTCGCCCGACCTGCGTCAAGGTGAAATCCAGCAGATCGGCCACCAGCCGCTGCGCGCGCTCTGCGGAGTGGGTGATGTGGCCAAGGATTTGTGCCTGCTTAGCATCCATCTCCCTGCGGCCCAGCAGTTCTGTTGCCATTTTTATCGCCGACAATGGGTTGCGCAGGTCGTGACTGACAATCCCGATAAGCTGCTCGGCGAACAGGGCCCGGTCTTCCGCCGCGGCGTAAGTGATGCGCAGCTTGTCTTGGGTGATATCCATCACCCGTTGATCCTTGAGGTGTTTTGCCAAATGTCTTTCTGCGAGCATTCGGGCATGGAGCAGCTCACGCTCGTATCTTTGCCGATCTTCGGCTTTGAACAGCGTCATTTCATGAAATATGCCAGCAGAACTCTCACAACGGACGGCGCTGAGCATCATCGGAATTGAATGTCCGTTGTAGTGAACGAGATCGAATTTGACATCAGCGATCACGCCCTGGATTTGCATAAGGGGCGCCCAGTACGTCCTGTGAAACGTCCTCCCTTCAGGGCTCATCAGGTCTTGGATGTGACGACCGACCAGCTCACTCCTGCGGTAGCCAATCCAGCGGCAGAAGGTGAGGTTGACCTGTGCGATCTGGCCATTTTCTGCGGTAAGCAGTAAGCCACAATCAGCTTCATCGAAGAGAATTTCAGAACCGGGCAGCGAGTCGTCATCTGCGGGCATTTGTATTCACTGACCAATGGGGCCGATATCTGAAAAATTATAGACACCACTTGGGCAAGGACTCTCAAAATTTACTCCTTTTGCAGTGCTTGGTCTCGACATACGGAGGGTTAGCCAATCTGTTGCATCGACCGGTTGAATCCACAGCCGATCGTTAACGGTGTCAAGGGCGGCCGCACTCACCACTGAAGGACTATCAGATAATGTTCTCCAATAAATCAGTCGTGTGTCGCGCTGCAACAACTCTTCGAGGCAGCCACTGTCGACCGGCTCAAGTGATGAAGTTTGTGGGCGCTTGGAAAAGTCGTTCAAAATGGCCGATTCGTGACTAGATATCTTATCGGTCACAAGTTGTCAGTCGGCGATTGGGTGAGTAAGCTGTTCCCATGAATCAGCCATCAATATCTTCAGCTTCGCCCAGCCCCCGTGGCCCAGCCGATCACGACATTCGAGACCAGATTGTTGCGGCGGCCAACGAACACTTCAGTCAGTACGGCTACGGCAAAACCACGGTTTCCGACCTGGCTAGGGCCATTGGGTTTTCCAAGGCCTACATCTACAAATTTTTTGATTCCAAGCAGGCGATCGGTGAAGCCATCTGCGCAAATTGTCTGGCAGAAATCGTCGCGGCTGTGGAGCAGGCGATCAATGTAGAAGACCTGTCGCCGACGGAACGCTTTCGACGATTGGTCAAAACTGTGGTCGCCACAGGCGTGAATCTGTTCTTTAACGACCGAAAACTCTATGACATTGCAGCATTTGCGGCGTCGGAAAGCTGGCCCAGTACGCAGGCTTATGACGCACAGATCAAACGCTTCGTGTTGCAAATCGTGCGGGAGGGGCGAGAGATCGGCGAATTTGAACGCAAGACTCCCCTGGACGAAACAGTAGAAGCGATACATCTGGCTTTGCGGCCTTTCGTCAAT
This sequence comes from Pseudomonas sp. GW821-FHT03E01, assembly GCF_059420765.1. NCBI lineage: Bacteria > Pseudomonadati > Pseudomonadota > Gammaproteobacteria > Pseudomonadales > Pseudomonadaceae > Pseudomonas > Pseudomonas sp. GW821-FHT03E01. The sequence goes on along the minus strand of NZ_JBWKUI010000003.1, from coordinate 174,224 downwards.
CCTTTACTCCTGCAGTACAACCTCGATTATGTCGAGGAGGCGCCCACGCTCACCGCCAACCTCATTTTGCGTAGCCTCATGCCTTGACCTTCGGCTAACGGTTTTACGTCACGCCTGTGTAAGCGACACATCACCAAAACGGCTTTTCACTTTGCCCTTCTTCCAGTCGTCGAAGGGCATTTCATTTATTCGCATTGTGACCGTTGACTGAATTGGTCACATGAATAAATATGGTGAGCCGTTACTTCTACTGCTTCATCTCAGTGATCCCATAGAGTTCAAACAATGAAAAAAATGTTGCTCAAGAGCCCATTTGGCCTCGCTGTCGTGCTCGCATCTTCAAATGTGTTTGCAAGCGGTTTCGCTCTCAATGAACAAAGCGTCAGTGGGATGGGGTCCGGGTTTGCCGGGCGCTCCTCATCCGCTGAAGATGCGAGCACGGTCTTCGGTAATCCGGCGGGTATGTCTCGATTGAAAAGAGAGCAGGTCAGCGTGGGCGCGGCGACTCTATTCGCGAAGACCGACATAAGCCAAACCCGCAGTACATTCGGAGGCCAGGAAGACGGCGACATGGTGCCAACCACCACAGTGCCTATGGGTTACTACGTCAAACCCATCGATGAGCATTGGGCGTTCGGTGTAGGTTTTTATGTACCTTTCGGTCTGATGACTGACTATGGCAGCGGTTTTGCCGGGCGTTACTACGCCAACAAAAGTGAGGTCACGACCCTTACGTTCCAGCCCACCATCAGCTATGCCTTTAACGACAAAGTTTCGATCGGCTTCGGTCCGACCATCAACCGCATCACCGGTGAGCTGTCCGGGATGGTGCCCAATCCACTTAGCCCAGGTCGCAATGACGGAAAACTCAAAAGCACGGGCGATGACACGGCCCTCGGTTTCAACGCCGGTATCCTGGTGCAGGCTACAGACCAAACTCGCTTGGGCATGACTTACCATTCCAAGGTCAGTTACCACTTGGACGCCAAGACCAAGGTCACCGACGGCATCTTTAGCGTGTTGGGGGTCAGCGGCCGGAGTTATGACGCTTCGCTGGATGTGGATACCCCAGAGTCAGTGGATTTCTCGGTGACTCATCAGCTCAATAATGACTGGACTCTATATTTGGGGAGTACCTGGACACGCTGGAGTCGCTTTAAAGAATTAACCATCGAGAACACGGGTTTACCCCCTTTGTTGAGCGGCTCGCTGGGCACTATTACCGAAGAACAGAACTGGCATGATACGTGGGCTCACGCTATCGGCACGGCGTACAAATTGAACAGCCAATGGGTACTTCGCGCAGGCTTCTCGGTCGACCAGTCTCCCACCAACAACACCAACCGTGGACCGCGCATTCCTACGGGTGACCGGAAGGTTATCAGCTTCGGTGCTGGCTGGACTCCGGCGGACAATGTCACGATCGATGTTGCTTATTCCTACTTATGGGAGGAGAGCGTGCAGATCAACGACGCCTCTGCGAACAGAGGTGCATACAGTGCCAAATTTAAGAACAGTGCGAACGGGCTCGGTACGTCTGTGAGTTACCGCTTCTAATTGAGTGCTGTTACACGATGAATGTCCTGTCGGGAGCACGCGTTGCCTCCCGACCTTTAGGAACACATCTCGGGCCTTTCCCCTGAGGTAAAAGGCCTCTTTGTCGTCCCCTCAGACTCCCATCACCTGCGCCATAAGGCCCTGATGAAACCGACGAGGTGTGGCCCAAGTCAAGACAGTAATGGCCTTGTTGCCAAAACCCGGCACCACGCTCATGCGTCCGGCTTGCAGCGCACGGATTCCTGCGCGTACGACGGGTTGAGGCTGCATCATCACCATTTTTAAGGCCGGTGTGATCCGTTGCTTGGCGCTTTCTGCAAATCCGGTATCCGACATTCCTGGGCACAGTGCGGTAACGACGACGCCGTCTTTTTTCAGTTCGCGATGAAGCGCATCAGAGAAGCGAAGAACATAGGCTTTCGCGGCAGAGTAAACGGCGAAATTCTTCACGCCCTGGAAGGACAGCAAGCTGGCGACCATCAGGATGTGCCCACGTTTGCGGGCTCGCATGTCGGCCGCGAAAAGGCGTGTCAGGGCTGTCAGGCTGGCGATATCCAAATCAATCATGGTCAGGGACTCATCCAGAGGTTGATCCAGGAAAGGCCCCTGCAATCCATGACCCGCATTGTTGATGAGCACATCGATCACTATATTGCGTTCGCTGAGTCGCTCATGCAGTCCGATGATCGCCGGGATCGAGGACAGGTCTACTTGTTCGACGATCACATCAACGCCGAAGCGTTCGCGCAACTGCGCCGATAGCGCTTCGAGCTTACTCAGCCTTCTTGCTACCAGAACGAGCGATTTTCCCTGCGCTGCATATTGCCGGGCAAACTCCTCGCCAAATCCGCTTGATGCGCCGGTGATGAGCACCCAGGAATTTTCGTTCGACTTCATTTCGCTTTACTCCGGTTGGTTTCTATTGAGCAATTGGCTGCTGACCGCGTCAGTCGGTGAGCGAACCCACTCTCGGATTGGGTAGTAGCTGAAAGAGGGGGGAGGTGCGTGCATCAAGTGCTACATCACCTGGTTAAATCATCGTGTCGCAACAGGCTGGGCTTCAGGAGGCTGCCAGCCACCACCGAGCGCCTTGAATGCCGCGACCGCCGCCCGTGCTGATTCCGTTCGTGCTTGTGCCCGGGCATCGGAAGCCTGCAGCATCGTCTCGTCGGCGTGCAGGACGTCGATCAGGCTGGCCGTGCCTTTCTCATAGGCAATGAACGACGATTGGCGAGCCTGTGTCAGAGACGCCTCTCCCCCGGTGAGGGTGGTTGCTTGAGCTTCCCGATTCACCAGTGAGGAGAGCGCGTTCTCCACATCCTCGGTGGCGCGCAGCACGGACTGACGGTAAGCGGCCAGGGTTTCGGCTTCCTGTCCCTTGGCTTGGTCGATTTGGGCGTTTATGCGACCGAAGTCGAAGAGTCTCCAGTGCAGGCCCAGTACGCCCGCTGACTGGCTGGCGCCGCTGGTGAAAAGATTGCCTGCGGATACAGCCGTAGCACTACCCAGCAATGCGCTGAGGGAGAATTTCGGGTAGTACTCAGCAATCGCCTCCCCGATGCGTGCGTTTGAAGCCGCAAGACGGCGCTCAGCCACAATGAGGTCTGGCCTGCGGCGCAGCAAATCGGCCGGCGTTCCCATCGTCTTTAACTGCGGCGCTACAGGAATGCTCCCCGCGCTTGCCAGTTGTGTGCGGTGAGTGCCTGGCGGCGTGCCGAGCATGACATCCAGCGCATTCATGGCAGCATCCAGACCGGTCTGCAGGACCGGCACTGTCGCCTGGACCTGCGATAGCGCCCCTTCGGCCTGGCGAACCTGATAGTTGGCGGCGAGCCCTTTGCTGTAGAGCAATTGGACTTTCTCTAGTAGCTCCTGCTGTGTTTTGACTTGTCGGTTCGCAATGTCCAGCCGGGTCTGCAGTCCGCGGATAGTGATGTAGATATCGGCGGTCTGTGCAGCGACGGCCAATCGTGTGGCAGCGACGCCCGCCTGGGAAGCCTGGTACTCGGCCAGAGCAGCCTCGCGTCCGCGGCGCAATCCGCCAAAGACATCTACCTCCCAGCTGGCATCGAGGTTGGCCTCGTAGGAACTTCCGTACCGGTCATAGCCAGGCGTTGAGTTCAACACCTGACCGAGCGGAGTCTCGATTGACTGGTAGGAGCGCGCGGCCTGTCCGCTGATGTTCCCCGAGGGCAGTAAAGCGGCATTTGCAGCGCCCAGTCCTGCCCGCGCCTGCGTGACTCGCGCCGACGCCTGCGCCAGGTCCAGGTTCTGCTCAAGTGCCTTGGAGACGAAGTCGGCTAACAGCGGATCACCAAAGCCTTCCCACCAGGCGACAAGACTGGCCGGCGTCGCCCCAGGCCTCTGTTCGACAGAAGACTGCCCCAAGTAATGGTCCGACAGTGGGGCGTCCGGACGGTGATAGTCCGGACCGACCGCGCAACCTGTCATCAAGCTGGCACTCACCAAGAGAGCAATGGGGCGGAGGGGAGGCATTGAGGTACCTTCAATTGAGGATGTTTGTGACTATATTACGTTATGGTCACTATCTGTCAATCGACGCTCTTTGGGCTGAGCTCGAGGTTGGCCAGCAGTATTCGGCAATACTAGTGCTGAGATCATGGGGTTCGGTACTTCATGATTCGTGACCATTGACAGATATGGTCACTAGACTGAGAATGAGGCGCCTGTCCTATTTTTTCAGTAAGGGAACCTATGCGCCGGCTTCGACCTGTCCCCATTGCCGCTTGCTTGTTGCCTCTCGTCCTGACGGCGTGTGGCGACTCATCCACCGTTGAAGATCCACGCACGCATGCCCCTCTGGTGAGGTCCTCTGCGGTTCAGGGTTCGTCCGACGTCTCACGTTCTTTCACGGGCGTCGTGGCTGCCCGCGTCCAGGGCGACCTGGGCTTCCGGGTATCAGGCAAGGTGCTTGAGCGTCTGGTTGACACCGGTCAGACCGTTAAGCGCGGTCAGCCACTCATGCGTCTCGACCCAATCGACCTGGGGTTGCAGGCGCGAGCACAGCAAGAGTCGGTCATCGCCGCTCGGGCCCGAGCCAAGCAGACTGCAGATGACGAGGCGCGATATCGCGACCTGGTCGCCGCAGGCGCTATTTCCGCATCGGCTTACGACCAGATCAAAGCCGCAGCGGATACCGCAAAGGCGCAGCTCAGCGCCGCTGAAGCGCAGGCTGATGTAGCCCGCAATGCTTCTGGTTATGCGGTGCTGTTTGCGGATTCCGACGGCGTAGTGGTGGAGACGCTCGCCGAGCCCGGACAAGTCGTCAGCCCGGGACAGCCCGTGGTTCGACTGGCGCGGGCGGGGCAACGTGAAGCCATCGTGCATCTGCCCGAGACGCTACGCCCCGCAGCAGGATCCACCGCGCAGGCGACGCTTTATGGCAATACAACGGGTGCTGTTACAGCGAAGCTGAGGTTGCTTTCTGACTCGGCCGACCGAATGACACGCACCTTCGAGGCGCGGTATGTGCTTGAGGGCGCGCTGGCCAATGCACCGCTAGGTTCGACCGTCACGCTTCGGATCGCTGAAAGCACCACGCAAGGGCAGGGGCTGCAAGTGCCGATCGCCGCCGTTTATGACCCAGGCCAAGGCACTGGCGTATGGGTCATTGCCGGTACACCTGCGAAGGTGGCCTGGCGACCTGTTCAAGTCTTGGGCTTGAGCGACGACGCAGCGCGAGTCGCAGGCGATCTCAAGGTCGGCGAGCAGATTGTAGCGTTAGGCGCGCATCTGCTGCGCGATGGTGAGGAGGTGAGGCTGGCTCAACCGGATGGCGTCAAGGTCGCAGGGAGTCATCCATGAGCGAGGGGCGCTTCAATCTCTCTGCGATCGCCGTTCGCGAGCGCTCCATCACGGTGTTTCTGATCTTCCTGATCGCCGTTGCGGGCATCCTGTCGTTCTTCCAGCTGGGGCGTGCGGAAGATCCTCCGTTTACGGTCAAGCAGTTGACGGTCATTACCGCGTGGCCGGGCGCCACGGCGCAGGAGATGCAGGATCAGGTAGCAGAGCCACTTGAAAAGCGCCTGCAAGAACTGAAATGGTACGACCGCACGGAAACCTACACCCGTCCTGGCCTCGCCTTCACCATGGTGTCACTGCGCGATAGCACGCCGCCCTCGCAAGTGCAGGAGGAGTTCTATCAGGCGCGTAAAAAGCTCGACGATGAGGCCAGGAAGCTGCCGGCGGGTGTCATCGGGCCAATGGTCAACGACGAGTTTTCGGACGTGACATTTGCACTGTTCGCCCTGAAAGCCAAAGGCGAACCGCAGCGACTGTTGGTGCGTGATGCAGAGTCGTTGCGCCAACAACTGTTGCATGTGCCGGGCGTGAAGAAGGTCAACATCATTGGGGAGCAACCCGAGCGCATCTTTGTTTCCTTTTCCCATGATCGGCTGGCTACCTTGGGCGTATCGCCTCAGGACATCTTTGCCGCGCTGAATAATCAGAACGTGCTCACGCCTGCCGGCTCGATCGAAAGCGACGGGCCGCAGGTCTTTCTTCGGCTGGATGGCGCCTTCGATAAGGTGCAGAAGATTCGTGACACACCCATTGCGGTTCAGGGGCGGACGCTGAAGCTCTCGGACGTGGCGACGATCGAACGTGGTTATGAAGATCCGGCAACCTTTCTCGTGCGTAATAACGGTGAAGAGGCCTTGTTGCTGGGGATCGTGATGCGTGAGGGTTGGAACGGTCTTGACCTGGGCAAGGCGTTGGACGCGGAGACGGTCAAGATCAATCAAGGCATGCCGTTGGGCATGACGCTCTCCAAGGTCACCGATCAATCTGTAAATATCAGTTCGGCCGTCGGCGAGTTCATGGTCAAGTTTTTCGTCGCGCTGCTTGTGGTGATGCTTGTCTGCTTTCTCAGCATGGGCTGGCGTGTAGGCGTTGTGGTCGCTGCGGCTGTGCCGTTGACGTTGGCGGTGGTGTTTGTGGTGATGGCGGCCACTGGAAAGAACTTTGACCGTATCACCCTTGGCTCGTTGATTCTGGCGCTCGGACTGTTGGTGGACGACGCCATCATTGCTATCGAAATGATGGTGGTGAAAATGGAAGAGGGCTACGACCGCATCAAAGCTTCCGCGTACGCCTGGAGTCATACAGCCGCGCCGATGCTTTCCGGTACGCTGGTGACGGCTATCGGCTTTATGCCCAACGGTTTCGCGCAGTCGACAGCCGGCGAGTACACCAGCAACATGTTCTGGATCGTGGGCATTGCCCTGATTGCCTCCTGGGTGGTTGCGGTAGCTTTTACCCCGTACCTGGGTGTGAAGATGTTGCCGAACATCAAGAAGGTGGAGGGTGGTCATGCGGCCATCTACAACACCCGAAATTACAACCGCTTCCGCCAGGTGTTGACGCGTGTCATCGCTCGAAAATGGCTGGTAGCCGGTACTGTTATCGCAATGTTTGGCGTGGCGATTCTCGGCATGAGCCTGGTCAAGAAACAGTTCTTCCCTACCTCGGACCGTCCAGAGGTATTGATTGAAGTGCAAATGCCTTATGGAACCTCCATTGAGCAGACCAGCGCCACCACCGCCAAGATAGAGGCCTGGCTGCAAAAGCAGGGTGAGGCAAAAATCGTCACCGCTTATATCGGGCAAGGCGCGCCGCGTTTCTATCTGGCGATGGCGCCGGAACTCCCTGATCCATCGTTCGCGAAGATTGTGGTGCTGACGGACAGCCAGGAGGAGCGCGAGGCCCTCAAGTTCCGTCTCCGCGAAGCCGCTGCTGAGGGACTTGCCCCAGAAGCGCGTGTCAGGGTGACTCAGCTTGTGTTTGGTCCATATTCGCCGTTCCCTGTTGCCTATCGGGTGATGGGGCCTGATCCGTCAAAATTGCGCGAGATCGCGAGCCAGGTGCTGGACGTGATGCAGTCGAGCCCGATGATGAGAACCGTCAACACTGACTGGGGGCCACTGACGCCGACGCTGCATTTCGCTCTGGATCAGGATCGCTTGGAGGCGGTGGGGTTGACGTCAAACTCAGTCGCGCAGCAACTGCAATTCCTGTTGACCGGAGTACCGATCACCGCAGTTCGTGAGGACATTCGCTCGGTGCAGGTGGTCGGTCGCGCAGCGGGTGATATCAGGCTCGATCCCGCCAGGATAGAAGGCTTTACGCTGGTGGGCACGGCGGGTCAGCGGATTCCGCTGTCTCAGGTGGGAGAGGTCGATGTTCGTATGGAGGATCCGATCCTCCGACGTCGTGACCGCACGCCGACCATTACCGTGCGCGGTGACATTGCCGAAGGCCTGCAGCCACCGGACGTCTCGAGCGTGATCATGAAGGAGCTGCAGCCGGTCATCGACAAGCTGCCTGACGGGTACCGGATCGAGCAGGCAGGTGCAATCGAGGAGTCGGGCAAAGCCGGTAAAGCGATGTTGCCGCTGTTCCCGATCATGATTGCCATGACGCTGCTGATCATTATTCTGCAGGTACGTTCGATCTCGGCGATGGTCATGGTGTTCCTCACCTCGCCACTGGGGTTGATTGGTGTGGTGCCGACACTGCTTATCTTCCAGCAGCCGTTTGGTATCAACGCTCTGGTAGGTCTAATCGCCCTTTCAGGCATTTTGATGCGCAATACGCTGATTCTGATTGGGCAAATCCATCACAACGCGCAAGAAGGGCTGGATCCGTTTCACGCGGTGGTCGAAGCCACGGTCCAACGTGCCCGCCCGGTACTGCTGACAGCGCTGGCGGCAATCCTGGCATTCATTCCCCTGACACACTCCGTCTTCTGGGGGACGCTGGCCTACACGTTGATCGGAGGCACGTTCGTCGGAACCATCATGACGCTGGTGTTCCTGCCAGCGATGTACTCCATCTGGTTCAAGATCCGTCCCGACCATGCGGGGAAAACTGAACCCGCCAATAAGCAAGCAAGCCTGGTGGATAGGACGCCACCTCGTCCTCTCGACGTTCACCAAACCACAGAGCTTTAGCCGTAGGCCATAGCGTGCTGCTTTAGTGGGCGTCGACGTGGCTGTTTACCTGACACCGAACCGCCGAGGGGACGCAACGTCTCCTCGGCGGCCAACGTTCAGTCAGTCACAGACCCCTGCGGTATTCTCCCGGCGAAACTGTCCACCAGGCTCGCCACCACCATCTCTCCCATTCGCGTGCGAGTCTGCAGCGTCGCACTCGCGCGATGGGGCTGCAGCACCACGTTCTCGTTACCAAACAGTGCTTCGGGCACGTTCGGTTCATCGACAAACACATCCAGCGCCGCACCCGCTATCTCTCCAGCGGCCAGTGCCGTCACCAGATCGACCTCGTTGACCAGCTTGCCGCGCGCCACGTTGATCAGATACCCGTCCTTGCCCAGCGCCTGCAGCACCTCGGCATTGATGATGGCTTCAGCCTTGTCGGCAGCGGCCGCGAGAATCAGTGCATCACTGTTGCTGGCCAGCTGCTTCAGATCGGCGATGAACGTGTGGTTCACATCGCTCATCGGCTGCAGATCGGTGTAACTGATCGGGCAGCCGAACGCCGCGGCCCGGGTCGCCACGGCACGGCCGACCCGGCCCATGCCGACGATGCCGATGCGCATGCCCGATACCTGACGTGCCAACGGCAACGGAGCCAACGGCGTCGGGCTATGGGGCCATTGGCACGAACGCACATAACGATCACTGGTGCACAGACCCCGGCACACGGCAATCAACAAGCCGATGGCCAGGTCGGCGACGTCTTCGGTCAGCGCTCCGATGGTTGCCGTTACGCGGATTCCGCGATCCCGGGCGTAAGCCAGATCCACCGCATCGGTACCCACGCCGTTGACCGCCACCACTTCCAGTTTCGGTAGTTGCGCCATCAGCGCCTGGCTGATCCCGGTATGCCCGCCGGTGATCACCCCGCGAATGTTCGCGCCGTGTTCCTGCAAATAAGTCTGCTTGTCGGCCTGCTGGAAGTAACGTCTGACGGTAAACAGCTCATCGAGCCGCGCGTTGATTTCAGGGATCAGGATCGGGCTGAGCTGCAAGACTTCTGGCTTCATGTAAACCTCGTGTAGCGGAATAAAAAGACCGGTTCAACCGCGACCGGCAAACGGCATGGCAGTGGCCATGACGGTCATGTTCAGGACGTTCGCCTCCAGCGGCAGGCCGGCGATGTAACGCACGGCATCGGCCACATGTTTGACGTCCACCATCGGCTCCACGGCGATGGTGCCGTTGGCCTGGCGCACGCCTTTGGTCATGCGCACCGACATTTCGGTCAGGGCGTTGCCAATGTCGATCTGGCTGCAGGCGATGTTGAATTCACGCCCGTCCAGGGCCAGGGATTTGGTCAGCCCCAGCACCGCATGTTTGCTGGCGGTGTAGGCGCTGCTGAAGGGGCGTGGGGTATGCGCCGAGATCGAGCCGTTATTGATGATGCGTCCGCCCTGTGGCTGTTGCCGGCGCATCAGTGCGAAGGCACCACGGGCGCAGAGGAAAACGCCGTTGAGGTTGGTGTCGATCACGTTTCGCCACTGCTCGAACGTCAGCTCATCGAGCGGCACAGCAGGGGCGTTGACCCCGGCGTTGTTGAACACCACGTCGAGGCGTCCGTATACCTCGGTGATGGTGGCAAACAGCGCATCGACACTGATCGGGTCGCGCACATCAGTGGGCACCGCCAACGCTTCGTGTCCTTCGCTGAGCGCCAATTCGACCAAGGCCTGCAAAGGCTCCGCTCGGCGACCGGCCAACACCAGGGTGAATCCGTCTGCCATCAGAGCCAGCGCCACGGCGCGGCCGATTCCGCTGCCGGCGCCGGTGACCAGGGCCACTTTCAAAGGACTGGACATGTTGTTATCTCCTTTTTTCAATTCACGAGAGCGTACGTCGGGTTCAAGGTCGCTGACCGACGCGCATTTCCAGTTGGCCGATGCCGTCGATCCCGGCATTGATGATGTCGCCCGGTTGCAGCGCATCGACGCCCGCCGGGCTGCCGGTCATGATCAAGTCACCGGCCCGGAGCGCTACCGATTGCGAGATGCGGCTGATGATTTCACTGACCGACCAGATCTGGCTGTCGAGGCTGTCGCGTTGGCGCTCTTCGCCGTTGACGTTCAGCCACAATTCGCCGTCCGGGTGTCCGGCGCGAGTCACCGGCACGATGGCGGTCATCGGCGCGGAGCCGTCGAACACCTTGGCGCCTTCCCACGGCAAACCATTGCTTTTGGCCGCGCGCTGGACATCACGACGGGTCAGGTCAAGGCCGACGGCATAGCCCCAGACATAGGCCAGCGCCTGACTCTCCGGAATATTGGCGCCGCCTTCGCCGATGGCCACGACCAATTCGATTTCGTGGACAAACTCTTCGGTCAATGGCGGGAAAGTCACTTCGCCCGTCGCATCCACCACGTTGCTCGCCGGTTTCATGAAGAACACCGGCGGCTGGCGGGACTGGCCTTGGGTGTCTGGCCAAGGGTAGTTGCGGCCGACGCAAAATACTCGGCCAACGGGAAAGCGTTGCTGGCTGCCCACGACTGGCAAGGTCACGGGCAGGTCCGGGGTAAACACGTACTCGGTCATCGTCATTTTTGTTGTCGTCCTGTTTGAAGCGTCAGCGTACGGCGGCAATCTTTTGCAAAGTTGGACGAAAGCCGCCTCGTGTTGGAGAAAAACGGTTTCTTGGCTCAGCGCGCCTTGAGTTCGATGCGATACAAGCGACCGAGCAGCAACGAATAGGACAAGGTCCCCATCAGCGCCACGCCGCCAATGAACCAGAAGGCATAGGCAAACGAGCCTGTCGCGTGGACGATGCCGCCAATCACGATCGGGGTGACGATCCCGCCGATGTTGGCGGCCAGGCTGGTGACCCCGCCGGTCAATCCGATCAACTCCTTCGGCGCGACTTCCGACACCGCCGCCCACGACGAGGAGGCGATTCCCTGGGCGAAGAAGGCCATGGTCAGCACGGCAATGCAGATCACGTTCGAGTCGGTGAAATTCACCAGCACGATCGACATCCCCAGCATCGAGCCGACCACCAATGGCAACTTGCGAGCGAAGGACATTGAGTAACCACGACGGATCAGCAAGTCGGAGACGATGCCGGCCAGCAGAATGCCGACCGTTGCACCTACGAACGGCAGCACGGCGAAGACCCCGGCCTTGATCATGGTCAGCTTGCGTTCTTCGATCAGGTACGTCGGGAACCAGGTCAGGAAGAAGTACAACGCCGAGGTGCTGGCGAACTTGCCGATGCAAATCGCCCAGATCTGCCGATAGCTGAACAGCTCGGCGATCTGCCGCCAGTTGAACCGGGTGCGCTCCTGACTGCTCTTGACCAGTCCACCGCCGGCTTCGATGTACTTCAGTTCTTCCTGGCTGACGTTCTTGCAGCTCAGCGGATCGCGGTACACGTAGAGCCAGATCACACCAAACACAATGCCGAGTATCCCGGTGCTGTAGAAAACATGGCGCCAGTCATAGGTCGTGGCCAGCCATAACAGCATGCCGGTAAACAATGCCGTGCCCAGATACTGGCCGCACACGTAAATGCTGCTGGCCAGGCCCCGTTCACGGGCCGGGAACCATACCGTCACCGCACGGCTGTTGGCCGGAAACGCTGGAGCCTCCATGGCACCGACAGCCAGGCGCAGCCCGAACAGCGAAGCGAATCCTGTGGCAAAGCCTTGGCACACGGTGACCGTCGACCAACTGATCAGCGACACCCCGTAGGTGAACCGGGAACCGAAGCGATCGGCGATGAACCCGGCGGGGACCAGGGCGAGTGCATAGGTCCAGGCAAACGCGGAAAAAATCAGGCCCATTTCGATCTTGTCCAGGCCCAGGTCCTTGGCCATGAACGGTGCGGCAATCGAGATATTTACGCGGTCGATGTAGTTGATGATGGTCGCAATCAGCAGCAATGACAGCATGAACCAGCGTCGACGCGTCGGTAGTCGCTGAGGCAACAGGGCGTCCCGGGCGCCGGCGCTCACCGACGGCGCGGTGGACGGGGAGGTTTGCGAATTCGACATGAGTAGACCTTTTTATTGTTAGGAGAATCGAGATGTTCGCGCGCAGCCGAAGCCGATGCCCCCAGTGCCGGGGCAGGGCGATCGCTACTTGAATGAGGGCGCGGACAGCTACTGTCAGGCGCTCAGATACGCCTTCGGACTGGCTCGGTCGGGGGAGGGTTGGCGAGGGAAAAAAGCAGGTTCATCACGAGCGCACCTTTTGATTGTTTTTGGAAGGGTCGGGCTGCATTGGTTGTTACAGTGGTCGTACAACCTCTCAAAATCAACGGAGGCGTTAGATCGTTTTTTCTCCTGTAAAAGGTGATTCATGCAGGTGTCCAAGAGAAATCAAATCGGCTCATTTCCTTCGTTATGCGTTATTTACTTAATAAGTTTATGTTTTTAAAGGATTAAATATTTTTGTGTGCTCGTATTTTTTTGGACAGGCGACACATCACACACGGATACAATTAATTCTCTGTGTTTCGTTGTCATCCTATGACATGTTGAAGCCAGCGGTGTCTGCCTTCACAATCACTGCGGTCGCCGCCTGCGTCGCGGCGCGACGACAACCTGTCCATGTACCTGTCGAGGATCCTCAGGCGATGTCGTCACCGAGTCGAGTACCCACTTACGTCATGCAGCAACGCAGCGAATTGACGGACTTTTACATCCGCGACAAAAAGGGCCGGCGCGCCGAAACCAGCCCGCATCGCCATGAGTATTTCCAGATCCAGGTCAACCTCGGTGGCGATACCGTGCAGCACATCGGCAACGTCGAGCGGCCGTTTCCGCGCAACACGCTGGCCTTCATCCTGCCGCATCGCGTGCACGTGATTCCGCATCCGGCCGACAGCAATTTCATGGTGATCAACTTTTCCCAGACCTTCCTGTTGCCGCATTTGCAGTGCGACCCGATGGACCTGGAGGAGGTCTCGATTCTGCTGGCACCCGAGTTGTCGCCGTTCCGCTTTCAGGAGCATCTGGATTTCATTCTGTCCGATGAAGATTTCAGCAAAGTCTGTGCCCTGATCGAACAGATGCGCGTGCTCGATGAAAACCGTCAGTTCGGCACTCGCGAGATGCTCAAGGGATTGTTGCTGCAACTGGTGGGGAGCGTTTGTGCCTTGTATGCCGAGCCGCTCAAGCGGTTGGCCGAGGAGAATGCCGCCGAAGTCAGCCGACGCGATGCGCTGAGCAGGATGTCCGAATACTTGCGCAAGAACATTGCCGATCCCGACCTCAACCTGATCAAGGTGGCTGCTGCGACTTACCTGTCACCGACGTACCTGACGCACTGGTTGCGCAAGGAAATCGGCAAGACCTTCACTGAGCTGGTGCTCGAGCGCAGGATGCACGCGGCACGCAATTATTTGCTCAATGGGACACGACCGGTGGGGGAGGTGGCGAGGTTGTGCGGTTTCGCTGACGAGGCTTATTTTTCGCGACGCTTCCGCCAGATCCACGGCCAGCCTCCAGGGCAATTCAGGCGTCAGCAACTCAATCCTGATACGCCGCAATCACCGTCCAACACGTGATTGTTCATTGCTCACGTTGCAGCGCAAACTCGACGGCGCTTAGCAAGGCATCGCCGTTGAAGGGTTTACGCAAGCATTCGATGGGCTCATAGCGGCTGGATTCGGCCAGTGTGGCTTCATCCCAGTGTGCCGACATGCAAATCACTGGAAACTTTCGGCCCTTGAGCGTCAGCGCACGCATGACGTCCAGCCCTGACAGGCCGTTCATTTTCAGATCCAACAGCAGGCAGGCAACGTCATCGAAGTTTTCGAGGGCCAGGAATTCCTCGCCCGAGGCGAACAGCCGAGAACGATATCCGGCCGACCGGAGCAGATTGGCCAGGCTTTTGCGTACGGACGCATCGTCGTCCACGATGCAGACGATGATCATGGCGCTACGGGATGATTCGGGGGCGCAGCCAGTCTCCGTAGTCATGAAGAACCCTGCATGCCAAACGCTGGCTCCGTGCTGATCAAGCCATACAGCTTGACCAGATTGACCAGCGAGCGTGTCTGCATTTTCTCCATGATGTGTTTGCGATGGACCTTGGCGGTGACTTCACTGGTGCCCAGCTGGTTGGCGATGTGCTTGTTGGACAGACCCGCGACGATCAGCGGCAGCACTTCGCGCTCACGGGGGGTCAACAGGGCAGCCCTTTGACGGGCGCTTTGTATGCGTTGCCATTGCTCGAACGCCGTCGCTGCACGCTGACGGGTGGCGCGCAGGGTGTCCAACAACTGGTCGTCGTTGAATGGTTTGGTCAGGAATTCGACCGCACCTGCTTTCATGGCCTGCACCGACATCGAGATGGTGCCGAAACCGGTCATGAAAATGACCGGCCACGGATGCCCGCGCTGTCCGAGCGCCGATTGAAGTTCCAGGCCTGTCGTTTCGGGCAGACTGACGTCAAGCAACAGGCAAGCGGGGCCGGTGTCGAGGTCAGCGTTGAGCAATTCTTCGGCCGAGGCGAATATCCGGTGCGCGATGCCTTCGGCCCGCAGCAGTCGGCTGAGTGCTGTACGCACGCTCGCTTCATCGTCGACGATGAACACCGGCACGCTGTCAGGATCGATCGTCTTCTGATCCTCGGTCGCCAAAGGGCCCGGTGCCACCGGATGGAACAGGGGCAGGGGCGGTTCACGTTTTTTCAATAATCGGTAACCTCGGCGCGGGACCGTCTGGATAAGTTCTTTTTCCCCGAGCAGCTTGCGCAGCGAGGAAATCTGCACCTGCAGATTGTTTTCCTCGACGACGGTGTCGGGCCAGACCTGTGTGATCAATTCATCTTTGCTGACAATCCGGCCATCGGCGTGCATCAGCACCGAGAGGATTTCGAACGCCCGGCCCCCGACACGCAGCGGCCGTCCATCAAGAAAGGCTTCGCGCCGCTCCAGGGAAATAGTGGCTTGGCCGAGTCGGATCATGCGTTCCTCTGCACTGCGTGGATGGAGAGTGACGCCGGAGCATCGATTCATCAGAGGTACACGCTAGGGGACGGCCCCGCATAATGCAATTATCCCGAGGGATAACACACCGTGATTTCAGTGCGCAAAAACCATCGGCAACGGGGCAGCAAGACAGCCATCATGGTGCCGATTACGGACAGGATTACCGGCATGCAGCCGTTGGGCCAGAGCCTTGCGTATACTCCAGGGCTCAGCCCGAAACGAATCTTCAGCGGTGATTGTTCATGTCCAGCCGTCCTCTCTCATCATCCGGTTCCCGCAGTCTTGAGGTCGTCCACGATGAAGCCTGGCTGGAACGCTGCACCTTCTCCATGCTGCGCCGGGAAAATGACCTGACCTGGTTCACGCTTCAGGACCGGCCGTCGGGCACACACTGGCTTGCCGCCCGGGCACCGATTCAGCTGCCCGCCACGTGCCAGCGGCTGGAGCGCGATTTTCATCTGCGCCTGGATCCGGCATGGGCGATTGCACCTGTCGCGTTTATCCGCTCGGCCGAGGGGCCCTTGTTGATCTATCCCGCATCGGGGACGCCGCTGATGGATCTGATCGGTGACGCCGGGCTGCCGCTGGGGCGCTTGTTGGCCATCGCCGTGGCGGCGGCCAACGCGCTGGCCAGCGCGCAGAACGCGGGTGTGCGCCATGCCAGCCTGCTGCCCCACCATTTGATGGTGGAAACCACCGATTCGGTCAGACTCCTGGGTTTTCACAGTCATGCCGCAGAGGCGCCCACCGCTGAGTTGCCCGGTCTGGAACAATGGCCGTACCTGGCGCCCGAACAGGTACGGCGCGATGCCGCCAGTTTTGACGCGCGCAGCGATATCTACGCCCTGACCGTAATCCTCTATCAAGCGCTGACCGGCCGACTGCCGCTCACCGCCCGCGACCCCTCGCAATGGCTGCACGTGCACGCCGCCGTGCAACCGCAATCACCGGCAATTCATGTTGCCGATCTGCCGGAAGGCATCTGCCAAGTGCTGCTCAAAGGCTTGGCGAAGGAACCGGGTGCCCGCTATCAGCGCGCAGAGTCGATGGCCGCGGATCTGGCCTGGTGCCAACAGCAGTGGCTGGAGCACGAGCGCATCGATGGGTTTCGGCTAGGCGCCTTCGATGCGTTGCCTTCTGCGGCCCGCGGTGATGTTCTGTTCGGCCGCGAGGCCGAACGCATGCAGTTGATCGAGCAGATAAGTCAAGTGCGCAGCGATGGCATCGCCCGGGTCCTGCTGATCGGTGGCGCGCCGGGTGCCGGCAAGTCGACGCTGATCCACCAGGGTGTCCGGCCCTTGGCGCCCGGCTACTGGGCCAGCGGCAAGAGCAATCTGCTGCAGCAGGAAATTCCCTATGCGCCATTGGCAGAGATCCTCAAGTCGCTGATGACCCAACTGCTGGGCAAGCCGGCTCTGGAACTGGAGACGCTGGGCGAGCAACTGATCGAACGCCTCAAGGGACGGGGCAAACTCCTGGCGGAGCTGGCGCCCGAGGCCGAGCTGGTCATCGGTGTCGCGCCTGAACTGCCGAACATGCCGGCCCGGCATGCGCTTGATCGCGCCAATCAAACGCTGCTCGATGTTTTGGAAGTCTTCGCTCAGCCGGGACGACCCCTGGTGCTATTCGTAGATGATGTGCAGTGGGCCGACGACTCGACGCTGTCGTTCTTGCAAGCCTTCATCGCCCGGCCGCCCCGGCATCTGGCGCTCATTCTGGCGTACCGTGAGGCCGAATCGCAGTCCCTCCAGCGTGAGGGTGGATTGCTGCAGGTGTTGGAGCATGGGCAATCGTTACCCTGTACAAGCGTCATGCTGGGTCCACTATCGGTGCCAGCAGTCGCGGAACTGATCGCCGCTGAACTGGACACCGACCCCGAGGCTATCGAGTCGCTCGCACCAGTCGTGCACTACAAGACGGCCGGCAACCCTCTTTTCATCAGCCAGGTGTTGCGCGCGTTGATCGATGAACGTCTGGTGTGCTTCGACGTGCACGGTCGCCGCTGGGTCTGGAACCAGGAGGAGGTGGATGGTTACCGTTACGCCGATAACGTCGCGGACTTGATGGTGCAGCGATTCGAACGGCTGGCACCGATGGAACGCGAAGTGTTGCGCACGGCCGGATATGTCGGCGGGCGCTGTGATGAATCGCTGCTGCACCGGTTGTTACCGTGTGATCAGCAACAGATCAACCGTGAAGTGCAAAGTCTGGTCGATGCCGGTTTTCTGTTGCGTGAGCGTGAGCAACTGGTGTTTCCCCACGACCGTGTACTTGAGGCAGCCTGTCAGCTTGCTGCGCCAGCGGGACGCGCCGCCGAGCATGCCCGTATCGCCGTCGCCATGCTTGATCAGTGGGGTGAGCAGATCCATGAGCGTGTATTTGAAGTCGCCAGCCAGGTTCAGCGTATTGACGTGGATAAACTGGAGGCGCATCGCCGTGCCGCGTTCGTCGAGCTGTTGGTCGAAGCTGCCGAACGTGCCAGGGACACCGCGGCTGTCGAGCAGGCCGTGGGCTATCTGCGCACGGCCGAGCGTCTGCTCGGGCAGACCGGTTGGTCGAGCCTTTACACTCAGGCGTTCGCCACCCAATGGCTGGCTGCCGAATGTGACATGCTGCTGGCCGATCTGGCCAGCGCCCAACGCCGCCTCGACGACTGCCTGAATCACGCCACCACAGCCCTCGACCGCGCGAAAACCTATCGGTTACGGGCCACCTTGCGCACGTTGCACTCCGATTACGAGGGTGCGATAACCGAGGCGTTGACCGGGTTGACCCTGCTGGATATTCCCCTGCAGCGCAAGCCCTCGCACGATCAGCTGAGCCTCGTGTTTGCCCAGGTACGCGCACTCGTGGGCGCGCGCCGCATCGCCGATCTGGTGCATTTGCCCAAGGCCGATGACCCGCTTGTCGAAGTGGCCATGGAGTTGCTCAGCACATTGATTTCCTCGTTCTTCATCAACGACGACATTCGTTTTCTGCATTTGGCGAAAATGGTCGAACTTACGTTGATGCATGGCACCACGCCGAGCAGCGGTTATGGGTTTGCCTGGTTTGGCGTGATGATTGCCGAGCGCTATGGCGAGTATGTGGACGGGCAGTCCTTCGCCGAAGTGGCCCTTGAACTCACTGACAAACACGGCTACGAAGCCGGACGCACAGGTACGCTGGTGGCGCTTGATCAAGTCAGCCCGTGGACCCGACCGATGGCGTACGCCCGACAGAAGGCGTTCGCAGCATTCGAGTGCGGTCAGGCCGGCGGTGATCTGGGTATGTCCTGTTATGCCTGCAACCACATCGGCTCCGATCTGTTGTTCATGGGCGAACCCTTACAACGAGTGTTGAGCGAACTGGAGCATGGCCTGGCCTGGGTGCGTCAGTTTCACTATATCGACATCGAACGCATCCTGCTGGCGCAACAGGCGTACGCCAGCGATCTGCGCGATGGGCGTCAGCACCGGCCGCTGACCGAACTGGACGGCACTGAACATGACCGTTTCGGCCCCATCGACCGCACCAGCGTGTCACAGCCGACTCTGTTCTGGACGTGGCTGTATTCAGGCATGTCCGCGTTTTACTACGGCGATATCCCTTACGCATTGCGGCGTTTCGAAGAGGCGGCCGCGCTGACCTGGTCCATTCCGGCGCACATCAATCTCGCCGATTACTACCTGTTCTACAGCCTGGCGCTGGGCAGTGCGCAGGCACCGGGGGAGGTGGCCGATAAACTGGAACAACTCGAACGGCAACGTCTGCGGTTTCTGTCATGGGTCGAGCTCAACCCGGCAACCTTTCGCAACAAATTGCTGCTGATCGAAGGGGTCATCGCCCGTTTACGCGGTCAGGAGCTGGTTGCCATCCGCTGTTTTGATCAGTCCCAGATAGCTGCTGCAGCGGCCGGTTTCATCCACGAGCAGGCGCTGGCGCATGAACAGCTAGCCGATATCTGCTTACCTAACGGGCTGGTGTCGGGTGCCAATCACCACCTGCGCGTCGCGCGCGACTGTTACAACCTCTGGGGGGCCAACAGCAAGGCCCGCCAGCTGGAAGCCTTGCACCCGTTTCTGAGCGCAGAGTCGTCGTTCGAACCTGTCCGGCCTGTGACCCAGGTCCGCCTCGATCTTGAAGTGGGAATCGAGGCGGCGCGCGCACTTTCGCAAGAGGTATTGCTGGAACGACTGGTCGAAACCCTGATGAACCACCTGATGATTCAGGCGGGTGCCGATCATGGCGTTCTGATGATTGTCAGCGGCGCCGAGCTGCAACTCGCGGCAACCGCTTCTGTCGAGGCCGGCAACGTGCGGGTCGCGCTGGACACCGGGCAGCCGCTCGAACAGATGGCGCCTGCCTCGGTGCTCAACGCCAGCAAGCGCACCCGCAACACTCTGGTGCTCGACGATGCCCGGGCAGATTGTCCCGAGGCCTACAGCGCCGACCTCCTACAGCGCCAGACGCGTTCCATGTTGTGCCTGCCGTTGCTCAGACAAGGCACATTGATCGGTCTGGTCTATCTCGAAAACAGCCTGGTCCCCAAGCTGTTCAGCGCCGAGCGCCTGACCATGCTGGAAATACTCGCCTCCCAGGCCGCCGTGTCACTGCATACCGCCAGGCTGTATGCGCAGCTGGTCGAAGACACCCGACTGCGTGCGCAAATGGAAGCGGACTTGCGCAGTTCCCGGGCAGAACTGGCGCGTAGCTCGCACCTTAAAGTCATGGGCGAGTTGTCTGCTTCAATTGCCCATGAAATCAGCCAGCCGCTGCTGGGCATCTTGTCTAACGCCTCGGCGAGCCTGCGCTGGCTTAAGCGCGATCAGCCCGATCTGGAAGAGGCGATTCAGGGGCTGGAAGACATTCGCTCAGACAGCGCCCGCGCCGCCGATATTGTCCAGGCACTTCGCGCGCTCGCCAAACAGGCGCCGTTGCAACGGCTACCGGTGCAGATCGACGAGTTGATTGGTGAGGTCGTGCGCCTGACCGCCACCGATCTGGCGAACCGCAACGTGCAACTGCAAACCCGGCTTGATGCGCAATGCCCGGTTTGGGTCGATGCGGTGCAGATCCAGCAAGTGGTGTTCAACCTGATCACCAATGCGCAGGAAGCCATCGTCGGAGCCGGGTTGCCAGATGGACGCATCATCATCGGCTCAGCGGTCAAGGATGATCATGTTCAAGTCTGCTTCCAGGACAATGGGCCGGGAATTGACGCACCACAGCGCGAGCAAATCTTCGATGCGTTCTACACCACCAAAGGCAGCGGCATGGGGATGGGGCTGGCCATCTGCAGGTCAGTGATCGGTGCGCACGGCGGGACGCTGGTGGTCCAGGACAGCGAGCAGGGCGCCAGGATCTGTTTCAATCTGCCGATCGCGGCGGCCAGCGTCGGATAAAAAAAGGCCGCATGAGCGGCCAAAGGGGAGGAGTTCGTTCTGTTGGCCTCGATCAGTTCACGCGTGCAGCGCCTGCGCGCGAAGTTGTCGCAAGCCGTCGACCACGCTATCGGGGATTCTCCTGTCGGATATGTCTCGATCAATCATTGGTGTGTTGGGACGTCGGTTTGTGATCACGTGATCAACGGCCCGCCGCCAGGCCTTGGGTGTCATCCCTTCCAGCCGGCTAAAGGTGTGGGTGAAATGCGAGTGGTCCGCGAAACCGCATTCATAGACGACGTCGGTGATCGGCATCGAGGTGATCAGCAGGCTTTTGGCTTTTTCGATTTTCATCCTCACCAGCCAACCTTGGGGTGAGTGTCCGGTACTTTTTTTGAACGCCCGGGAAAAATGGCTGCGCGAAAGGTTGCAGTGTTCGGCAATCTCGCTGATGCGAACGCAACTGCCCATATCACGCAGCATCAGTTCCTTGGCGCGGCGCTCTTGCCAGCTGGACAGGGCGCCCAGCGGTCTCGCAAGTTCACATGGATGGTCTGAATTCACCGATTGCGGGTTCATGGCGGCTCTCCTGATCGTTAGGGAAAGTCTGTCCGCCGGCGACCTTTAAAGTCCTTAATCAAACCTTAAGAATTATGAAACGCCGCGACCGATCGGCGTGGGTGATTAAAGCCATACGAGGCGCGCGCGCGTAGGGTGCTCAGCGGGGCGAGTCCCTTGCTCTATTTTTGGCTGAGCGCCGCGATCGATACCCCCGATGCCACAAACGTCATTCCTGCCCCCACGTCAGACCATTCACAAGTCGTGGCCGCTGGCGTAGAAAACCGGAAAGTGTAGTGGCGAAAGCGCCCATGAGCGCGAATCCAGCTGCCGTAAGTACAGCAAATCACACGCCGTACACCTGCATCTGGATACTCACTGAGCCGCGGTGCGGGTCGACAAACTGCGGGCTTAGGGGCTGCATTCTATTTTGGCAAAACCTCAGAGGGGCCGAACGAGCGACGCTGGCTCCCCCAACAACATCTTTTGCCGCCAGGCGGGTGCGCTGGTGGGGAACAGCACTTCGTTCGGTCGCCAGCGAGCAACGCCGAAGGCGGCCGCAATACGCTGGCGTTGCTGGCCCTGGACAAGGACGCGCCGGTAACTGTTCTCGCTCTGCTGTAGCCCCAGCACATAGCCCATGCCCGCCTGGAAATCGCCTCCATGGGCCTGCCACCAGGCTGCAATCAATTGCGGGTCGGGCCAGGGCAGGTTTTCATCGGGGTCCATGGCGACATTAGCGTCCTCAGGATCGTCGTTCGGGCCGGCATCGAAATCCGGCAGGTCCTGCAATTCCAGGTCGAGCAGCGCCAGGTCAGCGCCAGTGATCAGACTGAAGGCTTCGCCGGCGACGCGGGCATGAGACAGGTCGCTCATCTGCTGGATCAACCAGGGCACACTGAACGGATCGCCCAGCAGCCCGATGGCCTGGATGCCGATGCGCTGTTGCTCAGGGTGCTCTATCAATTGGCGTATCCAGGCGATGCTGTTTTCACGCTTTTGCCAGGCCAGCGATACGCAGAGCGCGCGGTACTGGAACTCGCCCGGTTGCTCGGCGAACTGGCGCAGCGGTTCCAGGGCGTGCTCATCGCCCATCTGTGCGGTGGCCCAGTTGGCCCAGAAGCGCGTGGCTGGATCCGGGTGTAGACGGTGGGCACGAATTGTCGACATCAGGTCACGACGACGCAGCTCGCCGGCAGTGCGGGCGGCACGTGCCAGCACGCTTGGGTCGGCGTGGGAAAGTCCGGTAAGCAGGGCAGGGCCAGGGTCGTAGCGGTGCATGCCGCAGGCGGCCAGGCCGAGGCGGTGGAACAGAGGTTCAGGGGAGGCGAGCATGCGGTCGATCCAGGGCGATATCCATTCCCAGTCGAGCCAACCCAAGGCCATCAGATAACCGCGCTCTGTATCCACGGCACTGCGCAAGTGCTCGCTGAGCCGTGACAACACCTGCGCGTTACCCGCCTCGAAGGCCAGTACTGCACTGGCGAACATCTCGCCGATGGCGTGTGGGCCGAGTTGGGTCAGGAGGGTTTCCAGGCCGGTGGTGCCGGCGATTCGAAGGCCGTCGAGGTGGGCGTCGATGCGGCTGTCGAGCTTGCTGAGGTCATCCAGATCGTAATGCGGCGCGCGCTGGGCATAGTCGCGCAGGACGGCTAGGAAGCCGGCTTCTTCGGCGTGTTGGTCGATGATGATGGGTAGGGATATCAAACTAAGCCTGCCTGGGTCGATATCACGGGGTCACCTCGGTCCAACGCTGCCCATCCTCGGTCCAGACTACGTTCTTCGGTCCGCAGGACCAGAGAACACCATCATTTGCATGGAGATGGCGGCTACTGGGCTTACCGGGCAAATTCATGTCGACTGCAACCAGATTGTCATTGCCGTCGAGGCGCAATAGACCGGAATCACAGGCCAAATAGAGCTCGCCGTTGAACCACTCCATACCCCAGAGGTCTTCGCTGGTTGCGTCCTGTCCAACGGCTTCCCACTGCGAACCATCGCCACGCAGCAAAGTGCCCATCTGCCCGCATACAAACACTAAGTCTTCGCGAACGACCTTGACCCGATGCAATACGAGATTGGTTGGACTTTCCCGATTGAACCATTTGCCTTCCAGGCGTTGCCAAATTTCGCCATTGAATCCGACGGCATAGAGATTTTCTTCTCTGATACCGTCGATGGAGTTGAAACCGCATAGTTCAATCTCGCCTCTGGGTAAAACCACTCCCTGGTCCTGACGCGTCCATTTGGCTGGTCCCTCGCGACGGTAAACCTGGCGGCCCATGCCAGTGGCGTAGGGAACACCGTTGATGAGTTGCAGATCCCGAATAGGACCGCGACGAGCAGGGCCATCGAGCGAGTCGTCGATCTCTTCTTCGGTTGAGCCAACCATTGTGCTGACTGACACAATACCGTCTGGACCTGTAGCGAAAACCATGATTTCCGGTACTTCAATTGCGCAGATTCGCGTGGCGTGCCACTCGAGGTTGAAGGAGAACCAGCGGTTCTGGGACCTGTCCCACTTGAGCAGTTTGGAGGCGGTCGAGCCACTTTCCTTCAATACATCGACTTGGGCGATGACTCGACCAACATTGCGGCTCTGCATGAAGCCGGAAAGGAAGGAGTATTCGTTAGACATAGCAAACCTATCGTTCTTGAAATTGAAAATTAAGCGGCAGAGTGGGCGTTGGATGTGATGCCTTTGATGGCCTCGATCGCCTGGTCGACGGCGTTCTGCTGCGTGGCAGTCAGCGTGCCGGAAGAGCGCTTGTCCGAGCCTGGATCGCTGCGCACTGGTGTGTTGTCTTCCATGTCACATTTTTTCTGGTGATAGTCGTCCAGCTGGTTGGCTATGCACTTCGAGTTGCAATGAGGGAATGCCGTACTGTGGGCAAGTGCACCTGCTTCACGGGCATTTTTGTAAGTCCATTTGGCATTAGCGGGTAGTCGCTGGTCGCTGCCTGGTTTGATCTTGTCACCGGAGTCCGGCCAGGATTGCAACACCGGACCGTCGTTGTGGGCCGCCTCCATCTGGCCCTGGACCGCATGGAGGATTCCATGGGTACCGTCGTCGCGCGACTGGGATGCACACACGCACGGCGCGTTGTCTTGCTTGTACTTCTCGAAGCCAGTCAAGGCAGTGCCACGTTCCCCCGTCTTAGAGAAACAATGTACCTCGATCAGGTGGTGACCTGTGATCTCCGGGTGACAGCAAAAACTCTTGTCTTTTTTTTTCGGTTTGAGCACGCATGCCTTGGCTTTCTTGCATTCATCGTCGCAATCCATTCCATCCGGTACTTTGTTGCCTCTCTCGGTCTCCCGCTTGGGACGTATCTTCGCATCCTTGCATTTATCCTCGGCAGCGTTTTGCTCGTCTTTGCAGACCTGGCCTTCGCTAGTGTCGAACGCTATCGCATCCACATGCATCCACGTTGGCGTGTTACCAGGTGATGATGCGTGGTTGTGGGTTGTCAGGTCCATGTGTCGCACTACGTTCTCGCCTTCGAACTTCACATCCATCGACCAGGAGGTGAAGTACACCTTGCCCTTGATCTTACTGGTGATCACGCCCTTCTTCGGCGCGCAACCGGCCTCATCCCCATAGCTGGTCTTGAAGTAACTCTTGTTCTTGAGCATCACTTCCTTACCACTGATCTTCACCGTACGACTGCCCTTGGTCGTGTCCTTGGCCATACCGGTATTCGGATAGGGGATGGGCACTCCCGTTGGCGTGGGCGGCGCCTGAGGCGGGGTGAAGCAGACATCCGGAAAGCAGGCGATCGACTTGCCAGCCGCCGCCTTGCAAGAAACTTCCATATTGTTGGCGTAGACCTCATTCGCCATCACGCAGCCCTCACAGTCTGGTAACTGAGCATCGCGGCGGCGCGTTCGCCGGCGTCGTTGCCCAAGTGGCAGAAGATATTCGGGCCTTCGCCATAGCCCTTGCGGCTGGCGGCCAGGGCCACGGCGAGCATCGCCGGGCCGATGGCGGCGCCGACTTCGCCGATGCAGTCGGCGGGGTGCCAGAGGTGGAAGAACTCCTTGCGCACGCGCAGGGTGCGGCTCAGGGCCAAGGACGCTTCCTTGAAGTAGTACTGCTCGCCGGAGATGTCGGTGAGCCGATAATCCATTTGCTCCAACCCACAGCCGACTTCGCTCAGGGCGGCGCGTACGGCTTGAGTCAGGCCATCGGCGCGCAGGGGAATGTCTTCGGCCTCCACCGTGGCCTTCTCCATACCGAACCCCAGGCCGATGCAGGCCAATAGCGGCTCTTTGCTGGTAACGGGGGCGGCCAGCACCACGGCGGCGGCGCCTTCGCCGGGGATAAATCCGTTGGAGTTCTGGCTGGTGAGCAGGCGTTCGCGTGCTTCGAAAGCGGCCAGGGTCGGTCCGCTGAGGAAGGAGTCGACGCCGGCAATCAGCACATGGCGATGGCCGCCCTGGTAGATCAGCGTGCGTGCATTCAGCAGGGCCACGGCAGCGCTGACCCGACCACGGGCAATGACGTTGGAACCGGGATGAAAGCGCAGGCCCAGTTCGGCTTCGATGGCGTGCAGCAGCCCCTTATCGAGACCATCGAGGCGGCCGGGGCGCTCGACTTCCGCCACCCCCAGCAGCAGCGGGGTCTTTTCCGGGTCGACGTTGGGGGTGCTTTGCAGCGCCTCGGCGATGGCCCGGGCGGCCATCTTGATCAGCTTGGTGCGGCCGCGCCAGGGCTGTTCCAAAGGCACGCTGGCGGCAATCAGCCATTCGCCGCCTTGGTCGATAAAGCGGGTTTCCTGGAAATTGTCGATGGCGCAGCGGATCGCCGCGCAGCTCGCGGGTGCGCTGAGGCCGACAGCACTGACCATGCCGGAGCCGATGATGCAAAGCGCGGTCATCAGTCCGTCTCCTCGGGTGCGTGCTTGTCTTTTACCAGGGAGGAGAGCGACGGGTAGTAATCCTTGCCCAGTTCTCGGGCACGCCACCAGCCCGTGGACATCGTGCCGACCAGCACCTGAGCGATCTCGAACATGTTGCGCCGTAGCGGGCGGGCGACACGCCAGGTCAGCTGCACCTGGAGCGCGTCGGTGTCGATCAGCAGGGTATCGATCACCGCCTGCACAGTCTCATGACCGCCTTTTTTCAGGAAGAAAGTAACCGGCACATCGATTTCGGGTATGCGAAAGCCCGCGCGCTCCTGGGGCGTGAGGTTGAGCAGCAGCACGTCCTCGCCGCCTCGCAGATAGTGGATCTGCTGATCGTCAGGGGCCGCCTGAAAGTAGCGGCGGTCGAAATCGCCCGGCAGAAACGGAAAGCAGTGGGCCAACCAAGCCTCGTCGTAAGTACCGGCGAAGCGGGCGCGTTGCGGCCAGCTACGGCCGATGGGGCCGAGGGCCATCGGACGGTAGTCGCCAGAGGGACTGTCGATCGCCTTGCCCAATTCCTCGGTGTTCGGCATCGGCATGCCACCGATGTCAGCACTACCCATATGGCGTGGGAACCAGCCACAACCGGTTGGATTGTCCAGGTAGCAGTGACGCATTTCGGAGTCTTTGGCCATCGGATGACTGCCGCCAAAGGCCTGGGCATAAGAGATGTGCTGCTCGGTGAAGGGCTGCGGCAAGCCGGGAGAAACGCCCAACAGCCCCGGTTGCCACTGCCGGGGGCCGAGGACGGAAAAGGCTTTGCTCATCTGACCGACGCGAATGCCCGCAGCCAGTTGCCTCACGGGCCGCCCGCCTGGGGCATAGGCCTTGCCGCGCACCAGCACATCGCAGAATGGCTTGATCGGGGCGAAGTCCATTTCCTGCAGCGGGGTGCTGAGACCAGGCTCGCCGAGGAAGGTATCGGCCATCAGCAGCGGTTGCTGGCTGTCGGCGAGGGTCGCCGCGCGGCCGTCCAGCGGCAGATTGAAAGTGCCTTTGACCACCACCACCAAGGATTCGCGGCCATCGGGCTCCATGCCCTGGGTATAGGCAGCAAGCAGTTTGCTGGCGTTGAGCAGTTCCATGGGCCGAATACCTGTCTAGTTGATCTGCACCGAACCACCCTTGATGCGGTTGACCCCGCTGGAGCGGCTGGACAGGTAGGCGCCCTGGATAATCACTTTGCCCGCGCGGGTCAGGGTGATACTGGCCTTGCCGCAACGCAGCACGATCTCGCGGTCGGCACTCAATTCCAGGCGCTGGTCGTCCAGTTGCACGCAGGCAACCGGTGCGGGCGCCGCGGCCTGGCCAAGCAGGCGGCCGATCACTAGCGGGCGGAAAGGGTCGCCATCTTCGAACATCAGCGCTACCTGGGTGCCGATGTCCTCAGGGGCGAGCAGGGTGGTGCTGCGGGCGGCGATGCTCTGTTCCTCGGGGCAGCCGGGGTAGGTCACCAGGGGCGCACTGGCCTGCGGCAGGTCGAGCAGGACGCCGATGACCACGCCATCGATGCGGGCCTGGGTGGGTAGTGGGTATTGAACCGTCATACGCGTGACTCCTAGTTTTGCAGGATCTTGCGTCCCTTGATCACCACGTTCTTGTTGGCCTTGATGTTGATCGCGCCAGAGCCGTCTATGGTGATGTCCTTGCCGCGGATGCTGATGGTGCCGTCCTTCTTCATGACGATGCTGGCTTTGCCGGTGGTGATGGTCACCGAGTCACCGGCATCGATGACAAGGTCCTTGCCCACCGTCAGCGCATCGTTGTTGTCGATATCGGTCGTGCGTCCTGCACCGACCTTGCGCGATTCGTTTGCCTTTACCGTGGTTGAAAGATTGGCACCCACGTCCACCGAGCGGTTGGCGCCCACATTGGTCGACTGGTAGAGGCCCACATTGACGTTTTGGTAGGCCCCGACATTCACCGTTTGAAAGGCACCGATGACAACTTCCTGCGCTGCGCCGATGGCGATCGTCTCGTTGATACCTACCGCATGGGTGCGCTGCAGGGTCACGGTCGCGGTTTCGTTGGCGCCGACGCTGATCGTGCGGTTGCTGCCAATGTTGATGGTCTCGTTGCTGCCGACGCGTTCCGTACGGTTGACGCCAATGGTGATGGTCTCGTTGTTATCGACGGTTTCGGTGCGGTCGTGTTTGACGTGCACGGTTTCGTCGTTGTCGATGCTCTTGCTGCGGTCGTGGCCGACCCAGTGGGTCTCGTCGTTCTCGACCTCAATGTCCTGGTTCTTCTCGGCGTGGATAAACAGTTGCTCCGCGCCTTTCTTGTCTTCCATACGGATTTCATTGAAGTTGGCCGGTGAGCCGCCCTTGCTTGAACGGCTCTTCACGCCGCTCTGGGTGGCATTGGCCGGCAGCGTGTAGGGCACGGTCTGTTCGGCGTTGTAGACGCGGCCGGTGATGATCGGCCGATCCGGGTCGCCTTCGAGGAAACTGACAATCACTTCCTGACCGATTCGCGGGATCTGCATCGCCCCCCAGTTCTTGCCGGCCCAGGCCTGGGAGACGCGCATCCAGCAGGAGCTGTTCTCGTTGGATTGGTCGTGGCGATCCCAGTAGAAGTGCACTTTGACCCGGCCATACTGGTCGGTCCAAATCTCCTCGCCATTGGGGCCGACCACCACCGCGGTCTGTGGCCCTCGGACAATCGGCATGGGGGTCAGGGGGAGGGGGTGGAAAACCTGGCTGGCATCCATGCAAGCGAGTTCGCCCACGAACTGCTCGGAGAGATCCTGGGTGCCACTTTCATAGGGCTCCTGGTGGATGTGGTAGCGCGCGCTGACCACCAGGTATTCGCGGTTCTGGTCTTCGCGCTCATAGCCGGTCAGCGAGAACAGGTGGCCGGAGCCCAGTCCGCGGGCACGGCCGCGCAGTTGTACGCGCTCGAACTGGCTGTGGATGGCTTCGATGCGGGTACGCGCATAGTGCTCGCCGTCATTGCTCTGTGCGTATTCACCGGGGTAGTCGTAGAGCGGGTAGTCGCCGTTGCTGTGGCTGCGCGACACACTGGAGCGCACCTCAAGGTTGGCGCGGGGGCGCTGGAAGTCGTAATCGTTGAGCTCCAGCGAACCGGGTTGGACTTCCCGCGTCAGTTGCCAATCGTAGAAATGATCGCGCTCGCGCATTTGCCGATCGGGCGGGTAGAACGGCACTGAGTCGTAATCTGCCACCGTGGAGTGGGCGCCATAGGCGTCGGCCAACACCAGTACATGACGCGCTTGCTCATGGCGGAAGTAGTAATAGATCCCTTCCTGTTCCATCAAGCGGCTGACGAAATCGAAGCTGGTTTCGCGGTACTGCACGCAATATTCCCACTGGCGGTAGCTGCCGCTCAGGCTGTCTTCGAAATCGGAAAAACCGAGGTCGCGGAACACCTGCTTGATGATGTCCGGCACCGTATTGTTCTGGAAAATCCGGCAATCCGAGGTGCGCGTGAGCAGCCAGAGCCAGGGCCGCAGGCTGACGTGGTAGCCGGCGAACTGGCCATGGCCGGTCAGTTGTCGACAGCTGCAGGCAATGCCGTGGAAGTAGCGTTTGCCGCCGTCGTGCAGTTCCAGGGTCAGGCCCATCGGCTTGCCCAGCAAATGGTCGAACGTGATCGCCCGGTCTTCGGAGGTGAGGTTCAATTCGTAGTGGAACAACCGCCCCAATTCTTCGTTGCCTTCCATGCTCCGCAGCAGCAGGACATCGCCGCCGAGGGGGCAGTTGACCTGCACCAAACGGTTGTTTTGCGTGATTGCCATGCACGGCTTCCTCTGCCTCGTGTTTGGGCGTCAGTCGGCCGTCTCGAATACATAACGCAACGTACGACTGAATCCGTTTTCAGCGGATTAACCTTTTGCCCAACGCCTCTTTGGCGTTATCTCTAATCCTTACAATTCAAGGAAGTGTTAGCGCTGTTCAATTCTTGTCAAGAAACTCTCCGACCAGTGGGGTGAACACCGAGGCGTTTCAAGATCGGTGATCGGAGGTCATTATTTAGTATCTTTGGTTATAGGATTTATTCTAAAAAGTGAGTACCCGCGCAATTTATTCAGGCGCGAATTCAGTCGTGCTTATGAAGAGCATCTTTCAAAGTTGCGTAAAGGATGAGTACTGTAAAACTAAAGTTCGCGCACTTTTAACTACCGAAGACCTGATGACAGCAGAACCGACTATCCTTTCGGATAGTGAACGCTGCACTCTTGGCAAAAAGGGACGCCATGCCAGACTATGATCGCGCCATCGGCTCCACACCCGGCATTCCATACGGTGATCGAACCTGTCTGATCGGGCCCTGGTTACTCAGGCCCTGGCTACTCCTGATGGCTTCAATTACGGTTTTCTGTCTTTTCACGGCAACACCCGGATACGGCCAGAACCTGCCAACCGCGGCAGGTGTCGAAAACGCCACGGTAACGGTGATTCAAGCGCAGGAAATCGTTTCCAGGGCCACCCTCGAAGCCGTTCGCTGGAGCGGCCCAGAATCCGGCCCGAAAGCCCAGCGGGGCAAGAGCATCGCCCTTGTCGCAGAGGATTTGCGTAACGGAGGCATCGTTGGTGTCGCGCAGGGCGCTCGCGAGGCAGCCAAGGCGATGGGCTGGACGCTGAAGATATTCGATGGCGCTGGATCATCGGCCGGGCGCGCAAAGGCCTTCTCCGATGCCCTGGCAGAGAAACCCGACGGCCTCATTCTGTGCGGTTCCGATGCCCTTGAGAACAATGCGGCGCTGATCCTCTTCGCCAACAGGGATGTGCCGGTGGTTGGCTGGCACGCCGGGGCACGCCCCGGGCCGATTGACGGCACGCCGGTGGCCATGAACGTCACGACCGACCCGCTCGAAGTGGCTCGCCTCACGGCCATGGCGGCAGTGGCACAGTCAAACGGACACGCCGGCGTGGTCATCCTGACCGACTCCAAATACAGCATCGCCATGGCGAAAGCCAAGGCCATGGAAAACGTCATTCGGGCCTGTCGAGAATGTACGTTGCTGGAAGTGCGCGATGTGGCGATCTCCGAAAGTGGCGAGAAGATGCCGGCGCTCACCAAGGAGCTGCTTCAGCGCTATGGCAAGCGCTGGACCCACACGCTGGCCATCAACGATATCTATTTCGACTACTCGATTGCCTCATTGACCAACGCCGCAATGCCCAGTGACGGCATCAGTCTGTTATCTGCCGGTGATGGCAGCGCTTCGGCTTTCTTGCGCATACAGGCAAAAACCTACCAGACCGTCACCGTGGCCGAGCCGCTCAACCTGCATGGCTGGCAAGTGATGGATGAATTGAACCGGTTGTTTGCAGGGCAGCCGGTGAGCGGCTTCGTAGCACCGATTCACTTGGTCAATGCCGACAATATTGCCTTCGACGGCGGGAAGAAATTTCAGTACGACCCTGACAATGGCTATCGAGACATCTATCGCCACCTATGGAATCCCTGACATTGGACGCTATTTCCCGGCTCGGACGCCGGCTATTGCCGCAGTCGTTGCGCGCCCAGTTCACACTGGCGTTCCTGACGCTGGCGCTGCTGATCCTGGCGGGTGGTGCCACAGCGGTCTACGCGTTGCGCACGTCAAACAGCGCCACCCGCCAGCTGACGGATGAACGACTGGTGCGCATGCAAAATGGGCAAGACATGGTGCAGCGGACCTTGCTGATCGAACGCCAGACCGATCAGCTTCTGACAACCCGTTCCCCCGACGCCCTGCGTTCAAGCTATGCGGCGACCGTCGAACAGCTTGAAGCCCTTGATCAACTGGTGCAGGAGCTGACTGCCGCGAACAGTGGCGAGGCGATACTCGACATGCATCAGTCGAGTCAGATGTTCCGCAATACCGCCAACATCGTTGCGCAACTGCGAGAAAGCCTGTTGCAGACCGAGGTCACCTTCGAGCAAGCCCTGGAGGATCACGCTGCCCGGTTGACCGCGACCCAGACCCGGGCCAGCCTGGAACTGGCGGTGTTACTTTTCGATCTGCCGCAGGCTAATGACAGCGATGCCGTGCAACGGCTGCGGATCCGATATGAGCGCCTGTCACGCGCCGCAGGCAAATTACCCGACGCTGATGTGGAGACGGCCGATCTCTTCTCCCTGCGCCTGAGACTCATCAATCAGCGCAACGTCATACAGCGCTTCAATGAGGAACTGAAGAATGAGGCCGGGGTTCTGGTCGCGGTGGCCCGTGCGCAATCCAGTGCTTACACCGAAGACTATCGCGAAGCCGTGCAGCGCCTGGTCGAGGCCTCAAATCGTAGCCAGCAATGGGTGCTGATCATGTTGGGCGCCAGCCTGGTGTTCGCCTGGTTCGTGACCCGGGTCTTCATGGGCCGTCATGTGCTTGTGCGCCTGAATGAAATAAGCCGGCAATTGCGTCAGGAACGCACTGACAAAACGCATTTGATGATGGTGGAACATGGGAAAGACGAGATCGGCAACATGGCTCGCGCGGTGAATCAATTCCTCAAAGACCGTCTTCAGCTGGAAAAAAAGACGGTCCAATTGAGTATCGCCACAGAGCGGCTCGCCCTGCAAAACAACCGATTAGAGCAAGAGGCCATCATCCGTGCCGGACAAGGTCATGTCCTGGAGCTGATCGCCAGGAGCACCGAGCTTGCAGAAGTCCTCGAGAGCCTGGCTCACCTGGTCGAGTCCCAACTGGAGGGGATGATGGTGTCCATCCTGGTGCTGGATGAGGATGGCAAACACCTGCTGCACGGGGCTGCCCCCAGTTTGCCGAAAGCCTATAACCAGCTCATTGACGGGATTGCGATCGGTCCAAACGTAGGCTCTTGCGGCACCGCGGTGTATCGACGAGAACCGGTCATCGTCACGGATATCGAGCTGGACCCGCTGTGGGAGGAGTACCGATCAGCCGCTGCGCCCTATGGATTTCGTGCCTGCTGGTCGACGCCGATTCTGTCCCATGAACGAAAGGTATTGGGTACGTTTGCCTTGTATTCCAACACCGTCCGCAGCCCCAGCTCGACCGAGACGCGACTGATCGACATGGCGACACCTCTTGCCGGTATTGCGATAGAACGCCAACTGACCGAAAAGCGCATTCGCTATATGGGCGACCATGACGCACTGACCGGGCTGCCGAATCGCACCCTGCTCGAAGACCGTCTCAAGCAGGCAATACTTTATGCCCAGCGCTACAGCCGGCTGGTGACGGTGGTGTTTCTCGATCTGGACAAATTCAAACTGGTGAATGACAGCCTTGGGCACAGCGCTGGAGACGTACTGCTGAAAACCGTCGCCCAGCGCATGCAGGAGTGTGTGCGCCGCACCGACACCGTCGTGCGACTGGGTGGCGACGAGTTTGTGATCATCCTGTTCGACCAGCCCTCAGACCTCGACGGCGTTACTCCAGCCCTGCACAAGATCCAGGAAGCCATCCTGCGGCCGATTCAGCTCAGCGGGCATACACTCCACGTCACCTGCAGCATGGGGTTGGCCACCTACCCAGCCGACGGCAGCGATACCGACACGTTGCTCAGCAATGCGGACGCCGCCATGTACCGGGCCAAGGAACTGGGTCGCAACAGTTACCAGTTCTATACGAGCGAGATGAATAACAAGGATCAGGGCAAGCTCGCCATGCAAGACGGGCTACGAAACGCACTCAACCATGACGAGTTCCTGCTGCTGTACCAGCCGCAGGTGGATTTGCAGACAGGTCAGATTATCGGCGTAGAAGCACTGATCCGCTGGCAGCACCCCGAGCTCGGCATGGTGTCTCCAGTCAAATTCATTCCGCAGGCCGAAGAGACCGGGTTGATCGTGCCCATAGGCGATTGGGTGATTCATACCGCGTGCAGACAGAACAAGGACTGGCAGGATGCGGGCTGGCCGCCGATCACCATGTCGGTGAATATTTCAGCACGCCAGTTCATCGAAAGGGACCTGATCGACCGGGTGAGGCATGCCTTGCAAGAGACCGGACTGGACCCGATGTACCTTGAGCTGGAGCTGACCGAAAGTCTGATCATGCAAGACCTTCAGCAAGCCATCAGCAAAATGAAGGAACTGCAATCAATGGGGATCAGTCTGTCGATCGACGACTTCGGCACCGGCTACTCCAGCCTCGCGGCATTGAAAAGCTTCCCCATCGCAAGACTCAAGATCGACCAGTCTTTCGTGCACGATCTGCCCGACAACGAGAACGACAAAGCCATCGCTACCGCAGTGATTTCGTTGGGGCACCAACTGAACCTCAAGGTCATAGCCGAAGGTGTCGAAACCGAAGAGCAGCAAACCTTCCTGCGTGAAAACGGCTGCGATGAAATTCAGGGCCACTTTTTCAGCAGAGCGGTCAGCGCAGAGGAAATCAGTCTGTTACTGCGCACGCCCCGATTACCTCAACCGAGCCGCATTACCAGCCCTGACACGGTAAGGCGAAAACGCGATGTAAAACGTCCACGCAGTCCAATGCCCGGGCGTTAATGACTTAGTGAAAACGCTGTTGTGTCAGAAGCCGATCGCCTGGGTACTTCGCAAACCGGCAGTGACGGGTGTCATTATCGGAGCTCGCCCTCCGGCACAAGTAGACGGGCTGATTGCAGCTTCGGAGTCGCGCTTACGCACCATGGAAATCGGTTGAGCAATGGCGTTGTCTGGATTACTTGATTGATGTCAACGGCATCAGTTGGCCTGCTCTGTATTCTGCGCTGAAACCGACTGTTGGTAGCGCAAGGCTTATTGCTCATGACTGAATTGATGCTGACTCACCTCGACTCACTGGGACGCGTGCGAATGGTCGATGTTACGGATAAATGCGTGACGTCCCGAGAAGCCGTGGCTGAGGCATGGGTTCATATGCTTGCCGAGACCCGACAACTGATTGCCAGTGGTGCTCACCCTAAAGGTGATGTATTTGCGGTAGCGCGGATCGCCGGCATTCAGGCGGCCAAACGCACGAGCGAGTTGATTCCGCTCTGTCATCCGCTGCTTCTGAGCAGTGTTAACGTTGAGTTGAGTTTTGAAGGTGACCAACGCGTACGCATTGTTTCTCGGTGCAAGCTGTCCGGACAGACCGGCGTCGAGATGGAGGCACTGACCGCCGCCAGTGTGGCGGCCTTGACCCTGTATGACATGTGCAAGGCCGTGGACCGGGGCATGAGTATCGAATCGGTGCGGCTGTTGGAGAAGCAGGGTGGTAAAAGT
This sequence comes from Pseudomonas sp. GW821-FHT03E01, assembly GCF_059420765.1. Classification (NCBI taxonomy): domain Bacteria; kingdom Pseudomonadati; phylum Pseudomonadota; class Gammaproteobacteria; order Pseudomonadales; family Pseudomonadaceae; genus Pseudomonas; species Pseudomonas sp. GW821-FHT03E01. The sequence continues at coordinate 138,727 of NZ_JBWKUI010000003.1, read as the reverse complement.
GGCTGGTATCAGGCGCCGCAACAATGAAGCTGAATGTTTTGTATTTCTCGCGGTACCGCGAAACGCTTGGCCTGGACGATGAAACGATTGAAGGTGATTTCACTTCTGTCGATCAGTTGCGTCAGCACCTGATACATCGGTCTGGCGTCTGGCAGGTGCTGGCCGAACAGAACCTCATGTGTGCCCGCAATCAGGACATGTGTGGGCTCGATGAGCCGTTGATAGACGGTGATGAAGTGGGTTTTTTCCCAACCGTAACGGGAGGGTGATTCGATGATTCGAGTGCAGACAGAGCGCTTCGACCCCGGCACCGAAATCAATGCCCTGCAGGCTTTGAGCCTGAATGTCGGTGCCGTGGTGAGTTTTGTCGGGTATGTACGTGACACCAACGTCGGACAAGAAGTCGCCGGGATGTTTCTTGAACATTACCCCGGTATGACCGAAAAGGTCCTGGGCAAGATCGCCGACGAAGCCCGGCAGCGCTGGCCGTTGCTCGGACTGGTGCTGATCCATCGAATCGGCGCGCTGCAACCGGGAGACCCCATTGTCTTTGTCGGCGTCAGCAGCAGTCATCGTCAAGCGGCTTTTGATGCCTGTGCGTTTGTAATGGATTACCTGAAAACCCGAGCGCCATTCTGGAAGAAAGAACAGGTGGCCGAGAGTTCCCATTGGGTCGAGGCTCGCCACAGTGATCGCGAGGCGGCGCAACGATGGGAGTGACGTTTCCCTCGCGGTGAGTGGAACGTGTTCAGCTGTATTGAGAGCGAGAATCCCATGCTCTATCCGCTGTTTCTGACGTTGCACCTGTTTGCCGCGATGATTTTCATCGGCACGGTATTCTTCGAAGTCCTGTTCCTTGAAAGTATCCGCAAACAACTGCCGGTCAAGGTCATGTTACTGGTCGAGCAGGGTGTCGGTCGACGTGCACGCACCTTGATTCCATGGGTCTTGCTGGTGTTGTTCGGTGCCGGGTTGGGGATGGTCTGGCTGCGCTATTTACCGGTCCTTGCCACACCAATGGCCTCATCGTTTGGCACGTTGCTGATGTTGAAAATCGTGGTGGCCGTCAGCGTACTGCTGCATTTCCTGGTCGCCATGTTTTTGTTCAAAAGTGGCCGGATGAGTGCTCGATACCTGCATTTCATCCATGGCAGCCTGTTCTGCCACATGGTTGTCATTGTGCTGTTGGCCAAGTGGATGTTTTACCTGACGTGGTGACTGGGCTTACCTGGTGTCCGTTGCGCGACAAGCACTTCGCTCGCGCTTGATGCAAATCAAGGAGCATGGGTCGCCAGGCTCCGACACTGGCGGTCCGCAGCCAGTCTCGGAGACCCGTTATGCTCAATTCGTTTCACAGCCCTGGAGAGCTGAACGTCCGGTGCGATCAAGGCGTGCTCGACCCCAACGGCCATGTCGACACTGAAAAATTTCACGACGGCATCGGCTCTCTGGATTTGCATCGTGCATTGCGCGTCAGCCGTCAGAAGTGCCGTCCGCTGTCGCTGAACGTGCAACTGCCTTCTAACCTCAAGCGTGCCTTGTGGTCCCCTCGCGAAACTTCATGCGAGCACAGTGGTGTCGAACACTATCTTCAGCGTCTGCAACATGAGATCGACCTCGTCGGTTGTCATCTGGGAGCCGGGCAGCGGGTCGAGCAGTTCCATCTGGGGGGCGGAACACCCGCCATCGCCCAACTGAGACGGCTGATGAATCACCTTCGTGGCCGATTCAACTTTCTTGGACATGAGTGCGGTGACTACAGCATAGAAGTGGACCTTCACCATACGGATTGGTCGACCATGGGCATGCTGCGTGACCTGGGGTTCAACCATGTCAGCATCGGCGTTCCGGACATCGGTGCCGACCGTGCGATGTCGGTGGCCTGCTACCAGAATCCGGCACCGATCCATTCGCTTATCGATGCCGCTCGTACCTTCGGCTATCGATCCATCAATGTCGATCTGGGTTATGGCCATACCTGGCAGACGCCAGAAAGTTTTGCGCTGAAACTGGCGACCATCATCGAACTGGAGCCGGACCGGCTGCTGGTGTTTGACTATGCCCGGCCACCCCAACGCTATCGGCCAAAGACTGCAGACACAATCGGGGCGTTTTGCAGCGAGGAAGATAAAGGCGCCATGCGCCGGATCTGCTTTGAACAGTTGATCGGCGCCGGTTATCACTACATTGGCCTGGGGCAGTTTGTCCGACCCGATGACGATTTGGCGATTGCTCAGGAGCGCGGCCGATTACGTCGCAATTGTGAGGGGTTTACCCGTCACGGGCATTGCGACCATATCGGGTTCGGTTTGGGCGCTATCAGTCAGATCGACGGTTTGTATGCGCAAAACACCGACGAACTGGAACGGTACCAGCAGCAACTGGACATGGACCAACTGCCGACGAGTCGTGGCTGGCGCTGTGAGGAAGGGGATCAGGTCAGGCACATGGTCATGGAACGCCTGGCGTGTGATCTGGAGCTGGATATCCAGGCAATCGAGACGCGTCATGGAGTCATTTTTCGCCAGTACTTTTTCACCGCCTGGCCTGTGCTTGAGCAATTGAGCCATGACGGGTTGATTGAACTGTCTGACCGTTTCATCAGCATTCTTCCGGCCGGTCGGCCGCACGTGGATGCCGTCTGCAACCTGTTTGAAAAGGATTCGGACGGTGCGGGGCATGAACCCCATTACGAATGGATTGATCATGACAACTTCATTTGATTTCAATCGTGCCCTGGTCGAAAAGTATGACCTCCCGGGGCCGCGCTATACCTCTTACCCGACCGCGCCGCAGTTTCATCAGGCGTTCGCCGTCGATGACTATCAGCGTGCGGCCTCGGACAGCAACCAGGCGACAACGCCAAAATCGCTGTCGGTGTACATCCACATCCCGTTCTGCAAGAGCCTTTGTTACTACTGCGCCTGCAACAAAATCATTACCCAGAAAACCCACCGCGCCGTCGAGTACCTGACGTACCTCAAGCGCGAAATCGTGATGCAGGCTGCCTTGTTCGACCGCACCCGCAAACTCACGCAACTGCACCTGGGAGGTGGCACGCCGACCTATTTGACCGGCGAGCAACTGGCTGACCTGATGGACTGCCTGCACCAGGCATTCGACATGGATGACAGCGATGACCATGAGTTTTCCATCGAGGTCGACCCTCGCACCATCAGTACGGAGCAGATCCAGTTGTTGCGTCAGTTGGGGTTCAATCGTTTGAGCTTTGGCGTACAGGACTTCGATCCCGATGTGCAGGCTGCGGTCAATCGGCAGCAAAGTGAAGAGCAAATCCATGCGCTGGTCGCTGCGGCACGCCAGGCGCGATTCAAATCGATCAGTGTCGATCTGATTTACGGCCTGCCATTGCAAACCGTGGAGAGTTTCGATGTCACCCTCGGCAAAATCATCGCGCTGCGTCCGGACCGGATTGCCGCCTACAGCTATGCCCATTTGCCGGAACTGGTGCGCGCACAACGGCTGATTCGTTCGGCCGACATGCCGCCACCGGAGCGCAAACTGGAATTGCTTGAACTGACTGTCCGTCGTCTGACTGAGGCCGGTTATATCTATATCGGCATGGACCATTTTGCCTTGCCGGACGATGAGTTGGCGTTGGCCCGGGCCAATGGCACGTTGCAACGCAATTTCCAGGGTTATTCCACCCATTCCGACTGCGATTTGATCGGTCTCGGGGTGTCCTCCATCGGCAAGGTCGGCGACAGCTACAGCCAGAGCGTCAAGGAGCTATCGCAGTACTACGCCCGCATTGATCAAGGCTTGTTGCCTGTGCATCGGGGTTACCGGTTGAGCGCCGATGATCGTCTGCGCCGTGAAGTGATCAGCGATCTGATGTGCCACGGCCGGATCGACTTCGGCAAGTTTGAAGCGGGTCATGACATCTGCTTTACCGATTACTTTGCCGATGCGCTGATGCAACTGGACGAGCATGTTCGCGATGGCTTGCTGCAGATTCACAAAGACGCGTTGGTGTTGTTGCCCCACGGGCATTTGATGATGCGCAGCGCGGCGATGGCGTTTGATGCCTATTTGGGCGCTGATCAAAAAGGCCGGTTTTCACGTACCGTTTGAAGTCCCCAGTGCTGGCGTCCGCGATGCCAGGAGGAAATGATGAGAACCGAGTTTCAGGATCGTTTGGCGGTGGTCACGGGTGCCAGTTCCGGGATAGGCCTGGCCCTGTGTGCGGCGCTGTTGCCGCGCGGGGTCAAGGTGCTGGCGATGTCACGGAAAATCGGGGAACTGCCGGCCTTGCAGCAGATCTATGGCGAGCGCTTGCAATGGTGTGCCGGTGACGTGACCTGTCAGGATGACCTGCAGGCGCTGGCCCAACGTGCATCGACACTGGGCCAGGTGGATTATCTGGTGCCCAACGCGGGTATCGCCGAAATGGCCGATAGCCTCGACATGCCGGCCTTCCAGCGTCAGTGGGCGGTCAACGGCGCCGGGGCGTTGAATACCCTGGCGGCGTTACGCGGGGAGTTGGCGAGTCCGGCTTCGGTGGTGTTTGTCGGCAGCTTCCTGACCGGCTCGAGTTTTCCCGGTCTGGCCGCCTGCATTGCCAGCAAGGCCGCGCTGGCGGCGCAGGCGCGCACGTTGGCGGTGGAATTCGCGCGTTATGACGTGCGCATCAATCTGGTCTCCCCGGGGCCGACCGCGACCTCGATGTGGGACAACCTGGGGTTGAGCGACGGGGAACTCGACGACGTTGCCGGCACCCTCGGCAAACGTCTGCTGCCCGGTCATTTCCTCGATGCGTCTGCGGTGGCCAACGTGATTGTTTTTCAGCTGTCTCAAGGCGCGCGGGGTGTTTATGGTCAGGACTGGAAAGTCGATAACGGTTATACCCTGAGCTGAAGAGGTGAACACAAACCCTGTGGCGAGGGAGCTTGCTCCCGCTCGGCTGCGTAGCAGTCGTAAAATCAGCACCTGCGTTTAATCTGAATGTACGCAGTGACTGCTTTTAGGGCCGCTTCGCGCCCCAGCGGGAGCAAGCTCCCTCGCCACAAGTGCGATGTGTATTTCGATGTTCAGACACAAAATCTAGTGCGACGTACCCTCGGCAAACTCGATTTTATTGCCCACGTTGTACTTACCCGACGGCTTGTTCATCGGCAGGCGTTTGACCTCCTTGAGGGTGTTGCTGTCGTAGACGATCAGCGCACCGTCAGTGGCCCAGATACTCAGCAGCAGGTAGCGACCGTCGCGGGTGAATTCGACGTGGGCGGCGGTCTTTCCGGGCATCGGGCGCAGGGTGTGAGCGATTTCCAGGGTCTGTTTGTCGATCAGGTGGATCGCATCGTTGTCGGGGCCGAAGAACACGTCGGTCCAGGCATACCGCGAGTTGACGTGGCTGCGCATGAAGAAGCCCGGCCCCAGGGTCGGTATTTCCTTGAGCAGTTTCCAGGTCTTGAAGTCGATGACCGAGATCAGGCCCTTGCTGATGTTCGGCGTGGCGAACACCCACTCACCGTTACGTTTCCAGTAGGTCCCGGACCCCAGGTGCGGCATGCCCGGCAGTGGAATGTCGGTGACCACCTTGCCACTGTCGAGGTCGATCACCTGACCGCCCTTGGCCGCGCGCGACGTGGCCAGCAGTTGCTTGTAGTCCGGTGAAAAGGAAAAGTCGTCCAGCATATCTTCGGCGTGGATCCGTCGCGGTTCGAAATCCGGTGTGCCGGTGCAGGGCAGTTCCCAGACTTCCTTCACGTCCTTGAGCGCTACGATGAAGCTGTCCCGTGGCGGCGCGGTGTAGACCGCGCTGACCCGTGACGCGGTACCGTCCTGGCCGATCGCCGGAATGGTTTTGACCAATGACAGATCACGGGCATCGAGCACCACCAGGTTGCCAGGCAGGTAGTTGCCCACCAGCACCCATCGGCCGTCCTTGCTCACCGCGAGGTTGCGGGTGTTGAGCCCGGCGCGGACCTCGGCGATCAGTTTCAGGTTATGCAAGTCATACAGGCTGATCCAGCCATCGCGAGAAGCCACGTAGACGAAGCGTCCGTCCGGCGAAAACTTCGGCCCGCCATGCACTGCAAAGTGCGAAGAGAACCGAGCCAGCACTTCAAAGCGGTCGCCGTCGAGGATGTCGATGTGATGATCACCGGCTTCCACCACCACAAACAGGTTCAGGGGATCGGCGCGATGCTGGGGTGTGTCGGGCAGTTTGTTGATATCGGCGAGAATCGAATGACTGCCGCGAATGTCATCGTTGCTCCAGGTGGGTGGGGTGGCGGGTGGTTGCTGGAGGTAGTCCACCAACGCGTCGATCTGCGTGGCGTTGAACACGTTGGCATACCCGCTCATCTGACTCGCGGGACGACCGTCCTGGATCACGCTGCGGATTTCGTCGGGTTTGATCCGGCTCAGGCTTTCCGGCAGCAAGGCCGGTCCCGTACCGCCGAGACGATTGGCGCCATGGCAGCTCTGGCAATGCTGTTGGTAGAGGTTGGCGGCCGCGTCGGTGGGCGGAATCGCTGCACCGGCGTGAGCCGCACCGATCCATAACAATGGGCCAAGCACCATGCGCCTCATATCGCCACCTTGCGCTGGCGTTGCAGCGCTGTGGGGTAAAAGCGCGCCGGGAATTCCTGTTGTTGGGCAGCGAACAGATCGACCACTTTGCCGATCACCGCAAGCGTCGGAATGCCAGGTGGGCATTCCCGCGCCAGGGTCGGCAATTGGTGCAGCCTGCCTCGTGCAACATGCTGGTCGGGACGCGTGCCATTGCTGATCAGCGCCGCCGGTGTCTCGGCGGGCATTCCAGCTTCGATCAAGCGCTGGGCAATAATCCCGAGATTGGATAACCCCATGTAAAACACCAGGGTCTGGCTGCTGTCGACGAGGCTGCTCCAGGGTAATTGCAACTCACCATCGTGTTGCAGGTGCCCGGTGATGAATCGACAGGAGTTGACCAGCTCCCGATGGGTCAGTGGAATGCCAGCGTAAGCGCTACACCCGGAGGCGGCAGTAATGCCGGGGACCACCTGGCAGTCAATGTTGCGTTGCAGCAGGTACTCCAGTTCCTCGGCGCCACGGCCGAAGATGAACGGGTCGCCACCTTTGAGCCGGACCACACGCTGCCCCAGATCGGCGAGGTCGGCGAGTAGTTCGTTGATCTGATCCTGTGGCAGGCTGTGGCAGCCGCTGGCCTTGCCGACGTAATGCCGGGCGCAGGTGAGGGGGATCAATGCCAGCAGCTCGGGGCTGATCAGGCGGTCGTAAACCACGGCGTCGGCTTGCATCAACAGGCTCCAGGCGCGCAGGGTCAGCAAGCGTGGATCGCCGGGGCCAGCGCCGACCAGGGCAACTTCGCCCGGTCTGAACGGGGACTCAAGTGCAGCCGGTAAAATAATCGATGGATGCATGGGACGTCCTTGGTACTTCATCAGGTGGGCCGGCCCCATCCTTTGTCAGATGGCTCGCCAGGCGGGTGCTTCAGTGCATGACGCAAGGGATGGTCGTTAATGGCGGTATGCCGATTTCTTCATCGCTGAGGTGGCAACCGGGGTCCTGGCCCCAGAGATCACCTTCGGCCCAGGCGCGGGTGCGGGTATTGCCGTTGCAGATGCTTAGCCAGCGGCATTGAGCACAGCGGCCACCGACGGCCCGAGGATGCTCGCGCAGCTGCTGCAACAAGGCGTCCGGGCGGTCCAGCCACAGCGTGCGAAACGGCGTGTGCCGGACATTGCCCACCGAGTGCTGCCACCAATAGGTGTCGGGGTGCACTTCGCCTGTGTTGTCGATGTTGGCGATGCCACTGCCCGAGGCGTTGCCGCCCCAGGCGCGGAGCATGTGTTCCAGGCGCCGGTAATGCTCGGGTAGATGCAGGCCTACCCATTGCAGCAGGAGAATCGCGTCGGCATCGTTGTTGCCGCTGACAAAATCGCTGTCGCGACCGTGCTGGATATCTTCCCAGGCCCGTTCGAAGATCAGCGTCATCGCCTCGCGGCTCATCTGCTGTCGGGCGTCGAGCTGGCGGCTGCGTTTGCCGCGACCGCTGTAGTTGAGGTGCGACAGATAAAACTTCTGCACGTCGTATTCGCGCATCAGTGCCAGTAATTGCGGCAGCTGCGCATGGTTCTCCTGGGTCAGGGTGGTGCGCAGGCCGACGCGAATGCCCTGTTCGCGACAGAGCCGGATCGCCCGCATGGAACTGGCGAAGCTGCCCTTGAGTTGGCGGAACGCATCGTGGGTGGCTTCCAGGCCATCGATGCTGATCCCCACATAGTCGAAATTCGCTGCGCGGATCTGCGCAATGTTCTGCTCATCGATCAATGTGCCGTTGGTGGACAAAGCCACAAAGAAACCCTTTGTGCGGGCATAGGCGCTGAGCACAAACAGATCGTCATGCAGCAGGGGTTCACCGCCGGAAAGAATCAATACCTTCACGCCGGCATCGTGCAGATCGTCGATCACGGTCAGCGCGGCGGGCGTATCCAGTTCGTCGCGAAAGACGCTGTCGGCGGACGTGGCGTAGCAGTGTTTGCAGGTCAGGTTGCAGCGCCTGAGCAGGTTCCAGATCACCACCGGCGGCCGGTTGCTGCCCGGTGGGCTGGTTCTGGGGGCGGGCACCTGGCCGGTCAGGGCACGCAGGTATTGGCTGATCCTCAACATGCAACTCTCCTTGAGTCAGGGTGTGTTCAGCGCGAAGCAATAAGCAAACGCAAGCCTGATGCCCGTAGCAGCTGTCGAGCTTGCGAGGCTGCGTTCGGTTCGGGCCGCGATCGGACGCAGCAGTCGTATAACCTGTGTGCAAGGTTTATCTGAAACACCGTATCGCCTGATTTCACGACTGCTTCGCAGCCGAACGCAGGCTTCGCCAGCTGCTACAAGGTATGCGTTGAACTGAGCGGCATTAAACGCACACCGGTTTTTTTCAGGATGCGACTGCTCACCAGCATCTCGTCGGCGACACAGGCGTCGCCCAGCAAGTAGCGCAGGTGTTCGCGGTAGCTGTCGATTTCCTCGCGGCTGCGACCGTGCACCATGGCGAACAGGTTGTAGCGCCACGCGGTTCGTCGCGGGCGTCGATAACAGTGGCTGACAAAAGGCTGTGCGCCGATCAGCGCGCCGAGGCGCGGCATGTCGGTGTCGCGCACATCCCAAACGGTCATGCCGTTGTAGCGATAGCCCAGGCGATAGTGGTTGGGGACAGCAGCGATGCGCCGGATCGCGCCCTCGGCCTGCAGGCGCTTGAGCAGATCCAGGGTGGATTCGATGCTCAGGTCCAGCTGTTCGGCGAGCCAGGCCCACGGGTCATCCAGCAGCGGCAAGCCGGCCTGGGTCAGTTCAATCAGCCGGTGCGCCAGGGTGTCTTCAGACCGGGAAGTACAGACCGACATGGTAAGTCTCCTCTTTAGGCAAGTTGAGCAGCGGCAAACCGGTCAGGGTTTCGATGTATTGCAAGGTATCGGTGACGTCTTGTTCGGTCGCGCAGGCGAGCACGAACCACATGTTCCAGGCGTGTTCGCGTCGATAGTTGTGCGCCACTTCAGGCAGGGCATGCAGTTGCTCGGCGACCTCTTCGAACCGTTCTTCCGGCACGGCCAGCGCCGCGAGGGTGAAGGCGCCACCGAGGCGTTCGATGTCGAACATCGGGCCGAAGCGCGTGAGTATTCCTTCACAGAGCAGTTCGTGGAGGCGGTGGAGCAATTCAGTACTGCTGCTGTCCAGTTCGCTGGCCAGCGCCTGCCAGGGGTTACGCACCAGTGGCAGGCCCAGTTGCAAGCGGTTGATCAACCGACGGTCAAGATCATCCATGGGGCTTGGTTCCCGTTGAGGAGGCGACAAAGCGTGCGCCGCATTGTTTGAAGGCATGGGTGCTGAACAGCAGTTGATGGGGCAGGTCACTCAGCAAGTGTTCTTCCAGCAACGCCTGGATCTGCGCCTCGACCTGCGCGCGTTGGCGTCCGTGAACCATGCAGAACAGGTTGTAGCGCCACTGCGGCAGGCGCCGTGGCCGTTGATAGCAGAGGGTGATACCGGACGCTCGCCCCAGGCGCTGGCCGACTTCGTCGATCAGCGCGTCCGGAACATCCAGCACCAGCATGGCGTTGGCGGTAAAGCCCAGGGCGCGATGGTTGAGCACCAGGCCGACCCGGCGAAACAGCCCCTGTTCGTGCCACTGGTGCATCTGCGCGAGCACCTGGTTTTCGTCGGCGTTTATCCGTTCCGCGAGGGTTTGATAGGGGCGCGAAACACGCGGTAATCCGTCTTCCAGGTGCCTTCGTAAGGCTTGTGTCTGTTCGGGGCTCAATCCCGTCTTCATGGGCCTTCTCCCAAGGCAAAACCGAGGTCGATGCGGTAAGCGGTCAACATCGGCAGATCCAGCGGAACAAGGCCGGTTTCGTTCTCAAGTGCTTCGAGAACACGTTCGATGTGGGGGCGATCAGGCCCGGTCAGCACAAACCACAGGTTGTAGAAATGCTCCCGTGCGTAGTTGTGATTGACCTCGGGATACTGGCTGACGCGCTCGGCGACTTGTTGCAGACGTTCGGCGGGCACGGCGAAGGCGGCGAGGGTGCTGGCCCCGGCGCGGCTGTGTTCGAACACCGGGCCGATGCGTGAGAGGGGGCCGGCCTGAGCCATTTTTTCCAGACAATCCATCACCTGGGCCTCGCGGCAACCGAGAATCCGGGCCATCTCCTTGTAAGGTTCCGGGCACAACGGCATGCCGTGCTGGAAGCGGTCGATCAGTTGGCGGCTGAGCAGGTCGAGGTTCATTTCAATAGCCCATTTTCTGCGCGCGACTGCTGAAGAAGATGCCGCTCGGCGCGGTGGCGGGAAGGGTGCTCAGCTGCTTCAGGCTGTACGGATCCCAGACCTGAACCTGATCGCCATCGCGTAACGACAGCCACAACTGGTCGCCGCGCGCGGTGAATTCCATGTGCAGCACCGCCGGCCCCGGTCGCAGATCGGCGACTACGGCACGGGTTTCGGTGTCGATGACCTGGACCCGATCGTTGTCCGGGTAGGCGAAATTGACCCACAGTTGCCGACCGTCCGGCCGCGACGTGACGAACACCGGTTGACCGGCCACCGGGATGGCAGCGGTCTGCTGCCACGTGCGGGAATCCATCACCAGCACCTGATGACGGCCGACGGCGGGTACGAAGGCCTGGTTGTCGGCAACGGCCCAACCCTCCAGATGCGGCATCTTGTAGACGGGCAACTTCGCCTGGCCGCGTCCGTAATCACCGAGCACTCGCTGCACCCCGCGCTCGGGGTGCCAGAGGTCGAGTTGCGCCATGCCGTCTTCGCCGAACAGCCCAGCCATGTAATAGCGACCATCGGGGGTAATCAGCGCGTCGTAGGGTTGCTGGCCGATGCCGGTGAAGCGGCTGATCCGTGGCGTGCTGCCCTGACTGAAATCGGCGGTCCAGATCTCGCCGGTATCGAACAGGCTGAACACAAAACGCTGTCCGGGCGCGTCGACCAGGCCGACCACCCGTGAGCGTTTGCTGCCATCGGCGAGCGGTGTCGCGGGAATATCGGCCACCTGTTGCAGAGTGACGGCATCGAACACCTTTACGCCGCCGGGCACGTAGTTGGAGACTGCGATCAACTTGCCGTCCTGACTGATGGCGCCGCCGATGCTGTTGCCGCCCTGGATGACGCGATGGTCGATGCGTTGGGTCAGCAGGTCGATTTTGCTCAACCCGCCGTCGCGGCCGAACACATAGGCATAACGCTGGTCGCGGGAAAACACCACCGAGGCATGGGACAGATCGCCGAAGCCTTCGAGTCGGGCCAGTGCCGTGCGGGTATCGCTTTCGATGATTTGCACGCTGCCGGTGGTGCGCTCCACCACCACGCCCAGATCGCCGGTACCACGCAAAGGTGACAGAGCGCAGGCGGACAACAACAGCCCGGTCGCCGCTAAAAGCAGGGTTGAACGGATCATGGTGCGGGATATCCCTGGAGAAGAAGATCGACCAGCCAACGGATGTCGTCCGGGCTGAGCAACGGGGCCCAACCGGGCATCGCGGTGCCGGGGCGACCTTGGGTGACGGTGGCAATCAGGCTGTCGCGGGACTTGCCTGCCAGCGTTGCGCGCGTCAGGTCGGGACCCAGCCCGCCGGTCATGTGCAGTCCATGGCAGGCGCCGCAATCCTGGGCCAGCAGGTGCTCGAGTTGGGCCTGACGCTTGGCGTTCGGCGCCGCAACCGAGGTCGCGCAAAAAAGGAGGAGGGCCGCCAGAACCACTGCGTGTCGATGAACCATCATGGCGCCCTCCGTTGGCTATTTGAGACTCAGGACCCAAGTTGCAAGTGTCTTCGCTTCATCATCCGTCACCGGGTTGGCCGGCATTGGTATCGGGCCCCAGTTGCCTTGCGTACCGTTCTTGATGTGGTTGGCCAGGGTGTCCGTGGCACCGGCCACGCCAGCGTTCCGGGCGGCTACTTCCTTGAGTGCCGGGCCGACTAATTTAGTGTCGATGGAATGGCAGGCTGCACAGGGTTTGCTCTTGAACAGCTCCGGCGCGTCTTGGGCCACCACCGGTTGCAGGCTCAATGCGCCGGTCAGGGCGATCAGTGAAAGCAGGGTATTTTTCATGAGGATTCCTTTCATTGATGGAGCTCAATAAATGTCGTGTTGGGTGTTGTAGACGTTGAATTTTCCCGTGGGCGTGATCAGTCGTTTGTCCTTGATGACTGTTTTGAGCTTCAGGGTTTTGTCGTCGATCACCACCAGCGCCGATTCGTCCGACTGGCCGCTCCACACGGAGAACCAGACCTCGTCGCCAGCCTTGTTGTATTCCGGCTGCACGACCCGCATGGCGCCTTGCTTGATGCCGGCGTACTCGGCGATGGGCAGCACGGTGTAGCCGGCGTCGAGTTTGTCGAGGTTGAACACCGCCACCGACTGGCTCAGCTTGGCGTCCGGGTTGAGGGTGGTGTCGACATACAGGTGGCGCGAGTTGGGGTGGGTTTTGATGAACAACGAACCGCCGCCCTGGCCCTTGAGCGAGGCGACCTGTTTCCAGGCGTATTGCGGGTGTTTGGCCGGGTCGGTACCGATCAGCGAGATACCGTCGTCTCCCAGGTGGCTGGTGGCCCAGACCGGCCCGTAGACAGGATGATCAAAGTTGGCGCCACGACCCGGGTGAGGGGTTTTGCCGACGTCCACCAGGGCGGCCAACTTGCGATCCTTGGAGTCGATCACGGCGACTTTGTTGGAGTTGTTGGCGGCGGTCATGAAGTAGCGATGGGTGCTGTCCCAACCGCCGTCATGCAGGAAAGGGGCGGCATCGATGTAGGTGATGGTGAGGTTTTTGATGTCCTGGTAATTGACCAGCATGACCTTGCCGGTTTCCTTGACGTTGACGATGAACTCCGGCCATTCGTGGGAGGCGATGATCGCCGCGACCCGGGGTTCTGGGTGATATTCCTGCTTGTCGACAGTCATGCCGCGGGTCGAGACGATCTGTTTTGGCTCCAGGGTTTCGCCATCCATGATGGTGAATTGTGGTGGCCAATAGGAGCCGGCGACCGTGTATTTGTCTTCGTAACCCTTGAACTTGGAAGTCTCCACCGAGCGCGCCTCGATGCCCACTTTGACTTCGGCGACCTTGGTCGGCTCCACCGGCCACAGGTCGATCATGTCGATCCGGGCGTCTCGACCAATCACCAGCAGGTAGCGACCGGAGGCAGAAATGCGCGAGATGTGCACCGCGTAACCGGTCTCGATCAGCTTGACGATTTTCTTGCTGTCACCGTCGATCAGGGCAATCTTGCCGTCATCGCGTAACGTCACCGAAAACAGGTTCGGCAGATTGAGTTTGCTCAGTTGCTTCTTCGGACGATCCTCGGGCTTGACCAGCACTTTCCAGGTTTTCAGCGTCTCGGCCATGCCCCATTCCGGTGGCGTGGGCGGTGTGTGCTGAATGAACTTGGCCATGGCCGTGATCTGATCCTTGGTCAGTGCATTCGATGTTCCCCAGTTCGGCATGCCCGCTGGTGAACCGAAGGTAATCAACGCTTCCAGATACGGTTGGCCGCGAGACTGGGTGATGTCCGGCGTCAGTGGTTTACCCGTGGCGCCTTTGCGCAGCACGCCGTGGCAGCCGGCGCAGCGCTGGAAGTAGATTTCCTTGGACGCGTCGAACTCGGCCTGACTCATGTCGGGCGCTCCGGCGGTTTTGACCATCAGCGGGCTGGCCGCCGCAGCAGCAGCAGCAGCGGGCTCGTCGGCCCGGGCCGCATGAGTCACCGCAAGGGCCAGCGCCGAACACAGTGTGGCGACAGTCAGAGCAAACGTTTTTCTATTGCTGATCAGCATTCCATTTCTCCTCAGGCAAGACCTTTGCGATGTGCTGGAACGGCAGCGCAGAACGCAGGTTCTTAGTGCCGTGCAAGGCTATGCCCGAGCAGGCCAATGCTTGCTTGACCGCGATCAAGTTTGCCGGCCATGTCACTTGCCAGGTTGTCGCAGGCGCCCGTAGCGTGTGACTTGAATCCGCTTTTTGGAACAGACAGCCCATGGACCGAATCCAGTCTTGCGAACCCTTCTATCAACCGCTCAATAATGAGGAGGCGCTGTTCGAGCAAGCCTGGCGACACGGCATGCCGGTGCTGATCAAAGGCCCGACGGGGTGCGGCAAGACCCGTTTCGTCCAGCACATGGCCCATCGGCTGAAGCTGCCGCTGTACACCGTGGCGTGCCATGACGACCTGAGTGCCGCCGACCTGATTGGCCGTCATCTGATTGGCGCCCAAGGCACTTGGTGGCAGGACGGGCCGCTGACCCGCGCGGTGCGTGAAGGCGGCATTTGTTATCTGGACGAAGTGGTCGAGGCGCGGCAGGACACGGTGGTCGTACTGCACCCACTGGCCGATGATCGTCGCGAGTTGTTCCTGGAGCGCACCGGCGAAGTGTTGCAGGCGCCGTCCTCATTCATGCTGGTCGTGTCGTACAACCCCGGCTACCAGAACCTGCTCAAAGGCATGAAACCCAGCACCCGACAACGTTTCGTGGCGATGCGTTTCGGCTATCCGCCGGTGGCCGACGAAGAGCGTATTGTCAGCCGGGAAGCGCAGGTGGACAGCGCGCTGGCGGCGCAAGTGGTCAGGCTGGGGCAGGCCCTGCGAAGGCTGGATCAACATGATCTTGAGGAAGTCGCCTCGACACGGCTGCTGATTTTTACTGCGCGAATGATCCGCTCCGGCATGAGCCCGCGTGAAGCGTGCATGGCTTGCCTGGCCGAGCCGCTGAGCGATGATCCGCTGACGGTTGCGGCGCTGATGGGCGTGGTTGATGTCCACTTCGGCTGAGTCCAGGGGCGTTGCGCGTGGCCACCTGCCGGGCGATCTGGCGATGTGGTTTTTCATTTTGGCCGAGTTGTCGGTGTTCGCCATCCTGATTCTGGCGTTCGCCGTGACCCAGGCACTCAAGCCGCAGTTGTTCGGTGAAAGCCGTCAATTGCTCAACACCTCTACCGGCCTGGCGATGACCCTGAGCCTGCTCACCGCCGGGCTGTTCGCCGCGCTGGCTCAGGAGCAGGTCAGGCGTTCCCGGTCCCGCCACGGCGCCGTACTTCTGCTGGCCGCGTTGCTTGCCGGCAGCGTCTACGTGGTGTTGAAACTTACCGAATACCGGCACTTGCTGGCCTCGGGGCTGGGCATGGAGCACAACACGTTTTTCACCCTCTATTGGATCCTCACCGGTTTTCATTTTCTCCATGTATTGCTCGGCATGGTCATTCTCGGATGGCTGGCCGAGCGCTGCCGTCGAGGCCTGTACAACGCCGCCAACCGCAGCGGGTTTGAATCGGGCGTGCTGTATTGGCACATGGTCGATCTGATCTGGGTCGTGCTGTTTCCGCTGGTGTACGTGCTGAATTGACGGAGGTTCTGATGTCGGCTTCCAGGTTGTTGCTCGTCTGCTGGGCAGCGTTGGCCACATTAAGCGTGTGCACCGTTGTGTTGTCACAAGTCGGCGCGACGTGGCTGTTGTCCATTGCCATTTTGCTGGTGGCGGTTGGCAAGGCCTGGCTGATCACCGATGGCTTCATGGAGATGCGCCATGCGCCGCGATTGTGGCGCCGGTTGATGGTGAGCTGGGCGCTGGTGTTGGCGGCAGTAGTGGGGCTGACGCTGGCGTCGTTCCGCTAAGTCGTTATGCGAACCCTGTAGCAGCTGCCGAAGGCTGCGTTCGGCTGCGCAGCAGTCGTAAACCCTGCCTCCTCAATCATCCTGAAACACCGCGGCGTCTGACTTTGCGACTGCTTCGCAGCCGAACGCAGCCTTCGGCAGCTGCTACAGGTTGGCCCTGATACCCGACCAAAACCATCTGCCTTTCTTGATCGCCATCAAGCAGGTTTTACCCCCTCGCTTTCTATCATGGGCACGCCAAGCAAAGAGGAAGCGACCATGTCAGAGACCTTCACCAAAGGCATGGCCAGGAATATCTACTTTGGGGGAAGCGTCTTTTTCTTCCTGATATTCCTGGCCTTGACCTATCACACGGAACAGACCTTTCCAGTGCGCAGCAACGAAGCGCAGTTAACCGAATCAGTGATTCGCGGCAAGACGGTCTGGGAGCAAAACAACTGCGTCGGCTGCCACACGTTGCTGGGCGAGGGCGCCTACTTTGCGCCAGAGCTGGGCAACGTATTCCAGCGGCGCGGCGGGGAGGAGGGCTTTAAACCTTTTCTACATGCCTGGATGAAAATGCAGCCGCTGGGCGTACCGGGCCGACGAGCGATGCCGCAGTTCAAGTTGAGCGAGCAAGAGGTGGATGAC
Source organism: Pseudomonas sp. GW821-FHT03E01 (assembly GCF_059420765.1). Lineage (NCBI taxonomy): Bacteria > Pseudomonadati > Pseudomonadota > Gammaproteobacteria > Pseudomonadales > Pseudomonadaceae > Pseudomonas > Pseudomonas sp. GW821-FHT03E01. The sequence goes on along the minus strand of NZ_JBWKUI010000003.1, from coordinate 121,958 downwards.
ATCGCCGAGTTCCTCAAATGGAGCTCGAACATCAACACCAATGGCTGGCCGCCAAACAAGGAGGGCTAAGAGATGAGCATCGCTAATCCGCATCTGAAATTCGCCTCGCAAGCCGTGGCCAAACCGTACTTCGTGTTTGCCCTGATGCTGTTTCTCGGTCAGGTGCTGTTCGGTTTGATCATGGGGGTGCAATACGTGATCGGAGACTTTCTGTTCCCGATCATTCCCTTCAACGTGGCGCGGATGGTGCACACCAATCTGCTGATCGTCTGGTTGCTGTTCGGCTTCATGGGCGCCGCCTATTACCTGATTCCGGAAGAGGCCGACCGCGAACTGCACAGCCCGAAGCTGGCGATCATTCTGTTCTGGGTATTCGCCGCTGCTGGTGTGCTGACGATTCTCGGCTATCTGCTGGTGCCTTATGCGGGCCTGGCCAAACTGACGCATAACGAGCTGCTGCCGACCATGGGCCGGGAGTTCCTGGAGCAGCCGACCATCACCAAGATGGGCATTGTGGTGGTGTGCCTGGGCTTTCTCTACAACATCGGCATGACCTTGCTCAAAGGTCGCAAGACCACCGTCAGCATGGTGATGATGACCGGGTTGATCGGCCTTGCGGTGTTCTTCCTGTTCTCCTTCTACAACCCCGGTAATCTGGCCCGCGACAAGTTCTACTGGTGGTGGGTGGTGCATCTTTGGGTGGAAGGCGTGTGGGAACTGATCATGGGCTCGATGCTCGCCTTCGTGCTGATCAAGATCACCGGTGTCGACCGGGAAGTCGTGGAGAAATGGCTCTACGTGATCATCGCCATGGCGCTGATTACCGGGATCATCGGCACCGGTCACCACTTCTTCTGGATCGGTGCGCCCGAGGTCTGGCTGTGGGTCGGCTCGATCTTCTCCGCATTCGAGCCGCTGCCGTTCCTGGCCATGGTGATCTTTGCCTTCAGCATGGTGAAGAACCGTCGTCGGCAACACCCGAACCGTGCCGCCACGCTGTGGGCCAAGGGCACCACGGTCACGGCGTTCTTCGGTGCGGGCGTCTGGGGCTTTCTGCATACCCTGGCGCCGGTCAACTTCTACACCCATGGTTCGCAATTGACGGCAGCGCACGGTCACCTGGCTTTCTACGGTGCTTACGCGATGATCGTGATGACCTTGATCAGCTACGCCATGCCACGCCTGCGCGGGCTGGGTGAAGCGGGTGACGAGCGTTCACAGACCCTCGAAGTCTGGGGCTTCTGGTTAATGACCCTGTCGATGGTGATGATCACGCTGTTCCTCACCGCGGCCGGTGTCGTACAGGTTTACCTGCAACGCTGGCAGGCCGATGGGATCGCGTTGCCATTCATGGCCACGGTCGAACATCTGCAAGTGCTGTTCTGGGCGCGTCTGGGTGCTGGTATCGGCTTCTTCGCCGGGCTGCTCTGTTACCTGTTCAGCTTCAAGCAACGTGGCCGCGCAGCCTTGCGCGCTCCGGCGGCGGTTGTACCTTCATGATCGGGTGCAATGGCTAGGAAAAGGTCGGCCCGGCTGATACAGCGGGCCGTTTTTTGGTTCCAGCAAGGGCAAGCATCATGGCGTTTACCGTCGAACTGGAAGAGTGGGTAGGCAGTGTCTGGCATCGTTTCATCACCCGGCGCGCCAGCCCTGATTTCCCCGAAGCACGGGTTGAACTGGCCAGCCAGCAACGCCCGCTGGCGCTGTTGTTCCGCGCCATGGGCGGTGCCAATGGCGTCGGTGTGGAAGCGGCCAGCGACCGCGATCTGCTGCTGCGACGCAACGTGTTGCAGCAAATCGCCGGCACCTGCAAACAAGTGCCGCTGGCGTGGTGTGACGAGCGTAATTTACGGCTGCCATCGAGCCTGGCGGTGTTTCCCGAAGTGGCACTGAATGAGGAACTCTATCGCTGGCTCGCGTTGCTGGCGGCACAGGCCGGGCAGATGCGCCACTGGGGCCGGGACAATCAACGCTGGACGCAACAGCTGCTGCAACGCTATCCCGCGCTGCGTGTTCGTTACCAACGACTGGTCGATGCCCATCTGCAATTGCGCCCCGATCCGGCCTCGTTGAACGGCAGCGAAGCGGCACTGGAACGGGCGTTATGCCAGGCGTTGCGCGAGCCCGGCAGTGTCGAGCACTTCCCCCGTAGCGAACGGGCCGCGTGGCCGTTGCCGCTGTGGTTGTACCCGCCGCAAAATCTCGCTAGTCCCCAGGCTGCCGATCTGGGCGATGAGTCCGAAGAGTCTTTGACCACGCCACCCGGCGAGCAGAAAGGCGGGCGTAAGCGCGCGACGCGGATCGATGAAAGCACCCGTGAAGGCGGGTTGCTGGTGGTGCGTCTGGAGAACCTGTTCAGCTGGACCGAGCACGTGGACCTGGATCGCTGGTCGGATGACAGCGAAGACCCGGACGCTGCCCGAGTCGCCGACGACCTGGATGAGTTGACGCTGTCGCGCACACGCCTGCGCAAGGGTGGCGGTCTCAAGCTGCATCTGGATTTACCACCGGCCGATGTCGACGATATTCCCCTCGGCGAGGGCATCAAGTTGCCGGAGTGGGACTATCGCAAACAACGGATGCAGGACAGCTTCGTCAACCTGCAAATGCTGGTGCCCCGCGACTGTGAGGCGCAGCCGCTGCCGCTACGCCTGAAGGCCTCGGCGCACCGTTTGCGGCGTCAGTTCGAGCACCTGCGCAATGATCGTCAATGGTTACGCCAACAACCTCAGGGATCAGAGCTGGACATGCAGGCCTGGCTGGATTTTCACGTTGATCGCGAGCATGGCCAGTGCGCCGAACGCGGTTTGTTCATGGAGCAGCGGCAGACTCGCCGCGACCTGGCGTGCCTGTTGCTGGCCGACGTGTCGATGTCCACTGACGCCCACCTGAACGATCAGCATCGTGTCATCGACGTGATCCGCGACAGCCTGCTGCTGTTCGGCGAAACCTTGTCGGTGCTGGGTGATGATTTCGCCCTGTACGGGTTTTCCTCGTTGCGTCGTCAGCAAGTGCGCATGCAGGAACTCAAGTCGTTCATCCAGCGTTATGACGACACCACCCGAGGTCGTATTCAAGGTCTCAAACCGGGGTATTACACACGCATGGGGGCTGCCATTCGCCAGGCCACGCAACTATTGGGCACGAGCAAGCGGCGCAGCAAACTGTTGCTGCTGCTGACGGATGGCAAACCGAATGATCTGGATCTGTATGAAGGGCGCTACGGTGTTGAAGATACTCGCGAGGCGGTGCTGGAGGCACGGCGTCAGGGGCTGACGCCGTTCTGTATCACGATCGATCGCGAGGCCGGGGATTACCTGCCGTACATGTTCGGCGCCAATGGCTACACCTTGATCCGCCAGCCCGAACAACTGCCCCTGCGCTTGCCGCAGTTGTACCGCCAGCTGACCCAACTGTGATGTCCTTGACCACCTGCGTCCCTGTAGCAGCTGCCGAAGGCTGCGTTCGGCTGCGCAGCAGTCGCAAAACCATACAACGCGGTGTTTCAGTCGTACCGTGGGCTCAGGATTTACGACTGCTGCGCAGCCGAACGCAGGCTGCGCCAGCTGCTACAGGGATATGTGCGATCTTCAGCTGCGCGGCAGCCAGAAAAACATCACCACGCAAAAGACCGTCAGGCCAACGCAGAACCACATGAATCGGCGCTGCCGACGTTCCCCGGCGTGTTCAGCCAGTGCCGGCAGGGGCATGCCGCATTGGTGGCACTCGGTTTCTTGTGAAGGGTTGGCATGTTGGCAATACAGGCAGAGGGGCATGGCACTCACTCGAACTGTTCCAGGCGCAGACGATCAAGAATGGCGATCTGACGGCCGTCCTGAGTGATGATGTTTTCATCGATCAAGCGGCGGATGATTCGCGAAAAGGTTTCTGGCTGGATCGACAGATGCCCGGCAATCAGTTGCTTGGCCATCGGCAGTTCGAATTGGCAGTCAACGGTTTGCTGGCGCACCAGTTGCGTCAGCAGATAACGCACGACCCGGTGGGTGGCGTTTTTCAGCGACAGGGTTTCGATTTCGTTGACCCGTTGATGTAAGCGAACGCAGAGCTTGCCCAGTAGTGCGAAGGTCAACCGACTATTGCTCTGCAGCAGGCGCATGTAGGTGCTGTTGGATAAACGATAGAGCTGGGTGGGGCAGATCGCTTCGGCCGAGGCCACATAGTTTGGGGTGTCCATCAGCATCATCGCCTCGGCGAAGGTTTGCCGCTCGCTGATGACCTCGAACACTTTCTCCTGCCCATCCGGTGTCAGCCGGTAGATTTTTACCGCGCCGGCAATCACGAAGTAGAACGCATCGGCTGGCTCCCCCTGACGGAACAACGGCTCGCCTTTGTCGATGCTCAGCAATTGGCTGGTACTCATCAATTCGTCCAGCTGTTCTTCGTTCAACGGCTCGAACAGATGATGACTGCGCAGAATCTGGTGATGGACGCGGTGAAGCACCATGAGAATTCATCCTGAAGATTGAGAAGGGGGGGGCTGGTGATCAAGTCAGACGAGGCCCAGGGAAACGCCACTGGCCACGGCCAGGATTGAGGTCAACACCACGAACCAGGCCAGTGGCTGGATGACTTTTTTCATGACGACTCCTGGGATCGGTTTGTTTGATTTCCACAAGCTTGAGCAAGACATGGGCCAGGCTTGGAGGCCTTTATTTAGCGGGGTTCTCAGGCGTGAGGGTAAAAAAGACCCTGAGGATTAGGGTGAAAATAACCCTTTAATGGTCATTTGTACCCTGATCCGGAATGCCCTGTGGCGAGGGAGCTTGCTCCCGCTGGAGTGCGAAGCACTCCCAACATCGATCTACGCGGTATGTCTGATAGAACGCATTCGCCGGTTTTACGGCTGCTGCGCACCCGAGCGGGAGCAAGCTCCCTCGCCACAGGAATACGAGAAAGCATCAGGGCACGCCCCTTGCACACTTGATCTGCGACAACGGCAATGGATCGGTAATACCCGATGATTGCCCCTGGATTTACCTCGGCGCCTGCGGGTTGGTGTCAGGTCAGCAACAAGGTAGAGGAGTGGTTTTATGCAAGTGCTTGACCGCCGTAAAGCGATGGCAATCACGCCGCTGTTTCGGCTGGCCTTTCGGCCATTTTTCCTCGCCGGTTGCCTTTTGGCAGTGCTGGTCATTCCGCTCTGGCTGGCGGCCTTCAGTGGTTCGATTTCCAACTGGCAGCCGGCGGGCGGTTGGCTGGGCTGGCATCGGCATGAATTGCTGTTCGGGTTCGGGTTGGCGATTATCGCGGGCTTTCTGTTGACGGCGGTGCAGACCTGGACCGGTCGCCCCGGCCTCAGCAGCAAACCGTTGGCCGCGCTGGCGTTGCTGTGGTTGTTGGCGCGGGTGGCCTGGCTGGCCAATGCGCCATGGCCGTTGCTCGCCGTGCTGGAACTGGCGTTCCCGTTGGCGGTGGCGGTACTCATGGGCTTCACCTTGTGGAAAGTGCGGCAGAAACGTAACTACCCGATTGTGGTGGTCTTGATGTTATTGGCCTTGGCTGACGGGTTGTCTCTGTACGGCCTGGTCGAGGGGCACGAAGGCTGGCAACGCCAGGGCGTGCTGAGCGGCCTCTGGCTGGTGGCGGCGATGATGGGGTTGATCGGCGGGCGGGTCATTCCGTTCTTCACCCAGCGCGGCCTTGGTCGGGTTGAAGGCGTTGCCGCCTGGCCCTGGCTGGATCGCCTGCTGTTGGTCGGTTCGCCGCTGGTGGCGTTGTTGTATGCCGCAGGACCGGCGCTCAACCCCAATGTCTGGGTGGGCCTGCTGTTCGCGGTGCTGGCGGCAGGGCATCTGGTGCGCCTGGTGCGCTGGCATGACCGGGCACTCTGGCGCGTGCCGTTGTTGTGGTCGCTGCATCTGGCCTATGGCTGGCTGGCGGTGGCGTGTCTCGGGATGGCGCTGTGGCATTTCGGTGTGCCGATCAACCCGAGTCTGGCGGTGCATTGCCTGACCATCGGGGCCATGGCTGGCCTGGTGCTGGCGATGATCGCGCGGGTCAGCCTCGGCCACACCGGTCGCCCCCTGGAACCGCCATCGGGCATGACCCTGGCGTTCATTCTGCTCAACCTGGCGTGTCTGAGCCGGGTGGTGTTGATCCTGTTTTTCCCCTTGGCCGCATTGTGGTTGGCGGGCCTGTGCTGGGCGCTGGCGTTTGCACTGTATGCCTGGCGCTATGGGCCGATGCTGTTGCGGGCCCGGGTCGACGGTCATCCAGGATGAATACGCGAATGAATGGAGGCAGCCGCTGATGTATCCCTTTTTACTGGTCACGCATTTGCTGGCGGCAATCGCCTTCATTGGCACGCTGTTTTTCGAGGTGGTCATCTGGCATCGCGCCCGCCAGCCGTTGACGGAGATTGCGCAAGTGACGGCGGATCAGGCGATTGCCCTGCGTTCGCGTAAGGTTCTGCACGGCGTGGTGTTGCTGTTGTATGGCGCCGGCATCGGTTTGGCGTGGCAGTACCGTGGCGCATTGAGTCAGCCGCTGGCCAGCAGTTTTGGTACGTTGCTGAGCCTGAAAATCCTGTTGGCCTTGAGCATCATTGGTCATTACTTGCTGCTGGCCTATTGGCTGACCCACGGGCGCCTGACCGCGACCCGCGCAAGCTGGATTCGCCGCAGCATTCTCGGGCACATGGTGTTGATCGTGATCCTGGCCAAGGCCATGTTCTATTGGCACGGCTGATCGCAATACGTCCCTCATAAACAAAACCCGCGTCATCCGGTTGGATGGCGCGGGTTGGGGGGGGCCGGTAATCGATCAATGGCGGGGGTTCAGGGCATTAATGAACAGCACGTTGTTTTCCAGGTGGATGTGTTGCATCAGGTCGTCTTTGAACTCCAGCAGCCCACGGTAGAGCGCACGCCAGGTGTTACAGGCATCGGCGGGCGGGATGATGTGATTGGTCAGGGCGAGCATCTTCTCCAGCGCTTCACCATGTTGATCGTGTTCGAAACGCAGCACCTGGATCGGCGGTGCGGCCTGAGGGCCAACGCCTTGTTGCAACATCGGGAAGAGCACTTGTTCTTCCTTGAGCATGTGGCCTTCGAGTTCCTGCTGCATGTCTGTCAGCAGATCGGCCAGGCCGTTGGGGCAACTGCTGCGCGCGCCATGGACCTGCTCGACGCGGCGAGCCAGTCGGATCAGCTCCGGCAGTTGCTCGCGGTGGCGGGCGTGGTAGCGCGTCAGAAGGTGGGCGATCAGCAGTTCCGACGGTTCGTTGCGCCAGTCGTGCTGGGTTTCGCCGGCGTCTTGCAGAATCTGCAGGGCGTCGGCAATGAGGACCGGATCGAGGTTTTTGCCAAGGGCCGCTTCACGCAGGCTTTTATGCCCGCCGCAACAGAAGTCCAGTTTGAAGGTGTGAAAGATCCGGGTGGCACCGGGAATGTCGCAGGCCAGTTGGCCGAGGCTTTGTTCCAATAGGGGCTGGCTCATCAGGGTTCCTTGTTTGGGTTTCAACGGTTCCCCAGGCTCATTGCACCCGGCATGCCATTTTTAACGTATTGAAAAACATGGATTAATTTTTAGTTGTGGTGATATTCACCCTGATGCTTCAGGGTAAATACAACCATAGAGGGTGATGACTACCATGCTGCGAGAAAGCCTGGCGGCCGACCTGATCGTCGAGTTGCCCAATGCCGTGCGGTTGCAACGACTGGTCCAGACCCTGCGCGAATACTTCAACAGTGGCGCCGTGGGCTTGCTGCGTCTGGATGACGACAGCCTCAGGCCCGTTGCAACGGTGGGGCTGGTTCATGAAGCGTTGGGGCGCCGGTTCGTCATTGCCCAGCATCCTCGGCTGGCGGCAATCATGGCGTCGCGCGAGCCGACCTGGTTCGAGCCCGACAGCCGCCTGCCGGACCCCTACGACGGCTTGCTCGACAACCATGTCGGCGAACCGCTGCCGGTGCATGACTGCATGGGCGTGAGCCTCTATGTCGAGGGGCGGATCTGGGGCGCGATCACCCTCGATGCGCTGCACGCCGGGACCTTTGACAACCGGGCGCGGGAAGAACTCAAGCGTTGCACTTTGCAGATCGAAGCCGCCGTGCGGGTCACCCGCCTGGAGCAGGAAAACCGCAGCTTGCGCCTGTCCCGCAGCGATCCTCAGGACTTGCGCGTGCCCGTCGGAGAAGGCGAGATCCTTGGGCAAAGTGAGGTGTTGCATCAGTTGCTCAATGAGCTGGATGTACTGGCCGATTCCGATCTGCCGGTATTGCTGCTGGGCGAGACCGGCGTCGGCAAAGAGCTGTTCGCACGGCGCTTGCATCGTCTTTCAAGGCGCCACCACAAACCGCTGATACAGGTTAACTGCGCAGCCTTGCCGGAGTCGCTGGCAGAGAGTGAGTTGTTCGGGCATGTCAAAGGCGCCTTTTCCGGTGCTACGAGTGACCGTGCCGGACGCTTCGACGCCGCCAACGGTGGCACGCTGTTTCTCGATGAAGTCGGGGAGTTGCCCTTGAGTGTGCAAGCGAAATTGCTGCGCACCCTGCAAAACGGCGAGATCCAGCGCCTGGGCGCCGACAAGCCGTTGCACGTCGATGTGCGCATCATCGCCGCCACCAATCGGCACCTGCCGGACAGCATCCGCGATGGCTTGTTTCGCGCCGATCTGTATCACCGCCTCTCGGTGTACCCGGTGCCGATTCCAGCGCTGCGCGAGCGTGGTCACGATGTGTTGATGCTGGCCGGGCATTTTCTGGAGCTCAATCGGGCGCGGCTCGGCCTGCGAGGTTTGCGTTTGTCGCCGGCGGCGGAGCGAGCCTTGCTGGCATACACCTGGCCGGGCAATGTGCGCGAACTGGAGCACGTCATCAGTCGGGCCGCATTGAAGCAGCTCAGTCGCGGGACGAGTCGCACATCGATCATGACGCTGGAGCCAGAGGTTCTCGATCTCGACAGCCCGGTGGCAGCATCGGGGGCAGAGGTCGAGCCATCCCGGGACATTACGGCTGATCTGCCGTTCCTGCCCTTGGGCGAAGCCGTCGACGATTACCAGCGCAAGAAGATCCTCGAGGCCCTGAGCCTGTCCGGGGACAACTGGGCCAGCGCCGCGCGGATGCTGGAAGTCGACCCCAGCAATTTGCACAAACTGGCGCGGCGCCTGCGTCTGAAGTAGGTCAGGGCGCTGCCGTGTCGACGCTCGGTGTTGATGGCGGTCAAGGTGGTATCGCGCAGTGCCTCGCACACTGCGCAAAACCTTCCGGAGATCACCGTCATGCCCCTGTCCCTGGCCCAAATGCGCCGTAACTACACCCTTAATGGCCTGCAAGATGAGGCAGCGCTGGACGATCCACTGGCGATGTTCCGGCAATGGCTGCAACAGGCCCGCGACACCGAGTGCGCACCTGTCGAGGCCAATAGCATGGTGCTGGCGACGGTCGATGATGAAGGGCGGCCGCACTGCCGTGTGCTGTTGCTCAAAGGCTTGAGCGATGAAGGTTTTACTTTTTTCGGCAATTATCAGAGCGACAAGGGGCGGCAACTGGCCGCCAATCCCTATGCCGCCATGACGTTTTTCTGGCCGGGGCTGGAGCGTCAAGTGCGCATCGAAGGCCGGGTGTCCAGGCTCGACCCGCAACTCTCGGATGCATACTTCGATTCCCGCTCGATGGCTAGTCGCCTGGGCGCCTGGGCTTCACCGCAAAGCCGTCCGTTGGCCAGTCGTGCTGCGCTGGAGTCGATGTTGGCGCAGACCATCAAGCGCTTCGTTGGCCAGACCGTTTCGCGTCCCGAGCATTGGGGTGGCTACTGCCTGCACCCTGAACGTCTGGAGTTCTGGCAGGGCCGTGCCGACCGCTTGCATGACCGTCTCGATTACCGGTTGCGAGATGGTGCATGGCTACGGCGCCGCTTGGCGCCTTGAGCGACGAGTAAGTTCCCCCGTAGCAGCCTGCGGCAGCTGCTACGGGCTTGAGTCCCCCATTAATCCATAGACCCCGACGAGGTACCTCCTTGGAGGAATAGGCTCATTCGCTATTCCGGTTCAGGCTTTGGGCCATACCCTCATCTACGGGAAAGCCTGGATATGGCCCATCTGACGCAACGCAGTTTCGAACCCCTGAACATTGCCGTGCTGACCATCAGCGATACGCGCACCTTTGACACCGACACTTCAGGACAGACCCTGGCGGATTTGCTGCAAACGGCCGGGCATGTGCTGATCGATCGTGGCCTGGTCAAGGACGACATTTATCAGATCCGCGCAACGGTCTCCCAGTGGATCGCCGACCCCCGGGTGCAAGTCATATTGATGACTGGCGGCACCGGTTTCACCGCTCGTGACAACACACCGCAAGCGGTGCTGCCACTACTGGACAAACATGTGGAAGGCTTCGGCGAATTGTTCCGCCAGGTGTCGCTGGAGGAGATTGGCATGTCCAGTCTGCAGTCCCGGGCACTGGCCGGGATGAGTAACGGTGTACTGGTGTGCTGCGTTCCTGGCTCGCCGGGTGCCTGCCGGACTGCCTGGAACAAGATTCTGCTCGAGCAACTGGACAGTCGCACCGGCCCGTGTAACTTCGCCCCGCATTTGAAAGCGCAAGCACAGCGGGTCATCGACGCCTGCGAGACACGCTCATGAGCGGCCGGGTGTGCGACCTCGGCAACCTGATGCCCGTGGACGAGGCCATCAGCCGTCTGCTCGACCAGGCGCCGCCACCGCCCCTGGCGCAAATGGTCCGTCTGGACCAAGCCATGGGGCGGGTACTGGCGGTGGACATTCATTGCCCGGTGAACCTGCCGGCCTGGGACAACAGTGCCATGGACGGGTATGCCCTCAGGGCTGGTGACCTGCCAGCGGAAGGTGGCTGTTTGACGATTGGCGGGCGAATTGCGGCGGGGGATCAGGCGCGCTCGCCCTTGCTTGCGCAGCAAACGGTGCAGATCTTTACCGGCGCGCCATTGCCACCGGGTGCCGATACCGTCGTGCCGCAAGAGCGCTGCCGGGTCGAAGGCGAGCGAGTCTGGTTCCCGCCCGTAGCCGTTGGCGATCACGTGCGCAAGGAAGGGGAGGAAGTTCGCCGCGGGCATCTGCTGCTCAAGGCTGGCAAACGCCTGCGCGCACAAGAACTGGGGTTGCTGGCCGGCGCCGGGATCGCCCGGGTCGAGGTCTATAGGCCGTTGCAAGTGTGCCTGCTCAGCAGCGGTAATGAACTGCGCGAGCCGGGCGATTCCTTGGCACCGGGGCAGATCTACAACAGCAACCGGTATTGCCTTGCTGCGTTGTTGCGCGGCTGGGGCGTCGAGGTGCATGACTATGGCGTCATGGCCGATGAGTTGGTGGCCAGCCGGCATGCCTTGAGCCTGGCGTCTTCGGAATGCGACTTGCTGTTGAGCTCCGGTGGCGTGTCGGTCGGCGAGGAAGATCACCTCAAACAGGCCATCGAGGAACTGGGCAGTGTGGATTTCTGGCGGCTGGCCATCCAGCCGGGTAAGCCATTGGCCTATGGCGAAGTGGCCGGTAAACCGTGGATCGGTATGCCGGGAAACCCGTCAGGGGCGCTGATTACCGCGTTGGTGGTGGTGCGTCCGTTCCTGCTCCGGGCCCAGGGCGTGACTGACGTGCTGCCAGTGCCGTTGGCTGTACCCGCCGGGTTCGACTGGTTGCAGCGTAACAAGCGTCGACAATACCTGCGGGCCAGGTTGATTCCCGGTGCCGATGGCCAGTTGAGTGTGGAACTGCACCCTCAGCAAAGCTCGGCCATGTTGACCGCCGCGTGCTGGGCCGACGGGCTGGCGGTGATCGAGTGCGAGCAGCAAGTGCTCAAGCACGACAACGTGATGTTCCTGTCCTTCGCCGACCTGATGCAGTGATGGCAATTGATTGCCGTCAAGGCTGTGCCTGCCGGTCTGGCTAGACTGTGTGGCGAGGGAGCTTGCTCCCGCTGGGTCGCGAAGCGGCCCTGTTATTCAGGCCTGCTGCGCAGTCCAGCGTCGGAATGCCGCCCGGAGCAAGCTCGCTCGCCACAAGCGCATTCCAACCATGGCTGATCAGGCTCCGGACTGCGCTTTTTGATGAGGATTACCCATGCAACTGGTCTGCCCGGCAGGGAATCTGCCTGCGCTTAAAGCGGCGGTGCGCCAAGGCGCCGATGCCGTGTATGTCGGCTTTCGCGATGACACCAATGCCCGGCATTTCGCGGGGTTGAACATGGACGACAAACAGTTCGACGCCGCCGTCGCCCACATCCGCCAACATCAACGCAAACTCTACGTCGCGGTCAACACGTACCCACAACCCAAGGGTTGGGAGCGCTGGCAACGGGCGGTGGATCGTGCCGCCGATTTCGGCGTCGATGCGCTGATCGCCGCCGACCCCGGGGTGCTCGACTATGCCAGTCAGCGTCACCCGCAATTGGCCCTGCATCTGTCGGTTCAGGGGTCGGCAACCCATGCCGCGGCGCTGGAATTTTATGCGCAGCGCTACGGCATTCGTCGCGCGGTATTGCCACGGGTGTTGTCGTTGGCGCAGGTACGTCAAGTCGCCGCCAGCAGCTCGGTGCCCATCGAAGTTTTTGGCTTCGGCAGCTTGTGCATCATGGCCGAAGGGCGTTGCCACCTGTCTTCCTACATTACCGGTGAGTCGCCGAACCTGTGCGGTGTCTGTTCGCCAGCCAAAGCCGTGCGTTGGAGCGAGGACGCCGAAGGCTTGAGCGCGCGCCTCAGCGAAGTGCTGATCGATCGCTACACCCCTGACGAATCGGCCGGTTACCCGACCTTGTGCAAAGGCCGTTTTCTGGTCGATGGCAAACGCTTTCATGCGCTGGAGGAGCCCACCAGCCTCGACACCCTGGACTTGCTCCCGGAATTGACGGCCATTGGCGTCGAAGCGGTGAAAATCGAGGGCCGCCAACGCAGCCCGGCGTATGTCGAACAAGTCACCCGGGTCTGGCGCGCGGCATTGGATGCTCACCGTGGCGCGCCCGGCAGTTTTCGGGTCAAGGAAGAATGGCGTCAGGTGCTGGCCGGTTTGTCCGAAGGCAGCCAGACCACCCTGGGCGCTTATCATCGATCATGGCAATGAGGGACGCGACATGAAGCTCAGCCTGGGACCGGTCCTGTTTTATTGGGACAAAGAGCAACTCAGCAACTTTTACGCCGACATGTCGACCTTGCCCCTGGACGTGATTTATCTGGGGGAAACCGTGTGCTCCAAACGCCGGGCCTTTTCCCTGGATCAATGGCTGGGGCTGGGGCGCGAGTTACAGGAATGCAGCCAGGCACAGTTGGTGCTTTCCAGCCTGACGCTGATCGAGGCTGCCTCCGAACTCTCCAGCCTGCGCCGGCTGTGCGACAACGGCGAGTTGTTGGTGGAGGCCAACGACATGGGCGCGGTGCATTTCCTGGCCGAGCGCAAGTTACCTTTCGTGGGCGGCCCGGCGCTCAATCTGTACAACGGCCACTCATTGGCACAATTACTCGACAGCGGAATGACTCGCTGGGTGCCGCCCGTGGAGTGTTCGGCGACGCTGATCAGCGACGTGATCGGGCAAGTGCGCGAGCTGGGCCGTGCAGTGCCGGAAGTTGAAATCTTCGCCTATGGGCATCTGCCGTTGGCCTATTCCGCCCGCTGCTTCACTGCCCGTGCAGAAAACCGGCCCAAGGACGACTGCCGGTTCTGCTGCATCAACTACCCCGATGGCCTGGCGCTGACCAGCCAGGAGGGGCAACCACTGTTTACCCTTAACGGTATTCAAACGATGTCGGCCGAGGTGACCAACCTGCTGGCCGATTACGCCGGACTGGTGGCCTGTGGTGCCGATCTGTTGCGCTTGAGCCCTCGTGCTCAGGGCATGGACGAAGTGATCGCGGCCTATCAACGGGTTCGTTTGGGCGAAACACCGCCGCTGTTCGTCGAAGGTTGCAATGGCTATTGGCATGGTCAGGCCGGCATGCTGCGCGTCGAGGAGGTTGGCCTGTGCTGAATCGAAAGAAGTGGCTGTTGAAAGGCGCCGACCGGTTGTTGCCACTGGTGCGCCGGGTGCCTTTTGCCGTGCAGCGCCTGGCGTTGCAGCAGGCGCTGAATCGCTGCCTCGCCGAGCCATTGCGCGAGGGCGAGTTCGAAGTGCTGCGCGGGCGCTGGCTGTGCTTGCGGATTCCGGACCTGGGTTTGTCCTGGTACCTGACGCTCAGTCGTCAGGGCTTGCGGATTGCCGAGCACGCTACGGCGAACGTGACCATCAGCGGTAACTGGCGCGAATTTTTATTGCTGGCCAGCCGTCAGGAAGATCCCGACACGTTGTTCTTTCGCCGGCGGCTGGTCATCGAGGGTGATACCGAACTGGGGCTGGCGCTGAAGAACCTGATTGACAGCCTTGATCCCGATGTTCTGCCCGTGTGGTTGTGGCGCAATCTGGAGCGGGCGGGGAAGGGCTTGGCGGCGGGATGAGCAACGTAGATTAAATGTGGGAGCGAGCAGGTTGAATCGTCGCACCGCCGCTCCCACAGTTGGATTTTCGTTGGCCCTCAGGCCATCGTTTACTGTAATGCTGTTCACTTAAGCCGTAATGCGATCTGTAGCAGCTGTCGAGCCTGCGAGGCTGCGTTCGGCGGCGAAGCCGTCGTGAATCCGGCTAGTGCGGTCTGCCTGACACGCCGCAATCACTGGTTTGACGACGGCTTCGCCGCCGAACGCAGCCTTCGGCAGCTGCTACAAGGAATGCGTCGCGGCTGAAATTGCTTAAGTGAACAGCATTAATCGTTTACTGGCGGCTTCCGTGCTGTCGGGCATCACTGGCAATCAACTGCCTGATCCCTTCAAACAACTCATCACTCTGCGCCAGCGTGCAGTCCTCGCCATAGCGTTTGCGCAGCCCGTAGTGGCTGAGGATCAGGTGCACGTCCGCGTGCAGGCCATGTTGCTTGAGGCAGTTCTCGACGCATTGCAGCGGGCAGCCGTCCAGCGCGAAGATCCGGCGCCCCGAGCGCGCTTTGTTGACCAGCGCTGCCACATGCCCGCCGACACCAACGATGCAGGACATTTCAGCGAGACCACTGCGATCCAGGCGCACGGCCAGGGTGTTGGCCAGTTGGGCGACGTTGGAGCAGCCTGAGCAGGAGTAAACCAAAGGCAGGGTTGAACGGGGCATTTGCACTCTCCGTGGATGGGCTCTGTCAGTGTGCAAGAGGTGTGGATGGGTACCTTGATGACGGTCAATTCCGGCTATTGGAAAGCGGCCAGTTCCTCTTCAGCGAGGATGCTGATGTGGCGTCGCTCCATGGCAATCAGGCCGCTTTCCACCAGGCGATGCAGTATCCGCGAAAAGGTTTCCGGCTGAATTCCCAGCTTCGACGCCACCAGGCGTTTGGACATCTGCAAGACAATCTGGCCGGTCACCGGGTGGCGTTCCTGGAACAGGAAATTGATCACCCGACGGCTCGCACTGGCCATGGTCAAGGTATCGATATCGCGCAGACGCAGGTGCAGGTGCACACTCATGCTCGCCAGGATGGCCAGGCAGACTTTTGGCTGGTCCTCCAGGGCATTGCGGTAATGGTTGCCGTCGATGCTCACCAGCACGCTGTCCTTCAGCGCGGTGGCGCTCACCGGATACAGACGAGCCTGGCTGAACAGCAAGGCTTCGGCAAAAGTCTGGCCGGGCTGAATGATCTCCACCAGGTTCTCCTGGCCTTCGCCGGTGAGCCGGTACAACTTGACCTGGCCGCTGACCAGCAGGAAAAAACGCCTGGCCGGATCCCCTTGATGCATGAGCGTACTGTGACAACTCAGGCGTTTGAGCATGGCCAGGCCGCAGACTTCCTCGAAGACTTTCTCCGGCAGTTGGCTGAACAGATGATGACGGCGCAACGTTAAAACGATGGAAGGGTGAGTCAGCATGGCGTACCTCCGCTGACGACCATAGTAGAGAGCGCAGGCTTGATGACCTATGCCTCTGCAGGCCTACCTCCAAAGAGGAATACCCTTCAGCCGGCGTTGCGCAGATGTTCCATGGCCCACACCGCCGCCTCTACTCGTGAGCGCAAGCCGAGTTTGTGCAACAGGTTTTTGACGTGAACCTTGACCGTGCCTTCGGTGATGCCCAGCTTGTGCCCGATGACCTTGTTGCTGAAGCCGCTGGCGATGGTTTTCAGCACCTGACGCTCACGCTCGGTCAGTTCCACCACGGCCTGACGCGCAGGAGCACGCAGTGCTTGCGCCATGACTTGGGTCAGTCCCGGGCTGATCACCAGCGCGCCGTTCAGGGCATCGCGGATGTACTGAATCAACAGTTCGGGCTCCATGTCTTTGAGCAGATAGCCGTCGGCATCCAGGCGCAGTGCATCGCGAATGTCGTCTTCGGCGTCCGACACCGTAAACAGCAGGACTTTGCCGGTGTAGTGCATGGCTCGTAGTCGGCGCAGGGTTTCGATGCCATTCATTTGCGGCATGTTGTTGTCGAGCAAAACCAGGTCCGGTTGAAGCGGCTCAATCAGACTGAGTGCTTCTTCACCCTGGCTGGCTTCGCCGATGATCAGGAAGTCATCTTCGAGTTCGAGCATCTGGCGAATGCCGTGACGCATCATCGGGTGATCGTCTACCAGCAGGATTTTGTGTTGTGGGGACGGGGTCATGTGGCGCTACCTTCTGTTTGCTGCCCGAGAAACTCCGGGTGGAATTCCAGTTGGACACGGGTGCCTTGGGGCTCCCTGGAAAATATCTGCAGTTGGCCGCGCAAGCTGCGAGCCCGCTCATCCATGATGTTCAGGCCGTGGTGTTCGCGCTGGTCGACGTTGCCACTGAACCCACGCCCGTCGTCTTCGACCGACAACCTGACGGTCTCGCCATCCTGGCGCAGTTGCAGCCAGGCGTTTTGCGCATGGGCGTGGCGCAGGCAGTTGGAGAGTGCCTCGCGGGTGATCTGCAAAATGTGGATTTGTTCGCTGGCCGATAGTTGAAAGGCCAGCGTGTCGACGTGCAGGTGCACCTGGAATTCTCCGCGACGGGAAAACTCCTCGGCCGTGTCCTTGAGTTCCTGTACCAGTCCCGCGTCGTGAATCTGCAAGCGAAACGTGGTCAGCAACTCGCGCAACTGGCGATAGGCATTGTTCAGTCCCTCGCGCAATTCGCTGGTGACGGTTTCCAGGGTCTGGACCGGTTCGCCCCGGCGCATCAGGGTTTGCATGCGGCTGACTTGCAGCTTCATGTAGGACAGGGCCTGGGCCAGTGAATCGTGCAGCTCGCGGGCGATGATCGTGCGTTCTTCGAGCAGTAGCAGGCGATGATCCTGTTCCCGTTGACGCTTGAGCGAGAGCGAGGTGCCGATCAGATTGGCCAGGGCCTGGATCAGTTGGGTTTCCCAGGCTTGCATGGGGTGCCCGTCGACAAAGTGCGCCTTGAGTTCCCCCAGTTCACTGCCCTGGTTGCTGATGCTGAAGATTTGCGGGTTGGTTTTAGGGTGTCGCTGGCACGTGGCGCAGTCGCTACTGGCGCAGACTTCCCGGATGTTTGCGCCATGCAGGGCGAGCAACTGCTGGGCCGGTGCCTGCAACTGTCCCTGCAGGCACAGCGACAGGCGCAAGCCGGGCAGGCGTTGCTGGAAGCGCCGAATCAACTCATCCAGGCCTTCGGCATTGGCCAGGCGTGTGGCCAGGCTTCGGCTGCTTTGATACAGAAGCTCCAGGGCGGCATTGGCTTGTTGCAGGTTCAGGGTTTTTTGCCGGACCTGACTTTCCAGGGTGCGATGCGACTCTTCGATCGTCTCGGCCATGGTGTTGAAACTCATGGCCAACTGGCCCAGCTCATCCTCGGACTGATGGTTGACCCGCACCTTGAAGTCGCCGCGACGAAAGCGCTGGGTTGCATCCACCAACTCCTTCAAAGGGGTAACGACGCCGTACTGCAGTTCGTAGAGCCCGAGCAGCAGGACGATCATGGTGGTGAACAGGGCCAGGCCCTGGATCGCCTGTTGCCAGCCTTGCTTTTGTTCGCTTTGGCGCTGTAACAGATCGACGAACTGGTTCAGTTGCTCAACGAAGGACTGCGCCTGGGCCTGAAAGGCCGCCGCATCGCCGCGCTCCAGTGCCGGACGCAAATCCTCATTCCAGTGTTGCTGGATTTGCCCATAACTGAGTTGCAATGCGGTGGTCGGGCCATCTTCCAGTACCGCTTTGAGAGAGTGGCTGTCCAAGCGGTTTTGCAGGCTGTCGATGATGGTGGTGATTTCTTCGTCGGCGACGCCAGCGGCGAGTTTCCAGCTCAGGTGATAGGTCTCCATGCGCACCGAGCCTGCGGTGTTGATGGCAGCGGCATCGCCCTGGCTGAACCAGGCGATCAGCCCGGCGCTCAATGAACTGGCGAGCGCCAGCACGGCGATCAGGATCACCGCCAGCCCGGCGCGAGCGGGCAGGGAGCTGCGCAACCAGCGGATCATCGGCGCAGGTCCGGGAAAGCGATAAGAAAACAGAGCATGCACGTTCCAGCGTGGGGTTTTGCCGCCGTTCCTGGGCGAGCTACCTCTAAAGAGTTGTCGACAGTTCCTTGTCGGCAAAAGCGTGGGTTGAAACCCTTAACAAGCTGATAAATAAAGGTTTTCAAGGTTTTCTAGCACTACCTCCTTGGAGGTAGGCGGGCTAAGCATAGGCTTAGGCTCACATGGGCATCGTTGACTTGGGTCAAGTTTTTGCGGGGTTTGCCTCTCTAGTCTGCCGCCATGGCTAATTGACGGGAGAGCATTGTGACCCAACCGCGTGTACGACAAGGCTTGGTGCTGGGCATGAGCACGCTGGCCTTCACTGTGTGCTTCATGGTCTGGATGATGTTTGCCGTGCTCGGCGTGCCGATCAAGGAATTGCTCCAGCTCAACGAAACCCAATTCGGCCTGCTGGCCGCGACCCCGGTGCTGACCGGCTCGCTGGTGCGTTTGCCGCTGGGGTTGCTGACCGACCGATTTGGCGGGCGCAGCGTGTTTTTCCTGCTGATGCTGACTTGCGTCACGCCGCTGTACTTGATCAGTCACGCCACCGCCTACTGGCAGTTCCTGGTACTGGGTTTGTTCGTCGGCCTGGCCGGTGGCTCGTTTTCCGTTGGGATTGCCTACGTCGCCAAATGGTTCGACAAGGAGAACCAGGGCTTCGCCATGGGCATCTTCGGTGCCGGTAACGCCGGGTCGGCGGTGACCAAGTTCCTGGCCCCGGCGCTGATCGCCGCCGGCAGCTGGCAGCTGGTGCCGAAAGTCTTCAGTGCGATCTTGTTTATCACTGCGCTGCTGTTCTGGTTCCTGACCTCAGAAAACAAGGGCCATCGTAGTGCCACGGGCGCCAGCTTGCGTGAGCAACTGCGCTCGCTGAAGGATCCTGCGGTGTGGCGCTACTGCCAGTACTACTCGATCGTCTTCGGCGGCTACGTTGCCCTGGCACTGTGGATGACCAAGTACTACGTGCAGGAATACGGTTTCAGCTTGCAAAGCGCGGCGCTGCTGGCGGCCTGTTTTTCCCTGCCCGGCGGCGTACTGCGTGCCGTCGGCGGTTGGATGTCGGATCGCTGGGGGGCGCAAAGCGTGACCTGGTGGGTGTTGTGGGTCAGCTGGATCTGCCTGTTCCTGCTCTCGTATCCCCAGACCCAACTGCAAGTGCAGACCATCGACGGCCCGCTGGATTTCCACATTGGCCTGAGCCCCGCGTTGTTCACCGTGCTGCTGTTCGTCATGGGCATCGCCTTCGCATTCGGCAAGGCCTCGGTTTTCAAATACATCGCCAATGAATACCCGAAAAACATGGGCGCGGTGTCCGGCATCGTTGGCCTGGCGGGTGGCCTGGGCGGTTTCGTGCTGCCGATCCTGTTCGGCGCCCTGGTGGACCTCACCGGCGTGCGCTCTTCCTGCTTCATGTTGATGTACGGCGTGGTCTGGGTCTCCCTCACCTGGATGTACTTCAGCGAAATACGCAAAAGCCCGGTGCTTGGTAAAGAGCCGCTGCTGATCCCGTCCCCGATTTCCAGCATTGCCCAAGGAGAAGAACATGTCCGTTCTGCAAACGCCTGACAAAGGCCCGGTCATTCATGACTGGCGCCCCGAGGACCCCGCGTTCTGGGGAAGTAGCGGCAAACAGACCGCCACTCGCAACTTGTGGATTTCCATTCCTGCGCTGTTGTTGGCCTTTGCGGTGTGGATGGTCTGGAGCACGGTGATTGTGCGCTTGAACGCCATCGGCTTCAGCTTCACCACCGACCAACTGTTTTGGCTGGCGGCATTGCCGGGGCTGTCCGGTGCGACCTTGCGGGTCTTCTATTCCTTTATGGTGCCGATCTTCGGCGGCCGGCGCTGGACTGCCCTGAGCACCGCGTCGCTGCTGTTGCCATCGATCTGGATGGGCTTCGCCGTGCAGGACCCGAGCACCTCATACAGCGTGTTCGTAGTGATTGCCTTGCTCTGCGGTTTCGGTGGCGGCAACTTCGCCTCGAGCATGTCCAACATCAGCTTCTTCTATCCCAAGTCCCAACAGGGCACAGCTCTGGGCCTCAACGCCGGACTGGGCAACCTGGGCGTCTCGGTGATGCAGTTCTGCGTGCCGCTGGTGATTACCTTCGGTGTGTTCGGCTTCATGGGTGGCTCGCCGCAAGCGTTGCCGGACGGCGGTCAGTTGTGGCTGCAGAACGCCGGGTTCATCTGGGTGCCATTTATCGTCCTGGTGACAGTGTTGGCCTGGTTCGGCATGAATGACCTGTCCAGCGCCCGGGCCTCGTTCAGCGAACAGGCGGTGATCTTCAAGCGCAAGCACAACTGGCTGATGTGCTGGTTGTACCTGGCGACCTTCGGTTCGTTCATCGGCTTTTCCGCCGCGTTTCCGCTGCTGATCAAAACCTCCTTTCCGGATGTCATTGCCTTGAAATTCGCCTTCCTCGGCCCACTGGTTGGCGCTCTGGTGCGGCCATTGGGTGGCTGGCTGGCGGACAAGCTCGGTGGCGCGAAAGTGACCCTGTGGAACTTCGTGGCGATGATCGCGATGGTCTTCGGCGTGATGCACTTCTTGCCGCAGAACGGCGCGGGCGGCAGCTTCTACGGCTTCCTCGGCTTGTTCATGCTGCTGTTCATCACCACTGGCGTGGGCAACGGCTCCACCTTCCGGATGATCCCGGTGATCTTCCGCACGCAGCACGAAAAAGCCTCGGCCGGGAAATCGCCAGCCGTGCGTGAACAGGCGCTCAAGGATGCCGGCAAGGAATCGGCCGCCGTCCTGGGCTTCAGTTCGGCCATGGGCGCCTTCGGTGCGTTCTTCATTCCCAAATCCTTCGGCACTTCGATGGCCCAGACCGGCGGCCCTGAGATGGCCTTCTACATGTTCGTCGTTTTTTACCTGAGCTGCATCGTGGTGACCTGGTGGTGGTACGCGCGCAAAGGCGCCGCGACACCCTGCTGAGACGACCTGAATCCAACCATTGCGTGGGCGGGGCACAGAACCCCGCAGCAAGCCTGAGAGGACACACCGTGAGTCATTTACTGGATCAACTGCGGTTTTTCAATCGCAAGCAAAACGAGTTTTCCGATGGTCATGGAGAGACTCGCAAAGAGTCTCGCGACTGGGAGAACGTCTACCGTTCGCGCTGGCAGTACGACAAGATCGTGCGTTCCACCCATGGGGTGAACTGCACCGGCTCGTGCTCGTGGAAAATCTACGTCAAGAACGGCCTGATCACCTGGGAAACCCAGCAGACCGATTACCCGCGCACCCGCAACGATTTGCCTAACCACGAACCCCGCGGTTGCCCGCGTGGCGCCAGTTACAGCTGGTACATCTACAGCGCCAACCGCCTCAAGTACCCGAAAATCCGCAAGCCGTTGCTCAAGCTCTGGCGCGAGGCGCGGCAGACCATGGCGCCGGTGGAAGCCTGGGCGAGCATTGTCGAGAACAAGGCCAAGGCCGACTCCTATAAAAGCAAGCGCGGCATGGGGGGCTTCATTCGCTCCAACTGGGAGGAAGTCAACGAGATCATTGCCGCGTCCAACGTCTACACCATCAAGCAATACGGCCCGGACAGGATCGTCGGTTTCTCGCCGATTCCGGCCATGTCGATGGTCAGCTATGCCGCGGGTTCGCGTTATCTGTCGCTGATCGGCGGTGCGTGCCTGAGTTTCTATGACTGGTACTGCGACTTGCCACCGGCCTCGCCGATGGTCTGGGGCGAGCAAACCGACGTGCCGGAATCGGCCGACTGGTACAACTCCAACTACATCATTGCCTGGGGCTCCAACGTCCCGCAGACCCGTACCCCCGATGCGCACTTTTTTACCGAAGTCCGTTACAAGGGCACCAAGACCGTCGCCATCACCCCCGACTACTCGGAAGTCGCCAAGCTCACCGACCTGTGGCTCAACCCCAAGCAGGGTACCGATGCGGCGCTGGCCCAGGCGTTTAACCATGTGATCTTCAAAGAGTTTCACCTGGACAAACCGAGCGCGTATTTCACCGACTACGCCAAGCGCTTCACCGATTTGCCGGTGCTGGTGCTGCTCAAACAAATGGTCGACAAGGCGCCGGGCGCCGGTTACCAGCCGGACCGTTTCTTGCGCGCCTCGGACCTTACCGACAACCTCGGCCAGGAAAACAACCCGGAATGGAAAACCATCGCGCTGGATGTCAGCGGTGAACTGGTTTCTCCTCAGGGCTCCATCGGTTATCGCTGGGGCGAGAAGGGCAAGTGGAACATCCTGCCTCGTGAAGGCGGCGAAGGGCGTGAGATCGATCTGAAGCTGAGCCTGATCGGCGATGACGTCGCCGAAGTGGCGTTCCCGTATTTCGCTGGCGAGTCCCACGAGCACTTCCAGCACGTCGCTGGCGATGCCGTGCAATACCGCCGCGTGCCGGTGCACAACGTGGTACTGGCCGATGGCAGTGTGGCCAAAGTCGCCACTGTGTTCGACCTGTCGGCCGCCAATCTGGCGATCGATCGTGGCCTGGGTGGCGCTAACGTCGCCAAGGACTACAACGACGCAAGCGTACCCGGCACCCCGGCCTGGCAGGAGCAGATCACCGGCGTCAGCCGCGAGAAAGCGATCCAGATCGCCCGCGAGTTCGCCGATAACGCCGACAAGACCAAGGGGCGCTCGATGATCATCGTCGGCGCGGCGATGAACCACTGGTACCACATGGACATGAACTACCGCGGGCTGATCAACATGCTCATGCTCTGCGGGTGTGTCGGCCAGACCGGTGGCGGTTGGGCGCACTATGTCGGTCAGGAAAAACTGCGTCCGCAATGCGGCTGGCTGCCCCTGGCGTTCGGCCTGGACTGGAACCGTCCGCCACGGCAGATGAACGGCACCAGCTTCTTCTACGCCCACAGTTCGCAATGGCGCCACGAGAAGATGAGCATGCACGACGTGCTCTCGCCGCTGGCCGATAAATCACAGTTTCCCGAGCATGCCCTGGACTACAACATCCGTGCCGAACGCGCCGGCTGGTTGCCCAGCGCACCGCAACTCAACACCAACCCGCTGCACATTTGCCGCGATGCCGCGGCAGCCGGCATGGACCCGAAAGACTACGTGGTCAAGTCGCTGCAAGACGGCTCGCTGCGCTTCTCCTGCGAACAGCCGGACAGCCCGGTGAACTTCCCGCGCAACATGTTTATCTGGCGTTCCAACCTGCTGGGCTCCTCGGGCAAGGGCCACGAGTACATGCTCAAGTACCTGCTCGGCACCAAGAATGGGGTGATGAACGAAGACATCGGCCAGGTCGGGGATTGCAAACCCGAAGAAGCCGAATGGGTGGACGAGGGCGCCATCGGCAAGCTCGATCTGGTCACCACGCTGGATTTCCGCATGTCCTCGACCTGCGTCTATTCCGACATCGTCTTGCCGACCGCGACCTGGTACGAAAAGGACGACATGAACACCTCGGACATGCACCCGTTCATTCACCCGCTGTCGGCCGCCATCGACCCGGCGTGGGAATCGCGTTCCGACTGGGAAATCTACAAAGGCATCGCCAAGGCCTTTTCCAGCATGGCTGAAGGGCATCTGGGCGTTGAGAAGGACCTGGTGACCATTCCGCTGATGCACGACAGCGTCGGTGAACTGGCTCAACCTTTTGGCGGCACCGACTGGAAAAGCGCCGGCGTGGCCCCAGTGCCAGGCAAGAACGCGCCGAACCTGCATGTGGTGGAGCGTGATTACCCGAACATTTACAAGCAGTTTTCCTCGCTGGGGCCATTGCTGGAAAAACACGGCAACGGTGGCAAGGGCATCAACTGGAACACCGACGCCGAAGTGAAATTCCTCGGTGCGCTCAATCACCGCGAAGGGGCTGCCGGGATCAGTCATGGTCGGCCGAAAATCGACTCGGCGATCGATGCTGCTGAAGTGATTCTGTCCCTGGCGCCGGAAACCAATGGCCATGTCGCCGTCAAGGCCTGGGCTGCGTTGTCGGAATTTACCGGCATCGATCACAGCCACCTGGCGTTATCCAAGGAACACGAGGCGATCCGATTCCGCGACATTCAAGCGCAGCCGCGCAAGATCATTTCCAGCCCTACCTGGTCGGGTCTCGAAGACGATCACGTCAGCTACAACGCCGGCTACACCAACGTTCACGAAGCCATCCCATGGCGCACCATCACCGGTCGCCAGCAGTTCTACCAGGATCACCCGTGGATGCAGGCATTCGGCGAGCAACTGATGAGTTACCGCCCGCCGGTCAACACCCGCACCATTGCAGGGGTGAAAGGCAAGCGCAGCAACGGCGAGACCGAAATCGTCCTGAACTGGATTACTCCGCACCAGAAATGGGGCATCCACAGCACTTACAGCGACAACCTGCTGATGCTGACCCTCAGCCGCGGCGGGCCGATTGTCTGGCTCTCGGAGAACGACGCGAAACGCGCCGGCATCGAAGACAACGACTGGATCGAATGCTTCAACGCCAACGGTGCGCTGACCGCACGAGCGGTGGTCAGCCAGCGGGTCAAGGACGGCATGGTGATGATGTACCACGCCCAGGAACGGATCGTGAACGTGCCTGGTTCGGAAACCACCAAGACCTGTGGCGGCCACCACAACTCGGTCACCCGCGTGGTGCTCAAACCGACCCACATGATCGGCGGCTATGCACAGCAGGCCTACGGTTTCAACTATTACGGCACGGTCGGTTGCAACCGCGATGAATTCGTCGTGGTACGCAAAATGGCCAAAGTCGACTGGCTCGATGGCTCAAACGGCGATGACCTGCCGCGTCCTCTGCCGACCGATATCGAGGAGAACTGAGATGAAGATTCGCTCACAGATCGGCATGGTGCTGAACCTGGACAAGTGCATCGGTTGCCACACTTGTTCGATTACCTGCAAGAACGTCTGGACCAGCCGCGAAGGCATGGAATACGCCTGGTTCAACAACGTCGAATCGAAACCCGGCATCGGTTACCCGAAAGAATGGGAAAACCAGGACAAGTGGAAGGGCGGCTGGATCCGCAATGCCAACGGCACGATCAACCCGCGCATCGGCGGTAAATTCCGCGTGCTGGCAAACATTTTCGCCAACCCGGACCTGCCGAGCCTCGACGATTACTACGAACCGTTCGACTTCGATTACCAACACCTGCATACCGCGCCGCTGGGCGAGCATCAGCCCACCGCGCGCCCGCGTTCGCTGATCTCCGGCAAGCGCATGGAAAAAATCGAGTGGGGCCCGAACTGGGAAGAAATCCTCGGTACCGAGTTCGCCAAGCGCCGCAAGGACAAGAACTTCGACAAGATCCAGGCGGACATTTACGGCGAATACGAAAACACCTTCATGATGTATTTGCCGCGCCTGTGCGAGCACTGCCTCAACCCGGCGTGCGCGGCGTCGTGCCCGAGCGGGGCGATCTACAAGCGCGAAGAAGACGGCATTGTGCTGATCGACCAGGAAAAATGCCGTGGCTGGCGGATGTGCATCAGCGGCTGCCCGTACAAGAAGATCTATTTCAACTGGAAAAGCGGCAAATCCGAGAAGTGCATCTTCTGCTACCCGCGTATCGAAGCCGGGATGCCGACTGTTTGCGCCGAAACCTGTGTCGGGCGTATCCGTTACCTCGGTGTGCTGCTGTATGACGCCGACCGCATCAGCGAAGTGGCGAGCACCGCCAATGAGCAAGACCTGTACGAGAAACAACTGGAGATCTTCCTCGATCCGAACGACCCGGCAGTGATTCGCCAGGCCCTGGCCGATGGCGTACCGCAGTCGGTGATTGATTCCGCCCAGCGTTCGCCGGTCTACAAAATGGCCGTGGACTGGAAACTCGCACTGCCGCTGCACCCGGAATACCGCACCTTGCCGATGGTCTGGTACGTACCGCCGCTGTCGCCGATCCAGAACGCCGCCACCGCCGGCACCGTGGGCATGAACGGGGTGATCCCGGATGTCGACAGCCTGCGTATTCCACTGAAGTACCTGGCGAACTTGCTGACAGCGGGCGATGAAAAACCGGTCAAGCGCGCACTTAAACGCTTGCTGGCGATGCGCGCCTACAAACGTTCCGAGCAAGTCGATGGCGTTCAGGACCTGCAAGTGTTGAAGGACGTCGGCTTGAGCGTGGCCCAGGTCGAAGAGATGTATCGCTACCTGGCGATTGCCAACTATGAAGACCGCTTTGTGGTACCGAGTGCCCACCGTGAAGACGCCATGAGCGACGCCTTTGCCGAGCGCTCCGGTTGCGGCTTCAGTTTCGGCAGCGGTTGCAGCGGCAGCTCCGACACCAACATGTTCGGTGCGAAGAAAGCCAACCGCCGCGACGTCCTGAAAACCGTCCAGTTGTGGGAGGAATGAGCATGCAAATTCTCAAAGTGATTTCGCTGCTGCTCGACTATCCGACCGAGACGCTGATTGGCGGGCGCGACGAACTGGAGCAAGCGATTATCCAGTCACGGGAAATCAGCCCTAAACAGCGCGGTGCGTTGTTCGAATTGCTGGAGTTGATCTGCGCCAATGACCTGATGGACGGGCAGGAGCACTACGGCGCGCTGTTCGGCCGGGGGCGTTCGCTGTCGTTGCTGTTGTTCGAGCATGTGCACGGCGAATCCCGCGATCGTGGCCAGGCCATGGTCGACATGATGGCGCAATACGAAGCCGCCGGTTTTGCCATCGGCGTCAAGGAGCTGCCGGACTATATCCCGCTGTACCTGGAGTTCCTGTCCACCCGCGAAGACCTCGAGGCCCGCGAGGGCCTGGCGGATGTTTCGCACTTGCTGGCCTTGCTCGCGGCGCGTCTGGAAGAGCGCGAAAGCGCCTATGCCAGTTGCTTCCGGGCGTTGCTGCAAATCGCCGGGGCCGAGCCGCATCAGGCGGTGGCCGACCTGCGGGCGCAGGTGGCGGCGGAACCGCGCGACGACTCCCTCGAAGCCCTCGACAAGATCTGGGAAGAGGAGGCCGTGGACTTTCTCCAGGCCGAACAGCAAGACCGTTGCAGTTCGTTGCCTGGCGCCCCGGGCAAGGCCCGGGAAGAAAGCGCCGTGCCGTTGCACTGGGTGGATTTTCAGCATGAAGGGTTGGCCACCGTGCCAGCCAAGGAGGTAGGCAATGTCTAAATGGAACCTGTTGTTGTTCGGGATCTATCCCTATGTCGCTTTGGCGATTTGCCTGATTGGCAGTTGGGCCCGTTTCGATCTGTCGCAGTACACCTGGAAGGCTGGCTCCAGCCAGATGCTCAACCAGCGCGGCATGCGCGTGGCGAGCAACCTCTTCCACATCGGTGTGCTGTTTGTACTGGCCGGGCATTTCGTCGGCCTGCTGACGCCTGCATCGGTTTATCACCATGTGATCAGCACCGAGAACAAGCAGTTGCTGGCGATGGTCTCCGGCGGGCTCTTCGGCCTGTTGTGCCTGATCGGCTTGCTGATGCTGGTCAATCGGCGGCTCACCGATCCTCGGGTACGTGCCGCCTCCAGCGCTTCGGACATTTTGATTCTGCTGGTGCTGCTGGTGCAGTTGCTGCTCGGTTTGCTGACGATTGCAGCGTCCACCGCGCACATGGACGGTTCGGTGATGGTGATGCTCGCCGACTGGGCGCAGAACACCGTGCTGTTGCGGCCGATGGAAGCGGCGGCGTCCATTGCGCCGGTCGGGCTGACCTACAAGCTGCATGTGTTTCTAGGCTTGACCCTGTTCGTGTTGTTCCCCTTCACCCGTCTCGTACACATCGTCAGTGCACCGATCTGGTACCTGGGGCGTCGTTATCAAATCGTTCGGCAGAAAGTCTGAGGAGAACATCATGTCAGGTGGATGTGGATGTGGCGGCGGTAACGGCGGCAGCGGTGGCTGCGGTTCTTCTAAAAATGCAGAGCTTTCGGTACCGGAAGTTGTCGACATCGCGCAGTTTGAAGCACTGCCGGTCGAGCCGGCGGCGGCCGAGGACGCCCCGGTGCAGTTGATCGCCAGCAGCGAACAGGAGTGGCCGATCATCAGCGTCAACGGGGTGTCGATCACGCCTGAGGCAATGGCCCAGGAGCTGCAATATCACCCGGCCGAAAGCCGTGAAGAGGCGGTCTATCTGGCCGCCAGGGCACTGGTGATCCGCGAATTGTTGCAGCAGCGCATTGCCGAACTCGGCCTGGCGCTGGAGATCGGCGCTGGTGAGAACGAAGAAGAAGCGGCCACGCGTTTGTTGCTCGAACGCGAGGTGCACGTGCCGCAGTGCGACGAGGAAACCAGCCTGCGCTACTACGAAAACAATCGCGGGCGCTTTCACAGCGCGCCGTTGCTGGCGGTGCGACACATCCTGCTCGAGTGCGCGCCGGATGATGTCGAGGCTCGCAGCCTTGCGCATGCTCAGGCCGAGATATTGCTGCAACGTCTGGAGGATTTCCCCGGCAGTTTCGCCGAGCTGGCGGTGAAATATTCGGCCTGCCCGTCGAAGGCTCAAGGCGGTTCTCTGGGGCAGATCAGCAAGGGCCAGACCGTGCCGGAACTGGAGCGTCAGCTGTTCACGCTGGCGCCCGGCCTGGCCAGTAAACCGCTGGAAAGTCGCTACGGCTGGCATGTGGTGAGTGTCGATCAGCGGATTGAAGGCATGCCGTTGCCTTATGAAGTGGTGTCGACGGCGATCCGCACGCAGTTGCAGCAGGGCGTCTGGCAAAAAGCGCTGGTGCAGTACCTGCAAACCCTGATCGGAGCGGCGGATATTCGTGGCATCCACTTGCAGGGCGCCGACTCACCGCTGGTGCAGTGAGCATCGAGACAAACCGGGAGATGTGATGAACGCTGTCATGCAGGATGGTTTTGGACGGCAGATCGATTATCTGCGGATGTCGGTGACGGACCGTTGTGATTTTCGCTGTGTGTATTGCATGGCGAAAAACATGACCTTCCTGCCGCGTCAGCAGGTCCTGACACTGGAGGAATTGCAGCGCCTGGCAACGCTGTTCGTCGGGTTGGGCGTCCGCAAAATCCGCCTCACCGGCGGTGAGCCGCTGATTCGTCCGGGCATTGTCGATCTGTGCCGCAACATCGCCGCATTGCCCGGTTTGCGCGAGCTGGTGATGACCAGCAACGGCTCGCAGCTGGGCCGTCTGGCCCGGCCGTTGGCGGAGGCAGGCGTCAAGCGGATGAACATCAGCCTCGATAGCCTGGACGGGCAGAAGTTTCGCGCAATCACCCGCAACGGCGATCTCGATCAGGTGCTGGGCGGCATTGAAGCCGCGCGGGGCGCGGGGTTTGAGCGGATCAAGCTGAACTGTGTGGTGATGAAGGGGCGCAACTTCGATGAAGTCCCGGCGTTGGTGCAGTACGCCATCGATCAGCGCATCGATATCAGTTTCATTGAGGAAATGCCCTTGGGTGATGTCGGGCGTTCCCGGGGCGAATCGTTTTGTTCCAGCGATGAGGTCCGGGCGCTGATCGCCAGTGGTCACCGGTTGCTCGACAGCACTGAAAACAGCGGCGGACCGGCGCGCTATGTGCGCCTGGAACGCCATCCCGAGACTCGGATCGGTTTCATCTCACCCAACAGTCACAATTTCTGTGGCACCTGCAACCGGGTGCGGATGACCGTTGAAGGGAAGCTGTTGCTCTGTCTTGGCCAGGAAGACGCGCTGGACTTGCGCGGATTGCTGCGGCGTTATCCGCTGGAC
The DNA here is from genome assembly GCF_059420765.1 of Pseudomonas sp. GW821-FHT03E01. Taxonomy (NCBI): domain Bacteria; kingdom Pseudomonadati; phylum Pseudomonadota; class Gammaproteobacteria; order Pseudomonadales; family Pseudomonadaceae; genus Pseudomonas; species Pseudomonas sp. GW821-FHT03E01. Next base: position 91,899 of record NZ_JBWKUI010000003.1, on the reverse strand, counting down.
GACCAGCCGCTGATCAATGCGGTGCAAAAGGCTTTGCGCGGCAAGCCATTGCGCCACGACTTCAACCCCGAAGGGGAGGTGCAGATTGTGCGGTTCATGAACATGAGTGGCGGTTGAGCTGTTCTGTTAAGGAAAGAGTTTGCTAAACACAATACTTGTTGCGAGGGAGCTTGCTCCCGCTGGGTTGCGAAGCAACCCTAAATGAGGCACCACGATTATTCAGACAAATCGAGCTTGCAGGATTGCGACCGCTTCGCGGCCGAGCGGGAGCAAGCTCCCTCGCCACAGTGTTCACACCGATTTTCCCTTCACCGCCTTCGGGCGGTTTTTTTCACCGGCAAATCTTGATATCGATCAATTGCAGAACAGCACTTTGTCCGTAGTCTTCACTGCATGTTGTGTTTGTTTGTGTATGAACATCTATATGTAGTATCTGGAGGCCAAATGCAGAGCACGCTGATCTCAGTGGGATGTAACCGCTTGCACAAACGCGATGGCAGTCTGGTCGCCTTCGATGCCGACAAGATCCGCCAGGCGTTGATCGCCGCCGGCAAGGCAACCGGGGAGTACACCGAGGTTGAGGTTGAAGGCCTGCTTCAGGCGGTACTCACCCGACTGGAAGGGCTGCCAAGGCTGCACGTCGAACAGATCCAGGATCGGGTCGAACGGGTATTGATGGATGCCGGTTACTTCTTCGCCATGCGCGCCTACATCGTCTACCGCGAACAGCACGGACGTTTGCGTCGTGACCGCCGGACCATGGTCGAGGTGGCGACTTCTATGAATGAGTACCTGGACCGTGAAGACTGGCGGGTCCAGGCCAACGCCAATCAGGGCTACTCCCTGGGCGGGCTGGTGTTGAACGTGTCGGGCAAGGTCACCGCCAACTACTGGCTGGACGAGGTGTACAGCGAGGCCATCGGCCAGGCCCATCGCGAGGCGGATTTGCATGTGCACGACCTGGACATGCTCGCCGGTTACTGTGCCGGTTGGTCGCTGCGCACTCTGTTGCACGAGGGGCTCAACGGTGTGCCGGGGCGTGTCGAAGCGGGTCCGCCAAAGCACTTGAGCAGTGCCCTGGGGCAAATGGTGAATTTCCTCGGCACCCTGCAAAACGAATGGGCCGGCGCCCAGGCGTTCAGCTCGTTCGACACCTACCTGGCGCCTTACGTGCGCAAGGACCGGCTGAGTTACCAGGAGGTGCGCCAGGCGATCCAGGAGTTCATCTACAACCTCAATGTGCCGTCACGCTGGGGCACCCAGACGCCGTTCACCAACCTGACCTTCGACTGGGTTTGCCCGCAGGATTTGCGTGAGCAGATACCCGTCATCAACGGTGAGGAGATGCCGTTTGCCTATGGTGACCTGCAAGTCGAAATGGACCTGCTCAACCGCGCGTACATCGAGGTGATGCAGGCTGGCGACGCGAAAGGGCGAGTGTTCACCTTTCCGATCCCGACCTACAACATCACCCATGACTTTCCATGGGACAGTGACAACGCCGACCGTCTGTTCGAGATGACGGCGCGTTACGGTTTGCCGTACTTCCAGAACTTCCTCAATTCTGACATGCAGCCCAATCAGGTGCGTTCGATGTGCTGCCGGTTGCAGCTCGATGTGCGCGAGTTGCTCAAGCGCGGCGGTGGCTTGTTCGGTTCGGCGGAACAGACCGGATCGCTCGGCGTGGTGACCATCAACTGTGCACGCCTGGGCTATGTGTTCAAGGGCAACACCAGTGGCTTGTTGCGACGCCTGGACACGCTGATGGAGCTGGCAATGGAGAGCCTGGAGGTCAAGCGCAAGGTCATTGCGCACCACATGGATGCCGGTTTGTACCCTTACACCAAGCGCTACCTGGGCACCTTGCGTAACCATTTTTCCACCATCGGCCTCAACGGCCTGCATGAAATGCTGCGCAATTTCACTGGCGACGAGGAGGGCATGCACACCGAACATGGCCGACAGTTTGCCCTGAATCTGCTGGACCATGTGCGCGCCACCTTGCTGCGTTTCCAGGAGGAAACCGGTCATCTCTACAACCTGGAAGCGACACCGGCGGAGGGCACCACCTACCGCTTCGCCAAGGAAGACCTCAAGCGCTATCCGGACATTCTCCAGGCGGGCAGTGCGCAGGCACCGTATTACACCAACTCCTCGCAACTGCCCGTGGGCTACACCGAAGACCCCTTCGAGGCCCTGGAGCTTCAAGACGAACTGCAATGCAAATACACCGGCGGCACGGTCTTGCACCTGTACATGGCCGAGCGGATTTCCTCGGTGCAGGCCTGCAAGCAACTGGTGCGCAAGGCCCTTGGACGTTTCCGCCTGCCGTACCTGACCGTGACCCCGACGTTCTCCATCTGCCCGGTGCACGGCTACCTCGATGGCGAACATGAGTTCTGCCCCAAATGCGACGAGGCCCTGTTGCTACAAGAACAGAAGGCCGGCGCTGTTCATTGATTTTGATCCACTCAACTGCAAGGAGCTTCACCATGACTGCATCGCAACCACTGCCCCAGGCTCAACGTCAACGCTGCGAAGTCTGGACCCGGGTGATGGGCTATCACCGTCCTGTGTCGGCGTTCAATCCAGGTAAACAGTCGGAGCACCGCGAGCGGCTGCACTTCACTGAAAGCGCGGCACTGGCCGGGCGCCAATGAGTCGAATGCTTCGGGTCGGGGGCATGGTGCCCCTGACCACTATCGACTATCCGGGACAGCTCGCCTGCGTGCTGTTTTGCCAGGGTTGCGCCTGGCGTTGTCGTTACTGTCATAATCCGCAGCTGATTCCGCCTCGTGGCAGTGAGGAAGTGGATTGGCGGCGGGTGTTGGTGTTTCTGCAACGTCGTCAGGACCTGCTCGATGCCGTGGTGTTCAGCGGCGGTGAGCCGACCCTGCAGGACGGCTTGCTCGGCGCCATGGATGAAGTGCGGGCGATGGGATTTCGCATCGGCTTGCACAGCGCCGGCATCAAGCCTGCCGCCTTCGCCAAGGCATTGACTGGCACGGATTGGGTCGGTTTCGACGTCAAGGCGTTGCCCGAAGATTGCCTGGCCATCACCCGGGTCGAGGGCAGTGGAACGGCTAACTGGCGCAGCCTTGAGCATCTGCTGGCCAGTGGTGTGGACTACGAATGTCGCACCACAGTGCATTGGCATCTGTTCGAGCCGGCGCGTCTGCTGATCCTGGCAAAACGCTTGAGTGCGCTCGGCGTCAAACGCTTCGCCGTGCAACTGGTCCGCACTGAGCGGATGTTCGATCCGCTACTGCCAAGCATTTCGGCACAAGCCTTGTTGCCAGAGTTGTGGGAGGCCATGCGCGAGTTGTTCCCAGCCTTCGTGCTGCGGGGGTAACGGGGGCTGGGGAAACTCAAGCCCAGCCCCAGAACTGCAACCACCAGCCAAACCCGATCAGGCCGTTGGCGAGGAACAGGCAAACTCCACCCGACACGCGCCGAGCCAGGGGAATACCTTCGTGTTTCAGCCGTTTCCAACCCAGTAGCAGGCTCCACCCCATGGCGGCCAATAGCAGGCAGGCCCTGGCGGGTTGTACCCACTCCAGCAGCAGACCTTCATAACGCAGTAATTTGACGGTGGTGGCCGACAGCCCGAGAAACAGTCCGGCACCACCCACAGGCGTGAGTGTCAGCGCCAGAGGCCAATACAGTGCGCGATCTCGCGCCAGTCGGGCCGTCAGGCGCAGGAGCAGCATCAACGCCGTGCCGAGCATGATCGAACTCACACTCAAGTAAGCGACAATGCTGAAGCCGTCGAGCCAGCTGAAGCTGTCGTTGAGTTGCGGGTAATGGGTCAGCAACCACCAGGGGGCGTTGTCCCGTAAGGCCCAGAGCTGGTTGTGTTCCACCAGCCACTGGGCCAGGGTTTGTTTGAGGGCGATAAACCATGGGCTGACCGTCCACTGAAACGCGCCCATGGCCAAGCCGATCACGCCGAACAGCAGCAAGCGTGTATCCCAAGGGGACAGCGCCTGCGCGGTTGCGTGAAGAATCTCCTGATTGCTGGAGCGGGCGATCAGCTGCACGGCGCCGCGTTGCCCGCTGCAGCGTCCGCAGGCGTGGCAATCACTGGCGCCTTGCAGGCGACGGATATCGAGCAGGGGAGCGCAGTTGGGGGGCGGCAGGCGTGGCGCGGCATTCTCTATCCAGCGTTGCTCATCGACCTGAAAGTGCACGGGGGCCAGCCTTGCGAGCAGGGCGAAAACCCCGCTGACCGGGCACAGGTAACGGCACCAGACCCGCTTGCCCCGGGCGAACAACAACCCGACGATGACCGCTGCGACGGTCGAGCCACCCAGAATCAACAGTGCGGCCTGGGCGTAGTCATAGACGCTGATCAATTGGCCGTAGAGGGTCGTCAGGCAGAACGCCAATGTGGGCCAACCGCCCCAACGCAACCAACGCGGCACACCCAGGCCTTTGCCGTAATGACTGGCCCATTCGCTGAGCGAACCTTCCGGGCACAGAACGCCACACCAGAGTCGACCGAAGCACACCATCGACAGCAACACGAACGGCCACCAGATTCCCCAGAATAAAAACTGCGCGAGCAAGGTCAGGTTGTCGAGTATCCGTGCCTGGCTGTCCGGCAACGGCAACAGCGCCGGGGTCACCAACAGCACTGCGTAAAACACTACGACAGTCCACTGCAGCGCACGGATGACGGACGCATGGCGACGCATCCCGTCACCCAGGCGCTGGAGCCATCGATTGTGCCGGCTCAGGTCAGGCATGGGACTTTCTCCGCAGCCCGTTGGCGTAGCCAGGCGCTGACGACCAGCCAGTAACCGACCCACACCAGTAAGGTCATGCCGCTGGGCGTTGCGCGGTAACCGACAAAACTGGCCAGAAAGCCACCCAATCCATGGCTGTCGCTCAGCCAAGCGCTGCTGTCCCAAAGCGATTCGCCTACGAGGCTGTAAACCACGTCCGGCACATCCAGGGCGAGCAGTTGGCCGCCGATTCGCTCGGTGCCGCTGACCAGCAACCCCGCGCCGAGCATGAGCAAGATGACTTCGCTGAGGGCAAAGAATCGTTGCCATGAAATGAAGCGGCGACTGCTGTGCAGCAGCGTAATGGTCAGCGCGGACAGCACCAGCCCCAACACGCCGCCGACGGCAAACAAACCGAGCTGCGGACCTCGCAACCGGGCGCCGGCGCCATAGAGAAATACCACCGTTTCGCTGCCTTCGCGGCTGATCGCGAGCATGGCCAGCAGTAATAGACCTGCGCCTCCTTGGCGGGCCAGGTGGCTATCGGCGTGACGTCGCAAATCGTGGTTGAGGGTGCGCCCGTGACGGTGCATCCAGCCGACCATTTGCACCATTAACAGGCTGGCAAACAGTGCGAGTGCGGCCTGGAACCATTCACTGGCCGACCCGCTCATGGCCTCACCGGCAAACAGAATCAACACCGCCAGCAGGCCCGAGAGCATCAACCCCAGCATCACACCCGCCCACAGGTATTTGACCAAGCGATGACGCTGGCCTTGTTGGCTGGCCCAGGCCTGGAGAATGCCGATCACCAGCAACGCCTCGACGCTTTCGCGCCAGACGATGAACATTGATTGATTCATGGAAGCTCCGTGCGCTAACAGGTTATTTCGCGAGGATGCCGCCCTCGGGCAATTGCGGATTGAACTCGTCGAAAAAGGGATAGTGGCCGGGCCTGAGCGGGTGAATGACGACGAAGGTTGTCACGCCCGGCGACAGTACTTTTTCAACCCGCAACGGCGTGCTCTCGAACTCGGCCGGACCTTGGCCGACGTTTTTCAGCACGATTTTGAAGCGCTGTCCGGCCGGGACTTCAAGCAAGGCAGGGGAGAAGTGGCCATCGCGCAGGGTCAGCTCAAAGCTCGGCAACTCGGCATGCGCCGTCAACGGCGCAACTGTTCCGGCCACGATCAGCCAGGCAAGATGCAGGCGCTTCATTCAATAGCCGCCTTTTTTACCGATGCCGGCGTAGATGAACTCGTAGTGCAGTTCGCAGCGTTCGAACCAGGGCGCCACACCGGTTTCCTTATCGGTGTGACGCCCGAGGGAGCCGTGACCGGTGGGTGGTAGCACGGTGAACGTCAGCCGATATTTGCCCGGCCCCAGCAGCTTCACATTGTCGCCATAGTGCGGGCCGTCATTGGCGACCATGGCATGGAAGTCGCCCTTGATTTCGTCCGGGTTACCCGCTCTGCTCAAGTTGAACGAGACATTGAGGTAAGGCACGAAACTGCCTTCCTGAAAGCCCTGTCGATTGTCCGCGGTGGCCCGAATGTCGGCTTCCAGGTGAACATCAGAATCGACAGTAGCGCGCATCATGCCAGCCGGGGCCATTTCGATCGGTTGCAGATACACCGCCCCGACTTCCAGCCCCTGACACAGCTGTGGCTCCCCGATCGGGTATTCCTTTGCGTGAGCCAGCGGTACGAGCAAGAGCAGGGCGAGTGAGAGGTGGGTACGCATAATGTCTTCCTGGGCACTGACGAGTAGGAACCCGAGTCTAGGAAGCTTTGCTGCGAACAATAATGATTGTTATCAAGTTTTGATCAATTAAACCGTTAGAAGCTTAGCTCCAGGATCGCGATAGGGAGGGCAGTCGCTCGATGTCGATTCTTGATATCCATCAAGGATGGTTTTGCACAAAGGCTGTAGGTTGGAAGAACGTCTCTCAATGACCGGAGATCGAAATGGCCAAGAACTTCCCCGTCAACCCCAAGCACCCCGAGCGGATCTGTTGGGGATGTGACCGGTATTGTCCGGCCAAGTCCCTGGCATGCGGCAATGGCTCCGACCGTACGATGCATCCGGCCGAGATGTTCGGAGAGGATTGGTATTTGTCTGGCGACTGGGGAATCGAGCCCCTCATCGTCACAGACAAGACAGCGGATGATGGCGTCTAGTGCACGCCAAACTTCGCAGATTCGTGTAAGTCCACCGTCAGACGTTGCACCGTTTATGATTTCTGGATTCAGCTTCGGAATCTGAGCGTCGTTGAAGGTGCTTCGCCAAAACGTTTTTTGTATTCCTGGGCAAACCGTCCCAAATGGGCAAAGCCCCATTTGAACGCGATATCGGTGACTGAAGCATCATTAGACTGGCTGCTCAATTCAAGATGCACCTGCTCCAGTCGCAGGTTGCGTAGATAGGCCATGGGAGTGGTATCGCAAAAATCGCGGAAGCCGGCAAACAGTGTGCGAACGCTAACCCCGGCGTGCTCGGCTAACTGCTCTATGCTCAGCGGTTCGTTCGCATGAGCCCGCATGTACTCCTCAGTCCTTTTGACGAAATAGGGCAAGAGCGCTTTTGGTTTACTGGCGCACTCCAGTTGTTCTCGCAGATTGTTGGGTTGGCCATAGACCAATGCATTGATCAGGACTGACTCGAACTGCTTGAGCACCAGGGAGTGGTGGAGCGGATGTTCGTCCAATGTAATCGCGTCCGCCAGCATGGCAATCAGTTGAAGAAAGTAGTTTCCGCCCGGGGTCGTCAGGTCGAGTTCCGGCTGAAACTCAAGTGATCTGTCCATCACATGTCCAAGGTGCTGTGCACAGTGGTACTCAACTTCGCTTCGTTCTATTCGAAGTGCCAACTGAGGGGCGTTGGCATCCCAGCACATTGATAACGGCAGGTTGGGTGAAATCAACGAGGCCTTATGCGGGGTGGAGATAAAGTCATGGTCGCCGCAAATGATGCGTGCCTGGCCACTGATGGGGATCTGGATTAAATAGAAGTCTTCCAGGCGGCCGGGGTCGATATACACCCTTGCTCCATATTCCAGCCTGTTCAAGGACAGACGCCCACGATTGACATGGTGCATTCGAGCGCTGATGCGGTCGGTTTCTTCCACGCAACGCAGATCGTGAGTGGTGAATACGCTGCTGACACCTTCGCGGATGGCATCCAGGTCATTGAGAAGGAACAACTGGTTCTTGGGAGTGAACAGCGAAGCTCTGTCAAAGAGACTGCCGCAACTCTCCGCAATGATGTTCAGGCCCATGGTCGCCTCACTTGCATGCACGGTTTCAAGGCATTGCTCACCGTTGTGTTACCGAGGTTTTGCAGGATAAGGATAGTCACTGCATTAACCGGATAACCTGTGAGCATGTCTGTTTCTTTTTGTGCCCTCATCGGGGCTATCTACCTGCTCAAGCAATGGACATGCCATGCCGGGCTCCGTTTGTTCGGGCGGTTGCTGAGCATTTGATTAGCTCAAAGAATCCCTCTGTGAGCATTAGGCGTCCAACGTTTTTTTTCGTTGGCGGTGTCGTGTTTTTTGCAGGATGGACAATCAGGGTTTGCGAAAAGCCCTGTAGGTCAAATCAGAAACCTTTCCGCATGCCGTGGACAGGTTTAGCACCCAGCGGATAGTCCCTCTCGGGGCAGATGTTCAATATCGTATCAACGCTTCTGAATTAACTGAGGTGGGAGTGCCGTCCAGATCATTACGGGGGGCACTCCTCCACAATTCTGGTAAGGCGAAGCTCGATGAACATCTCCTTTAAATCCTCTCCAGCAGAGGAACTTCTTACCCGTCAATGGCATGACTGGGATTGGGAAGCTGGCGCAGAGGTACCTCCGGGAAGCCATCTCATCACCTCACGAAATGGTTATTACCATCATGGGATTTACCTGGGCGCCTCTCAAGTCGTTCACTACTCCGGCCTTTGCGCCGGCTTGCACGCAGGCCCTGTAGAAGTGCTTGCATTGCAGTGGTTTGCCTCGGGGAAACCGGTCTGGGTCCGGAGTGCCCGGCAGGTCAGATTCGAACGCGAAGAAGTGGTCCGGCGAGCGCTGTCTCGAGTGGGAGAAAATCAATACCGACTGCTGACCAACAACTGCGAACATTTCTGCAATTGGTGCCTGTACGGCGAGAGTCGCAGTGACCAGGTGCGCAATTTCGCGGTTCATCCTTTCGCAGCACTGCGCCTGCTTCTGCAAACCGTGCCGGAACTGTTTCAGCGCACCGCCATCGTTTAGTGCTTCGTTCTTGCCCTTCGAATCAATGATCACGCTGAGCAGCGTATGCATTTGATTCACGTATGAGTCGACCACCTTTTTTCTTTTTATCGTCGAGCCTATCGAGGAGCAAGGGCGGCCCTCTGCTCAGATCTGGCCCTGTTCATCTTCAGTCCACTCACACCCCTTTATTACATTTTGCACATCAGGTCCTGCCACCCTTGTAACTTCCCGCAGGTCACGGACAGGCGTCGCATTCAGCGGATAGTCCGCACCGCGCAAGGTGCCCAATATCGTCTCCAACGTTCCTGAACCCTTGGAGATTCGATATGAAAGGCCAGTATGTCAGCGTGCCGGTTTCGTCCGGCGGTCACTTCCAGGCTTACCTGGCGACCTCTGTCGATGGTCGCGGGCCGGGCGTGGTGCTCTGTCAGGAAATCTTCGGCGTTAACCAGGCCATGCGTGAAGTCGCTGATCTGTTGGCCGAGGAAGGTTACACCGTGCTGGTTCCGGACCTTTACTGGCGCCAGGAGCCCGGTGTCGAATTAGGTTACACCGAGGCCGACTTTGGTCGCGCCTATGAGCTGTACCAGGGTTTCGACGAGGCACTGGGCATTGATGATATCCGCGCCAGTCTGAATGCCCTGGAGACCTTGCCCCAATGCAAGCCGGGTGACCTGGGTGTTGTGGGCTATTGCCTGGGGGGCAAGTTGGCTTACCTGGCGGCCTGCCGGTTACCTGAAGTGGCTTGTGCCGTCGGTTACTACGGCGTAGGCATTGAAAACGCCTTGTCGGAAGCGGAAGGACTGCAGGGTCGCCTGGTGCTGCATATGGCTGAACAGGATCAATTCTGTCCCGCCGAGGCACGGTCCGCGATCCAGGAGGTCCTGCACGACAAGCCGGGTGTTGAGCTCTACGTTTACCCGGGGGTTGATCACGCCTTCGCTCGCCCTAACGGCCATCACTATCACAAGCCCTCAGCGCTGCTGGCTCACGAACGGACCATTGCTGCGCTACGTCGGGTGCTAGGGCCGGATTACAACCTTTCTGATCTCTGGGATGAGCACGTGCGTCACGAGTTCGATACCCGGGACGTACCTGCGACCATGGCCACCATGGTTGCTGAACCTTACGTCAACCACATCCCGACCATGACCGGTGGGGTGGGGGCAAAAGAGTTGAGCCGCTTCTACCAGCATCACTTCGTCCATGGCAATCCCAAGGATATGGCGCTGACTCCGCTGTCTCGCACGGTCGGTGCGTCGCAGATCGTTGATGAATTCATCATGAGCTTTACCCATGACTGCGAGATCGACTGGATGCTTCCCGGGGTGGCACCGACGGGGCGTCATGTCGAGATCCCTATGCTTGGGGTAGTCAAGTTCCGCGGTCCCAAGCTTTATCACGAACATATCTACTGGGATCAGGCCAGCGTGCTGGTACAAATCGGCCTGCTTGATCCGACCGGGTTGCCAGTGGCGGGTGTGGTGACCGCGCAAAAACTGCTCGATGAATCGCTGCCTTCCAATACGTTAATGCCGAGCTGGGCCTCCAGCGCCGACAAGCCGGTTTAAGGGGGTAACCATGTCTCATCTGCAGAATAAAATCGCCGTGATCAGCGGTGGCGCAACCCTGATTGGCTCCGCCGTCGCGCAGGCGCTGATGGACGCAGGCGCTAGCGTTGCGTTGTTCGATATCGACCGTGAAGCGGGTCTCAAGGTCGCGGCCGAACTCGGTGAGCGAGCCGTGTTTTTTCACCTTGACGTGACGGATGACGAACTCATTGCACATGCGGTCGAAGAGGTGCGCGCACGTTTTGGCGGCATCGATTTGCTGATCAATCTGGCCTGCACTTACAGCGACCAGGGCTTTGCCTCCAGCCGCCAGGATTGGTTGCAGGCGCTTGATGTGAACCTGGTTTCGGCAGTGGCTTTGACTCAGGCGGTGCATCAGGACCTCAAGGCCCGACGTGGCGCGATTGTGAACTTCACTTCCATCTCGGCTAAGTGTGCCCAGACCGGGCGTTGGCTCTATCCGGTTTCAAAAGCCGCCATGGTGCAGCTGACTCGTTGCATGGCCATGGACCTTGCTGCGGACGGCATCCGCGTCAATTCGGTATCGCCTGGCTGGACCTGGTCGCGGGTGATCGCCGAAGTCAGTGGCGGTAACCGTGAAAAGGCTGATGCGGTCGCCGCTTCTTATCACCTGTTGGGACGACTGGGGGAACCCCGCGAGGTGGCCAACGTAGTGGCGTTCCTGTGTTCACCCGCCGCCAGCTTCGTTACGGGCGCTGACTACGCCGTCGATGGCGGCTACTCGGTCATGGGGCCGGAACAGAACCTGCCAGCGATACCACGGCTTGCCGAGTAACACTGAGCACTCACAAGAAACTCAGTTCGGCGACTGCCGAATGCTGCACCTGTAACCGTCGATAACCAGGAGAATAACAATGCGTCGAATCGCCATCGTCGGAGCCGGTCAAGCCGGCCTGCAACTCGCACTCGGTCTGCTCGCCAAGGGCTACCATGTGACCCTGACCACTAACCGTAACGGCGAGGACATTCGCAACGGTAAGGTGATGTCCAGCCAGTGCATGTTCAACGCCGCCCTGCAAAGCGAGCGTGATCTGGGGCTGAACTTCTGGGAAGACCAATGTCCTGCCGTTGAAGGGATTGGTCTGACCGTGCCCAACCCCGAGAATCCGAATGAGCCACTGTTCAGCTGGAGTACCCGGCTGGATCGCTACGCCCAATCCGTCGATCAGCGTCTGAAAATGCCGGTATGGCTGGACGAAGTCGCGAAGCGGGGTGGCGAGGTCATTATCCAGGATGTCGGTGTGGCCGAGTTGGAGCTTTTGTCGACCAGCCATGACCTTGTACTGCTGGCAGCAGGCAAGGGCGAAATCGTCAATCTGTTCGAAAAAGATGCCGAGCGGACTCAGTTTCAGCAACCGCAACGGGCGCTGTCATTGACCTATGTGAGGGGCATGACACCGATGTCGCCGTTTTCACGGGTCAGCTTCAACCTGATACCAGGTGTAGGCGAATACTTTGTGTTTCCTTGCCTGACGACCACTGGACCTTGCGAAATCATGGTCTTCGAAGGGATTCCGGGCGGGCCGATGGATTGCTGGCAGGGGATCACGTCTGCCGAGCAACATCTTGAGAAAAGCCTGGAACTGGTCAATCGCTACGTACCCTGGGAAGCCGAACGCTGCCGGTCCCTGGAAATGACCGATGACAAGGGTTTCCTGTCTGGGCGCTTCACGCCGATGGTGCGCAAACCGGTGCTGACGTTGCCGTCGGGGCGCAAGGTTTTTGGCATGGCCGATGCGCTTGTGGTCAACGACCCTATTACTGGCCAGGGCTCGAACAATGCAGCCAAGTGCAGCAAGGTTTATCTGGATGCGATTGTCGCCCGTGGCGCACAAGGCTTCAGCCCCGACTGGATGCACGAAACCTTCGAGCAGTACTGGAGCTATGCCCGGCATGTGGTCAAGTGGACCAACACCATGCTGACACCACCGCCTCAACATCTGCTCGAACTGCTTGGCGCCGCGAGTCAGTCAAAGCCGCTGGCATCGGCCATCGCCAATGGCTTCGATGATCCTCGCAACTTTGCCCCTTGGTGGTTCGACGCCCAGTCTTGCCAAGCCTTTATTCAGGAAAAGACCCGTCAGGCCGCTTGAGCCGCCATCGAGCCAGGAGTTCATCATGAATGCATTTACCGCAGAGTCTACCCAGCACGAACTGGTTAGCGCACAGGACTGTAATCCGCGCGAGTTGCGCAACCTGCTGGGGCAGTTCGCTACGGGGGTCACGGTTATCACCACGCGTACGGCTGATGGCCGCAATGTCGGCATGACCGCTAATTCGTTTTCGTCAGTCTCGCTCGATCCTCCACTGATACTTTGGAGCATTTCTCGCAACGCTCCGAGCCTGGTGGATTACCTGTCGTGCAGCCATTTTGCGATCAATGTTCTGGGGGCTGAACAGCACGATATTTCCGGACGTTTTGCACGCCCCGCACCCGACAAGTTCTCCGGTGTGGCCTTCACGGCCGGGGAGGCCGGGGTACCGCTTCTCGAGGGTGTAATCGCTACGCTGGTCTGCCGCAATGTCACTCAGTACGAGGGCGGTGACCATCTGATTTTCCTTGGGCAAATCGAGCACTACCGCCACGGTGCAGGGGAACCGCTGGTGTTTCACTGCGGGCAGTATCGAGTGGCCGCAGAGCATCCCGGGTTGAGTCGATAAGTCAGGAGTCTTGCCTTTAGCCTTGCTGCAAGTGGAGAGCGTTATGAAAACAAAAATAAAACTGCTATCGGTGTGCGTGCTGGGCTCTGGCCTCTTGGGAGTTGAACCGGCACAGGCGTATGACTTGCCGGTGGTCAATCTGGGGTTGACCAGTTTCCTCGACGGCGCTCCGCCAGCCGGACCGGGTTGGTACTTTCAGGAATACTTCCAGAACTACAGCGCTAATCGTTTTCGAGATCAAAATGGCAAGGCACTGGGTTTGCCCAAACAGGAACTGGATTATCAGGTCGCAGTGACGCAAGTCAGCTACTTTTCCGATATTCGCTTGGGTAACGCAACGCTGGGCATGAACGCCGTGCTGCCTTTTGTGACCAGCATGGATGTTGATGACGGACTGAATAATGCGGCGATAAAGGCTCAAAGTGGTCTGGGTGATCTTCTGTTAGGCCCGATGATCCAGTTTGATCCGATCATGGGGCCCGATGGGCCGCGTTTTGCGCACCGTATTGAATTGCAGGTCAATGTGCCGACTGGCAAATACGACAATAAGCATGGCATCAACCCCGGAGCCAACGCCTGGTCGTTTGACCCCTATTGGGCAGCTACTTATTGGTTTACCCCAAAATGGACCGCGTCGGTACGTGCTCACTATCTTTACAACGGCAAGAATGATGATCCGGGACCGGAGTTTGGTGGCGCTGATGATATTCAAGCTGGCCAGGCCTTACATGCAAACTTTGCGACCGAGTATGCGGTGACGCCGCAGTTGCGTCTGGGTATCAACGGTTATTGGCTGAAGCAAATTACCGACACCAAAGTCGATGGCCATGAGGTTTCCGGTCGTCGCGAAAAGGTATGGGCCATTGGTCCGGGGGCGATGTATAGCTTCTCCAAGGACGATCATGTGTTTTTGAACGCGTACTTCGAACAGGACGTAGAGAACCGCCCTGACGGCAGTCGTGTGCAAGTGCGCTACGTCCATCACTTTTAAGACCGCCGCAGTCATCGTGCTCCATCGCTTGCTATTACTTTGGTCTTCTGCCTGCCCTTATGGGCAGGCTTTTTTTTTCCTTTTTGGGACCTTTCAGTCATGTCCACACCTCGTACTTCCTCAGACAATGCTGTCCTGATATGTCGTACCGACCTACAGGGGCGCATTACCCACGGTAGCGATGCATTTATCAAACTTAGCGGGTATACGAGTAAGGAGTTGTTGCAACAGCCAAGTAGCCTTCTTAAACATCCTGATATGCCCCCGCAGATTTTCAGTAGCCTGTGGGGTGCACTGCTGCAAAGAAAACCCTGGATGGGACTGTTGAAGAATCAGCGCAAGGATGGCTCGACCTATTGGCTGAACGTCTACATAAAACCGGTGTTTGGCGCGGATGGGATTCAGGCCTACGGGGCCGTCTATAGCGTGCCATCGCAAACGCAAGCCGCGCGTGCAGAAAAGCTCTATTCGCGTTTGAGTGCTGGAGGGGTCGTTCTTCAGTGGGGCGCTCGTATCAATCGACTGGTGGCCTGTGCATTACCGAGCCTGCCTCTTGGATTATTGTTGTCGGCAGGTCTTTGGCTGCTGGACTCTTTTTGGGCTCAGAGCGCTGTGGTGGTGGCTGGATTAGCCGTTATGGCAGGTGTCCAGGACTGGCGGCAGAGCCGTGCCGTCAAGCAGGTTTTTATCGCCCATCCAAAAGCGTTTACCGATTCGTTGACCGCCAATATTTACAGTCATGCGCCCGGTACTGCCGCGTTGATGGAGATGGCGCTGATTGCGGAGGAAAGCCGCCTGCAAAGTGCGTTGTCGCGAATAGGGACGACCGGGGGAGTTGTCGAGCAGCGGGTGGTCGAGCTTGCCCAGTTGATCCAGGCCGAAACGCTGCGCCTGGAACGTCAACGCGATGAAACCGACTTATCGGTAACCGCTCTGAGCGAACTGGCGGCCACTATCCAGGAGGTTGCCGGTAACGTTCAGGCGACCAATCTGGCCACTCAGGAAGCGGTCAGGCTCGCCAGTCATGGCGAACAATTGTCCGGCAAGAGTCTTGATGCGATGCAGCAGCTCAGCACATCCGTTGGGGATATTGCATTGGCGGTGCAACAACTGGCCAGTTCCACTGAGTCCATCGGCGCTATCACCAACATTATCAGTTCGATTGCCGGACAAACCAATTTGTTGGCGCTGAACGCCGCCATCGAGGCTGCTCGCGCCGGCGAAGCGGGTAGGGGGTTCAGTGTTGTCGCTGACGAGGTACGGCAACTGGCAACACGTACCCAGCAAGCCACCCAGCAAATTCAACCGCTCTTGTTGCAACTGCGTAATGCCACCGAGCGCACCGTACAACTGACCGATGAGGGCCGAGAATTTGCGCAACACAGCACTCGTGAAGTGGAGTCAGTGCAGGGCAATCTGGCTGGAGTGAATTTATCACTGACCCAAGTATCCTGCATGAGCATGCAGATCGCCTCTGCCATGGAGCAGCAATCACAGGTAGTCGAGAGCTTGTCACAGCAGGTTTTGCAAGTGGCTGAGCTATCCGCGCAAAGCGTCGACAAGGCATTGGATGGTCAAAGAATTGGTGAGGACTTGAAAGCTCAGGCCGAAGCATTGCGTCATTTGGCTGAGCGTTTTGATCGTTGATTTTTTGCGGAAGGGAGATTGGCTGCGACGTAATCAGGCGATAAAAAAAACAGGGAAATATCTGGATGCTTCTCCGGATATTTCCCTGTTGCTCAATGTTTGGAATTGCTATCGATAAACTTCTCGTAATACATCTGGAACTGCTCGATCTTCTGATCGTTGAACCAGGTTTTAATCGCGTCGACCATGGGCGGAGGACCGCACAGGTAGATGTCGAATGGGTTGGCGTCGAACGACTGACGGTCGAAGTGATCAGGAATCCACCCGGTTTTACCTTGCCAATCCACGGAGGGTTTCGAAACCACAAGGTGATAGTCGAAGTCGGCGATGCGGTCGCGATAATCAGCCAGGCGTTGAGTTTCGCACAGGTCATTGTCCTGCGTGACGCCATAGAACAGTTGGATCGGGTGCCCGCAGCCACCTTTTTCTGCAATGTTATCAAGCATCCCGAGGAAGGCCGACAGGCCGGTTCCTCCTGCCACCAGTACGAGAGGTTTGGTCACCTGACGTAGATAGAAGCTCCCCAATGGGGCCTCGAGCTCGAGTACTTGACCGGGGCGGCAATGCTCGCGGATGAAGTTGCTCATCACGCCATCAGGCAGGAGCCTGATGAGAAACTGCAATTGGTTGGTGGGGTTGGGGCGGTTGGCGAATGAGTAGGAGCGCCACTCACTGGTGCCCGGTACATGCAGTCGAGCGTATTGCCCCGGAAGAAAGTCCAATTGCTGCTGGTGGGCGCAAGCGTCCAGATGAAGGATCGCCGTGGTGGCCGACACCTGTTCTACACCGGTGATCACCGTTTGCAGTAACCGGGTTGCGCCAGCGTTGCACAAGCTCGAATCGAAGTCGAAATAGAACGACGCATCCGATTGCACGCGGGTCTGGCAAGAGAGCATTTTGCGTTGCGCCAGATCCTGCTCGGAAAGAGCCTCTTCATCGACGTAGTCTTGAGTGAATTGGCCTGATTCGCAGCGACCCTGGCAAGTGCCACAGACACCTTCGCGACAGTCCAGCGGGATGTTCACGCCATTGCGTAGCGCGGCGTCGAGCAGCAGTTCGTTGGGCTTGACCTCGAAGAACGAGGTCTTGCCATCTGCGAAGCTGAAAGCGACTTTATGGTTCATGACAGCGTGCCCCACAGTTCACAGGTGATAGAAATCAAGCACTGAGTTGATCGTGTCGTTGAGCAGCACGATGTGCTTGCGGGTGATCTTCCAGCTGTCTGCGTCCGCTTTGAGGTGGTAGGTCACATGGCCGTAGAACTGCTCGGACAGCCCTTGCCGGGTGTAGAGCGTGACCCAGGCGGCCTTGACTTCAAGCAAGCCGTTATCGATCTCCTTGATTCGCACATTGCTGATTTGATGCAAGGTGCGCGGCATCGGGTTTGAAGCTGCCGACTTGCCTGTGCGCAGACGAAATACCCGGTCTTCCAGGCCGGAGCGGTTCGAGTAGTAAATCAGCGACATGCCGCGCTTGGGATCGGTGGTGTACACATGCTCCGACTCCCATTGCGGCAGGTGGAATTCGCTCTGTTCATCAAACAGGGCGATGTAGGCGTCCCAATCCTGCTGATCACACAGCTCGGCTTTGCGGTAGAGGAATTGTTCGATGGAATGTTGTAGTGCGCTCATTTCACACCTCCTTCAACTTCAGGGCTTTTTGTGCAAGACCTTGCAGAAGGAAGCGCTGCCAGGATCCGTGCTGATTGATGTAGAGCCCCTCATGCGTGAACTCGGTGCCGGTCAGTACCGGTTTGATGCCCAGAGCCTCGCTGTTCGGGGTGGGGCCTTCGACCCATTTCTCACTGCCGCGGGACACTTCGTTCCAGCGCTCGAGGCGGGCCTGGAATCCGCGTTGGGCTTCGCGAAACTCCACCAGGTCGTCGGGAGTGCCCATGCCTGAAACGTTGAAGAAGTCCTCGAACTGGCGGATCCGGTTTTCCCGATCTGCGTCGGACTCACCCTTGACGCCGATGCACTGGCTGGTGATCTCGGTCTTGTTCCAGGCCACTGGGCGCACGATACGCAGCTGCGAGCTGATCTGATCCATGAAGAACAGGCTTGGGTAGATGTTGAGATTGCGTAGACGATGCATCATCCACTCGGCTTGTTGCTGGCCGTATTCCTTCACCAGGCGCGGCATGACGCTGGCATACCCGGCGCGTACAGTCGGGTTGGGCATGTCGCTGAACAAGAGGCTGTGGCCATTCTTGAACGAGAACCAGCCGTCGTCGGTCTCGGCATCGCCGGCGCCCAACTTGCTGTAGTCCAGCGTGTCGGAGCCGCCGCCCTTGGCCGCGTTGACTTGCTGGCGATGCTGTACCGTGGAGACATAGTTGTAGTGCACGGTGCTGACGTGATAACCATCCAGGCCGTTTTCGTGCTGCAGTTTCCAGTTGCCGTCATAGCTATAGGTCGACTTGCCGGGCAGTACTTCCAGCTCGCCGGTCGGAGACTGCGCGACCATCATGTCGAAGAACACTTTGGCATCGCCGAGGTAGTCTTCCAGCGAGTCGCTGCCATTGACGTCCAGGCTGATAAAGACGAAACCCTTGTAGCTCTCGATCCGGGCCTTCTTCAGGCCGCGGGTTGCTTTGTCGAAACCTTCCGGGTATTCCCCCGGAGCCTTGACCTTGACCAGGCGGCCATCACTTTTGTAACACCAGGCGTGGAACGGACAGGTGAAGGTAGATTGGTTACCTTTGCTGACGCGAGTCAGGGTCGCGCCCCGGTGCTGGCAAGCGTTGATCAGCGCGTGGAGCTGATTGCTTCCATCGCGGGTGATGATCATCGGCTGACGACCTGCGCGCATCGTCAGGAAATCATTGGGATTGGCGATTTCACTCTCGTGGCAGGCGTAGATCCAGTTCTTCTCGAAGATCAGTTCCATCTCCAGGTCGAACAGTTCCGGCTCTGTGAACATGTCACGGGCGACGCGGTAAATACCTTCGGCCGGCCGAAAATCCAGGCAACCCTGAATGTAATCTTGCCACTGCGCAATGCTTCTAGAGCTGTTCATCAGGTACACCCTTTTTGTAGTTTTAGGCACGACCCGATTGAAAGCCTTTCTGTGTGGTGCATCTATCCGGATTCGAGGCGATATCTATCCATTTCTGAGGGGGGGCGGGGGCGCTTTTCGTGAGGACCATCAGGCGAGGGTGTTTTATGCGTTTTCTTGATCATTTTTGCATTATGCGGATAGCGATCCCGGGGCTTTAAACGTAGGGTTGTCGCTAATCTGTAACCATTAGGGTGCTGCGATGAATCTGCAAACTCATGCGGGGTCCGATGTTGATTTTCAAGACATCCATGCGGTGCATCATGACCTGCAGAATGCGCAGGCCTGGATGGTTAATATTTGCGGTCCCCACGAGCTCAAGGCCTCGTCTCCACAACGTCTTCATTTTCAACATGCCGGAAACGTTTTGAAGTCGATGTCTACAGTGATTGGGTATATCGAATACGGTACCGATGTCACTATTGATATTGATGCGTCAGAGCTCAACAGCTACAGCATCAGTCTTCCGATCCGGGGGCAACAGGAGCTTCGAAAACCCAATGGATTGCTGATGTCCGATAGTGATAACGGACTCATCGTGTCGCCTTATGATCAGCAAGAGCTTTCTATTGCAGGTAATTGCCGGAAAATTCAGGTCGCCATCAAGTGTGCAGCCATGCGACAGATGTTGGAGGAACTATTACAGCGACCCACGCAACAGCCAATTGTCTTCGAGACGCGAGTAGGTACAAGTCAGGGCGCGCCGGCGGCATGGTGGCGACTGGTCAGATACCTGCTTGCGGAGATGGATCAGGCGCGTAACTTTTTTGGTCATGTTTCCATGGTTCGTGATATGGAAAAAGCGCTGATAAAGGGCTTGATCTTGTCGCAGCCAAACAATTATTCAAGCGAGTTGGCTGGCGTTTCGCAAAGTCGCTGCCCTGAGTATTTGTTGAAGGCCAAGCAGTTTATCAATGAGCATGCTGGCGATGACGTCGATCTGGACGAAGTCGGGCGGGCGGTGGGCGTGTCTCGCTTCAAACTGCATGATGACTTCAAGAAGTACTTTGGTGTCACGCCAACTGTGTACTTAAAGCGTTTTCGGCTTGAAGCTGTAAGGCAGGCGTTGATGGAAGGCGGCTGCAATGAAAATATTACTGCGGTGGCCATGCGCTGGGGATTTAATCATTTGGGTCGGTTCTCATCCGACTATAAGAAATTATTTTCGGAAGTGCCATCGAAGACGGTTGAGAGAAGTCGCAGTCACTGAGTCTGTGCGAGCTTTTATTATCTATTTTGATTGATTGCGGTCTGATCGCCCGGTAAAGGCGCTTGCGTGGAAAAAATAAGAGAAGAGCATTATGAAAACGGTTGCGCAACTACTTCGTTTAAAGCCAGAAGCTAATCATAAAGTTCACACTGTTCTACCGGGTCAAATGGTTCTGGACGCGATCAGGACTATGGCCGAACGGAACGTTGGTGCTTTGCCGGTCGTCGAGAACGGGAGCGTAATCGGCGTTATCAGTGAGCGGGATTATGCGCGCAAGATGGTGCTTCAAGGGCGCTCTTCAGCGGGTACACCCGTGAGGGATGTCATGAGTTTTCCAGCAATAACTGTGGACTCTCGTCAGAGTATCGAGGCTTGCATGGGGATCATGACCGATAGCCATCTTCGTCATCTGCCGGTTGTGGAAAACGGAGAATTGCTTGGTTTGCTGTCGATTGGCGATCTGGTAAAGGCTTCTATTGCAGAGCAAGCAGACCTGATACAGCAGCTTGAACGGTACATTCGCGGACATTGATTTTTTGGGCAGAACGGTTCGGACGACCGACCGTGGATGTGCTTGTGTCATTTCATATCCCTGGCCTGCACCCACAGCACCGCGTCTTGCGACAAGGGTTTGCCCTTGTGGGTTTTTGTTGTACCGATGTCGAGCGCTGCAATACCCCACCAGCCGGCCCGGGGCAGGCCGATGGTCACGATGCCCTGGGCGTCCGTGTAGGAGCTCAGGGATTTGAATGAAGCTTGAGGTGCCGTTACATAGTCTTGCTGGCCAAAGGCGTTTTTCTCGATATCGACGGAATGGTTGATGTATTCGATTTCGATTTCGGCAAACGGAACGGGCTTGCCATCGGCCAGCACCAAGGCGCGGAACACTCCGCCTGTCCAGTTTGCATAAGGCTTGTTCAGTGGCTGGATCTCAACCGGCAACCCTTGTGGTTCTGCCCAGTTGCCGGGTACGCCGCCCACGTTCACGATCAGCTTGGTGAACTGTTGGATGTAGACGTCTTCCTCGGTTTCCAGGTAGGGCTCGGGCTCGAGTACGAAGATATGGTCACCCAGTGAGCGAACCAACTCCCGCGGAATCGACGCACGATAGGCAGTCGTTTGGTTATCGCGACTCTGCCACTGGACAGGGCGCAAGTATTGGCGCAGATCGATTTTTTCCCCGCCGTGCGAGCTGATGTGGCTAAAGGCGCGGGGTTCATCCATGGTCATGGTGGGGCCGCCGGAGAAGGGATGCGTGAACACCAGCGCGAACTCCAGTTTATCCGCACGCGGCAGCGCCGTTTCCTCGACGTAGAGCATCTGGAAATGGGCCTGTGCAGCGCCTGTCAGGCAACCTAATGTAACGGCGGCAAGTGCCTGGAGCAGTCGTCGTTTGATCGGCATGGTCGATTTCACCTTGAAATGTCGGATGACTGAATCGTGGCTTGATGGTTGTCTCCGCCCATGAACACAACGGAGTATTTCCCGGCTGGGGGCTGGAATGCGTAGGTGTTGTCGGTGCCGACGTTTCCTTCGAGCAACACCTTGTTGCTGGTGTCCTGGACATGGACCTTTCTGCCAGCGGCGGAGCTGCCGTCGGTGTAACCCGCCTCGCACTTCACCAGATCATCGCTCTCGATGTAGCAGTCGAAGACGGGGCCATGAGCGAAGGCTGCCTGGCAGAACACCAGGGCGCCGGCGATCAGTATCCGATGTGCTGAGCCTAGGGGTTTCATAAGGTCTTCGATCTCCACGGTCGAGGTTGATCATTGGAGCGGCGATTTGTGGTCGCCGCTCGTATTGGGGCCAGGTGGCGCGAAGGCCGTCAGTAAGGAATCCAGGTTCGAACTCAGGAGTGCTTCGTACCCGTCGGCCGCGTCGGCGAGCATTCCCGGGTTGCCGGCGTCCAGTATCAACAACCGTGCGCCGCCGTCCTCGATGGCCTTGGCAATCCTGGCGTCCGGTGCCCACTTGTGGACCACCACGTGGATGTCACGCTCGCGCAGGTATCGGGTCAGTGCGGTGCAGTCGGCGTCGCTCCAGTCGATGTCCTGTCGGACGAACCAGCCGTCGACAAAAATCCCGAACTCGCCGAACAAGTAGGTGAACTCATCGGCCAGCGACAGCACGCGCAGATCCGGCACTGCCAGCAGTCGGGCACCGTAGTTGGCCTTGAGCTGGCGCAATCGACCTTCGAGTGCGGCGAGGTTGCGCTCTATCCGAGGCGCATCGGGGGGAGACAGGCGTGCCAGGTCGGTAGCGATAATCGCCGACATGCGCATGGCGTTGACGGGGCCGAGCCAGGCGTACGGCGACAGTCCGCCATCGACGTCGCGTTCGGTTACCCAGGGAACGTCGTTCGATGGCACGCGGGCCACGGCCACTCCGGGCTTGACGGTGTCCCATGAGTGCGAGGCATCGATCTCGACGATTCGCAGATTGTGGCGACGTGCCGTGGTGTAAAGCGGATCCGCGCGCCAGAGGTTGCCCAGGGTAACTACGGCGGTGGCCTGCTGGAACACGGCGGGCTCCAGGCGCGACAGCGCGTTGGCCTGGCTTTCCATGGGCACGGCAGCGTCTGCCGGAAGGCGGACGACCTTGAGGGTTGTGCCGTCGCTGAGCGTCGAGGTGAGCGCATACACCGCCGGCAGTGCGACAAGCACCTGCTGCCTGCCGGTATCCGCGAAGGCAGAAAGCGGATTGCCCAGCAGCAGTACCAGCATCGCTAGCCAGGGTCGACGTGACATGCAAAGCCATTTCATACGCTGGCACCTCTGAACCGGGCCCCGGTAGCGCGGATGACGGTGGTGACGACGAACACCAGGGCGGCGACGATCACGATTGCGCCGCCTGTCGGTACGGGAATGTGAAATTGCATGGGTGCCAGGATGCCGACCACGCAGGAAAAAGTCGCGATCAGGATGGCGCGCACGACCAGCCCCGGGAGCGAATGGCTGATGTTGCGTGCTGCCGCGGCCGGTATGAGCAGAAGGGCTTCGACGAGTACTGCGCCGATGATTTTCAGGCAGGCTACCGTCACCAGGGTGACCAGTACGACAAACAGGTACTCGACGCTTCGCACGCGCACGCCGCGAGCATGTGCCAGGCTCGGATTGAGGCTGGCCAACAGCATGCCGTTGTACATCGGCAGTCCGAGCAGAGCACACGTCGCCGTTACCACAAGCAGCACGTTCATGTCGGTGTAGTCGACCGCCAGGATGGAACCGAACAGCACGCTTTCCATTACGTGCGTGTTGATCTTCGCCGACACGAACAGCAGCAACGAGGCCCCGACCGCCAGCGAGATGGACAAGAACACGCCGATCAGCGTGTCATTGGCCAGCGTGGTGCGGTGCTGCGTGTACTTCAGCGTCAGGGCGAACAGCAGGCAGAAGCCGAACATTGAGAAGTAGGGGGAGGTGTAGGACTCGCCGATCAGCACGCCAATGGCAACGCCGGTCATCGCCGCATTACCGACGGCCTGACTGAAGAACGCCATGCGCTTGATCATCACCATCGAGCCCAGCACGCCCAGTAGCGGTCCGATGAGCACTGCACAGAGCAGCGCATTGATCACGAACTCGTACTCGAACGGTTGCGGCAGGATGCCACTCGCGGCAAGCGCCTGGAGCTGGTTGCGAATCAATTCGTACAGGGCACTCATTGGGTAGCCTCCAGAGGGTAGGCGACCTGGTCGGGCGAACCATGGAACAGCACCCGCCGGTTGATAACGGTCACCGATTGCGCGATGCGCCTGACTTGTTCCAGGTCATGGTTGATCCAGAGGATGGTGACGCCGCGGCCGTTCAGCTCGGCCACCAGCGCCTCCACCAGTCGCACACCCGGTTCGTCGATGCCGGCGGTCGGTTCGTCAAGGATCAGTAGCCAGGGCGCCGGGCTGATCGCCTGGGCCAGCAGCACTCGCTGACGCTGGCCACCGGACAGGCTGCCAAAAGGTTTTGCGCCCATTCCGGCCACGCCGGTGCGCTCCAGCGCTTGGGCATTGGCCGCCTTGGCAGATCGGCTTGAGCCCAGGAAGGCCGGCCTGCGTTGACCGAGAAGGGCCATGATGTCGTTGACCGTCATCGGCACGTTGCGGTCGAAGTCCGGCAATTGCGGGACATACCCCATGGGTGTCGTGACCTCGCCTTCGAACCGGACCGTCCCTGAATGCGGCATCTGGCCCAGCAGCGCACGCACCAGTGAAGTCTTGCCGCCGCCGTTCGGGCCTACCAGGCAGTGCAGCGCACCGGCTTCTACCCGGAAGCTCACTTTGTCGAGCACTTGCGTACCTCCCAGTTGCAGGGAGACGTTATCGAACACTATGGCGGGGCCGCGCATCGCTTGTTCCTCCTTCATCGCGTTCATCGCTGCGTAAACTCAACGGCTTCGGCCAAGGTCTCGAGGTTTTCACGCATCGCCACCTCGAATTCGTCCGGGCTGTAGGTATTACCGGTGATGTGAGACAGCGCGAACACCTTCACGCCGGTGGCTGCCTCGATAGGCTTGGCCAGGTCGAGGGAGAAATTCTTCTCGGCAAAAAGCACACGCACATTGGCCTTCTTGATCGCGTCGATGGTGTTGGCCAACTGGCGCGCAGTCGGCGCGACGCCGTGACGCGGCTCGATCACCGCACTCACGAACAGGCCGAACTCTTGCATCATGTAGTCGTAGCCAGCGTGGGTTGTCGCGCACCGGAAGGAAGACAAATCCAGCGCGGCGAAACGGGTCATGAAGCCGGCCCTTAGCGCCCGGATACGCGCGGCATACGCCAGGGCGTTTTGTCGATACGCCGCAGCGTTGTCCGGGTCCAGTTCCCCCAACCGGCGAGTGATCTCGAAGACCTGTTGTATCGCTGCCGTGGTGGATACGAAGGTATGCGGATTGACCACCTTGACGCCGTCCTGGCCGCCGCCGATTGGAATGAGCGCAACGGAGGCATTGGCCTGGATGATCGGCAGGGTCGCCCCGCGGCCAGCGGCCTTGATGATCTGGAAGGCCCATTCATCGTGTCCGATGCCGTTGACGACCAGAACATCGATATTCATCGCGCGGGTGATGTCATCGGGCTGCGGCTGGTAGTTGTGCGGATTCGCTTCCGCCGGGATGAGCGCAACGACTTCCGCCCGATCTCCAACGATATTTGCCACGAAGCTGTAGTAGGGATGCAGTGTGACGCCGATCTTGAGCTTCTTGCCCGAAGAGGGAGCCGGGCTGGCGAGTGCGATGGCGGGTATCAGCAGCAATAGCGCGATGCATCGGCGCCACAGTGCGCGGTGTTTCATAGAAACGGTCATGGCTGGGTTCCTTTTACGCGTTCGACTTCGCTGGCACCGTTGTAAGGGATGACCTGGCGCCAGCCATCGCCGACCAGCGATTCGGGCTTGACGATGCCAGGGTAGGGCGCGTTCGGGTCGCGGTGGACCCAGATCGTCGCTTGGTTGGCCCACATGACACCGGCATGCGCGTGACCGATGACGAGCAGGTAGGCGCTCTGGCCCGGCGCGCGGCCGCCCGAGCCGTAATAGACCGTAGCGCCCTGGCCCTGGGTGGCTTGCGACACCTTGTTGGCGGTCTGGTCCGGCGGGGTGACAGGCGCATCGGCGTGCACGTCGCCGGAAGCGGCATGCGGCAGGTGAGTGCCAGGCAGAATCAATTGCCACTGCACCTCGCCATTGGTCTTCCAGAAGGCGTCACGGTAGAAGGGCGGCAGCAAGATTTTCTGCGCACGCTCCAGCGTGATCCAGCCGCCGGTATCGTTGTTGAACCAGATGATTTCTTCACCGGCCGGCAGCAGAGCGCTGTGAATCGCCTGATCGACCGCACCCAGGCCATCGAAGGAACGCACCTGCCAGCTCAAGGTTATCGGTGGGCCGACTTTCTGGGGGCGCAGCGTTATATAGCCTGCCACGCTGGCGATGACTGCCAGGGCCGCAAGCAACAGTGCCAGCGATTCCCATCGGCCGGATACCGGGCGCACCACCTTGATTGCGCTGTTTGCGTGATCGCTGGGCATAGCTGCACCAGATGCGCGACGCGGCGATAGACGAGCCATCAGAGAAACGCGATCCAGCGGCCGAGGAACACCACGCCCGCCCACAATGCCAACGAACTGAACCCTGCGACACGCGCCTGGCTGGGAGGCGTTAGCGTTGTGTCCCATTCGGCAATGCGGCGAAAGACGCCCAAATGGAATACCCCCATGTTGAGCCCCGCCAGCAGTAACACGCCCATCTTGCACAAGAACGCGGTGTTCTCGGCATAGGTCGTGGCATTGGCGGCGAACATGAGCAGGCCGGTGATCACGCAAGCCACGAAAGCGACCCAGGTGAACGGCAGCAAATCTTTTATCAGCCGTAGCGCGCTGCGGCGATGGGAGGCAACGCCGAGCAGACGCAAATCGACGACGGCGATGGTCCCGAACACAAGGGCGATGCCGATCACATGCACCGATTCAAGGGTTGGAAAAGCGGAGCCCGACTCTCGGATGAAGGTGGCGACAGAGGTGTCCTGGAGGGCTTGTAGTGTTGGTTGAATGTCCATGGCGAATACCTGGGAGCTTTCGTTGAAAACGCTTAGATCGCGTAGGCGATCCAGCGACCACAGATGATGACGACGCACCACAAGCCGATCGACAGCCAGGCTAGCGCCTTGACAAGAGGAGGCTTGCCATCATGTTGTGCATCGTCGGCAGGGCGCAGAAGGGGGCGCCGCAGAAGCAAGGTCAGCGTGAACGCACTCACGACCAGCGCCATCTTCAGCCAGAAGGTCGAGTTGACGAGTACGCGATCAGGCTCGGCGATGATCATGATCAACCCCGTGAAGAGCAGGACGAGGAGCGCATTGCGCATCCACGGGTAGTACCGGCGAACGACGCCACGCAAGGGCTCGTCCGTGGCGAACACACCCGCCAGCCGAAGATCGGAGATGACCGCAGAGCCGAAGAGCACTGTGATAGCGAGGATATGAATGCTCTGGACGGTGGGTATGATCCAGAGAATGTCCCGGATGGCTGTGCTCAAAGGTGACGCATAGATCCAGGCAATGATGAGTGATGATGACATTTGCTGTTCTTCCCAATGGGTTAGAAGTCTTGAGGCGTTGCGATCGAACGCAGGCCCGCCGCATCTTCTGGCAGTAGGTAGCCTTCCTTTATCGAAAGGGCTTTGGCGTCTTCGAATTTCTGTTCGTAGTTGCTGAAGCTTCCATAACGCTGGTCAAGCACGTCCTTGGAGTAAGGCACCTTGGTGTCGTAGATCAGTCCGCAGCCGGTCTCCTGATCCGTGAGGTAGGTCGCACTGGGCACCTGGATCCACGGTGGGCGTACGCCCCCTTGCAGGTTGCCGGTAACAGGGTCGCGCGCGGCGGTCTTGCCATCGCGGGCGACCCGCGGAGCATTCGGCATGGGTTTGCCTTGGCGCACCCATTGGTCCATGCGATCCAGGAGCGCCGAGACGACCAGCTCCGCCGGTTCGTCGTACAGCGTCCGGCACCGTGGGTCGTCGCCCTTGCCGATGTCGGCAGCGAGCTTTTCGGTATGCTCCGTACCGAGGTCGGCCAGCCGCAGGTGCGGCATGCCGGTCACTTCGTAATAGCGAATCTGCGGGCTGTCGGTGTCCGGCGGCAGGTTGATGCCTTCGATCACGTCGTGCATCAGTTCGGACTGGCTGTAGACGGTCACGAACGGCACGCCATCGGGCGTATGGCGCGGCACCCGGATGACGTCGCCGCCCACTTCTCCGTAGGCCATGCGGCCGGTCATGTAGGCATCGATCAGCGGCCTTGCGTCGGGCATACGCCATTGCTGGTGCCGGCCCTGGTCGAGGTAGTCCATCCAGACTTGCGCGGTCACGGCCCAGCTATTGACGTAGATGCGTTGAACATCGAGACCGGCCAACGGGCTTTGCGCTGCATTGGTTTTCAGCAGCAACGCCAGTTGCGCCCCGATGCCCTGGGACTGTGGAGCAAACGGATCGGGAGCTTCACCGCGGGTGAAGTGTTCCGGGTCGTAATAGGTGCCCAGCGGCGCGTAGCGTGCAAAGTCGAAGCGGCGCATGAACTCGAAGTTCACGATCCGTCCGTACTGAGCGATCTGCTCGGCCTCGGCAGCCGGGGTGTCCGAGATGAACTTGGGATCGACTGGTGGCTTGTTCACATTCAGCGTGTACCCGACGTACGCGTAGCCGCGACGCAGCAAATAGTCGCGGGTCAGGATCCATCCCGCGGCGCGCTCGCCGAACCAGCTGAACGGCTCGATCACGACCGTGCCATTGAAGCGCGCGGGGTCAGCCGGTTTGCGCACCAGAATGCGTGTGGTGTAAGGCGCCTCCAACAGGGTTTTGCCCGAGGCGGTAATGGCCGGGGCAACGCCTTGCAGGTAAAACTCCTCCTCGATGTAGCCGTACTTGTCGAGGTCGCTGTATTCGGTGCCCGGGCGTTTCGCCGACGAGAGCGGTGGCTTGCCGGAGGGCGGCACCGCGATGGCCGTGGGCATGCGCGGCACTTCTGCGAATGTGTTCGACGTGAGGATCAGCAACAGCAGGGCGCTTTGCAGCGTCGGCCGCAGGATGCTGAAGGTTGTCAGTCTTTCCATTTGGTCAGCTCCGATGGCGATTAATGGCGACTTCACTCGAGACTGAGGGATGCCTTGCCCTCTTTATCGATCACGATCTGATTGTTCTCGCAGACATACTCTTGAATGGCGTAGTTGGACCGTTTGTACTCGAACGTGAAGCGATACGGGGTCTTGAGCACCTGCGGGTCCTCGATCACGACCTGGTTCTCCAGGTGATCCGGCGCCGTCAGCCTGATGCGTTCGATGATCTTCATGTCCTTGCCGTGTGGAACGTCGTAGAAACTCACGTCCGTTCGCACCCGTTGTGTTTCCACGACGAGCGTGTCGCCTTCCCAATGGCCGCGTGAATGGCCTTGATATTTAGGGTCCAGGGTTTCTTTTGCAGGCATCGCTTCGTTCAAGAGAATCCGGCGGACCTGCTGGAGATACTCACCGAGGACAACCACTTGCTTGTCGTCGTGAATGATCTGGATCGGAAAAAGCGCCGCCATCAACGTTGGCATTCCCTCGGGCAGGCATCTGGAACTTGTTGTGGCCAACGGCGTTCCGGCCTCGTTCGCAGCGGCTTGTTTCTTCTTCAGCGCGACGTATTCGTCGGCATAGGGCGCCTTCAGGTCCATCGGTCCGCCTGGGTGCACCGGGTTGTCGGGGTTCTCACCGAACCAGTCGTCCGGGGTTCGTTCCCAGGTGCCGCTGATGTCGGGGCGTGCGCTGACGCTGTGTTTGTCGCTTAGAGGTTTGGAAGGTGTAGCGGCGTTGCACATCCCGGCGACAGTCACGAGGGCGATGCCCAGGACGATCATTGCCGTGTTCAAGGTTCGTGTCGGTTTCATTGAAACGTCTCCACGCTGCTGGTCTGGTCCGGTCGGTTAGGTCGTCATGAAGCCAGGGAAGGATTTCTCATCCGCCGCCCGTGAGTACGACGTCACCGATCTTGATCTCCACGAGCAGCCCTCCTGGCTCACCGTTTTTCAACGGTTTGAAGGACACCTCGGCAGTCTCGCCGGCCTTGATCGACTCAGCGGTCCAGCCCGTGCGCTGTAACGCGTTGACACTGCCCGTTTCGATCTTGAATCGCTGGGCCGGCGGGCCGGGTGTATCGAGGTAAATCGTGATGTGAGGATTGCTCCAGGCAAAGCGCTCGACGACACCCTTGATCGAGACGGTCTGGGTCTGGTCGAAAAGCGCGAACGAATGGTGAGCACTGGCAACAGGTGCCAGGGCACTGCAGGCGAAGAGGGTCAGAAGACAAAGCCCCTGACGTAACAACGGGGAGGGTGACAAAGGGGTCATGACAGGTGCCTCGGTTCTTATGGTTCTTATGGGCCCAGCATAGGGGGAGTGCGCTCAGAGGCCGTAGCCCAAAACGGCAACCATTGAAGGCGCTGAGGATGTTTTGCAGTGGGGGAGGTATCGCGCGAAGGGATGGGTGGCCAGCCCCTTGAAAGTGCTGATTTGGGTTACCGCTTGCGCGACCCAAGCCGGAACACTCATGGCTCGCCTCATAAATATAAAAACAGGAGAGACGTCATGCGCACCCTCAGTTACGCCCCATTACTTTCGCTGGTTGCACTCTGTACATTTGAGCCGCAGGCACACGCCTATCAGCTCTACAACGAAGACGATGGTGGAACCGTTCTGAACGCCGACCTTTCGGCGGGGTTTGGCTGGTTCGGCAGCGAGAAGAACTACATCGGTGACCCGCAGAGGGAGCCCGGCGGGATGCGGTGGCAAGAAGGCTTCGCCAAGTACGGTCTCAACGGCACGACAGACAAGATCAATGCCGGTTCGATCTATGGCGGACTCAGCTGGATCAGCACGGGGTCATGGGGCGACGGGGACGCGGGTGGGGTCACCGCCGGGGATGAAAGGAGAACGGCTGTGGAAGACGCCTACCTGGGCTGGAAGTCAGGTGATCTGATTCCTGCACTGGGCAAGGACGGCGTTGATTTCTCTTTTGGCCGGCAGCTCGTTACGGTGGACGGCTTCCTGATCACTGACGACGGGTTCGCCCCCGGGAAGGCCTTCAGCCCTATCGAGGGCGTAAGGGATGGCCGGTTCAATCGCGGTGGCGCCTTTTACCTTGGCCCGCGGTTGGCATTCGGGAATACGGCAGTCTTGAAACTGGGTGGTCAGGAGGGCCTGCACGGTAGCCTGATATGGCTCAAATCCGATAACCCCGGGCAGTCGAAGACCGAAGTGGCTGCCGCCACCCTCGACTACACGACGCCCGTCGGCTCGATCGGTTCGACGTACGTGCACGGTCTGGATGTTGACGAGCGATATGCCTTTGGTGATCGGCTTGAGCGCAAGGGCATGAACATCTACAGCATTCGTGGGCAGGGCAATGCCGGGATCGAGAATGCCGACTTTGCGTTCGAGGTCGCACGTCAGGAAAAACGCTCGGGCTCACAGCGGGCGATGTTCTTCGAAGCGGGCTACACCTTTGCCGACACCCAATGGCAACCGACGGTGAGCTATCGATATTCGCGCTATTCCGAAGGTTACGACTTTCTGTTCCAGGGAGGTTTTCGCAAGCGATACCAGGGTGAAGTCGCCGCCAATTACGCAGGTTCAGTGACCTCGAACATGGCGATCAACGACGTGCTCCTCTCAGTCAAGCCGACCGATAAATTGACCCTTAACGCAATGGCCTTCAACTACCACCAGCTCTCCCGTACGCATGAGCAGGACTTCGCTGCACGTGAGGTCGACCTTTTTCTGGATTGGATGGTGACGGATAACGTCACACTCTCGCCTCTGGTCGGCTTCTACAAGCCCGAAAAGTGGCTCGGGGACGGTGGTCTGCAGAGCGGGAGCGCATCAACGAACACTTACTTCCAGTTCATCGTCTGGATGACGTTCTGAGTCGCCGCTCACGCCGTAACGACGAAGGTTTGTTGCCGGTATCTTGATCGGGGGCGCCACCCGCGGTGGCGCATTCCCGATGGGAGGTCGCCAGGCAACAGGCGATCGAGGAGGGGCCAGGCTAGGTGGTTTTTTTGCCGACGAAGCCCATCTCGATTGGGGTCTTTATGTAGAACACAGAGATTTCCTCAGCCTCCAGCCTCTTGAGCAACCTTTCGGATTCGTCCTCGGTAATAGCCATGCGAATCTCCGTAGGCTGATCCGCGAGTTCAAAAAAATGCGAAGAGTGCAGTCGACCGGTGTGTCCAAAACCCTCGATAGCCGTAGAGAGAGTCGCACCACGCAGCCCCATCTCCTTGGCCACATCGACGATCCATTCGCCAAGCATCTTTCCCTGATAACGGCGGTTCTGTTGAGTGAAGAAAATCACCAGAAAACCTTTCATTTTCATCTCCTCATCGCATGCCAATGATTTGATAGGACAAAAGCCCGGCAGCGGTCATCACCAACGAGCCTACGACGTGCAATGAAATTGAGCCGAGCGCCCAGAGCAGTCTGCCTTCCTGGATCAGGGCAACTGTTTCGGCCGAAAACGTAGAAAAGGTGGTAAGCCCACCGCAGAAACCCGTGATGATCAGCAGGCGCCACTCAGGACTCAAGGTGGGTGAGGCGGCCAAAAACGCGATAGCCAGGCCAATGATGTAGCCCCCGACCATGTTCGCGACCACCGTGCCCGGGGGAATCGTGGGGAACAGGGCGTTCAGCTTCATGCCCAGGAGCCAGCGCAACCAGGCACCAAGTGACGCACCAACGGCGATAACTGCGAGTGATTTCAGCATGGCGGGCTCACCTCGTCAGACCTGGGCCAAACTGATAGCAGGTAAGCACAACAGAACTGAAAACTTCAAGAACCCCGTACGCAAGTGACTGTACCGGGCCCCCTCAGGTCAGAGCCACGAAGGCGTGGACATCTTGCGCCCACGCCTCATCAAGTTACAGCATGCGGCGCAGGACGTCGTTTCGAGGGTCCCGGTCGTAAAACCGGTGTTTGAGGGCGCCTACGACATGCAACAGGATCAGTCCGAGCAGGGTGTAGGCGAGCACTTTGTGCAGCCATTGGAAGACGACGAACCAATTGTCATTTTTCGGAAGGAGCTCCGGCAGGTTGACCCCAAAAAAGAACACCCCGTCGCTCATCGTGTAAGTGCTCGACATTGAGTAGCCCATCAACGGCACGATCACGACGAGCGCATACATGACACGCTGCGTAAGCCTTGACAGGAACCTTTCATAACTTGCCAGCGTTTCCAGCGGCTGCGGAAGCACGGGGGTCCGAAAGCGCAGGGCGATCTGGGTCAGGACAACCAGAAACACCAACAGCCCAAAGGATTTGTGCCACGGGTAATAGAGCTCGTACTTGCTCGCCACTTCGTCATTCAGACCGGTCATATGCCAGCCTGCCCAGAGGAGGCCTGCGATGAGTGCGGCACGCACCCAGTGCAACATTCGCAGGGACGTCGGATACCGATCGGTTGTTTGTTGATCTATCGGGTTCATCGCAGTCTCTCCATTGATTATCAACGGCATCAGGGATGCACTTTTGAACGCTAACCCTCGCGGCACAGGGGCCGGAGGGTTATTCGGTCAGGACAGGGATCGTGCTCAGGAAGGTAGCAGCACGGTGATGACTTTCTCCTCGGTGTAGGCCACCGCGCCGGCAAACCCGCCTTCACGGCCGATACCGCTGGTCTTTACGCCACCCCAGGGCAGGTTGGCGTCCAGCGGACTCCAGCAGTTGATACCCACGGCACCGGCCTTCACCGCAGCGGCTACGCGGTGCGCTCGCACCAGGTCGGTCGTCCAGACCGTGGCCGCCAGGCCGTAGGAGGAGTCATTGGCCAGTGCGATAGCTTCCTCTTCGCTGTCGAACGTGATCAGCGTGCCGACGGGCCCGAAGATTTCGTCTTGGGCGATCGCCATGGCGTTGTTCGCGTTGGTGAAGATCGTCGGCCGGACAAACCAGCCCTGTTCAGGCGTCGATACACCACCGGCCAGCAGCGAGGCGCCTTGGTCTATTCCCAGTTGGATGTATCGGTTAACGCGATCGAATTGCGCTTTCTTGGCCACCGGTCCCATCTGTACACCGGGCTGGCGAGGGTCGCCCACGTTGACTGCCTCTGCGGCATCGGCCAGCGCTGCGCCGAAGCGATCTGCGATGCTGCGGTGCACCAGGATGCGCGAGCCGGCCGCACAGACCTGGCCCTGGTTGGCGAACAGGCCGAGCGCACACCCGCGCAGCGCGTCTTCGAAAGAGGCATCGTCGAAGACAATCTGGGGGCTTTTGCCGCCCAGTTCCAATGCCACGCGCTTGAACAGCACACCGGCGGTGCGCTGGATTTCGCGTCCGGCCTCGGGGCTGCCGGTGAAGCTGATCTTGGCAACGAGCGGGTGTTCGCACAAGGCGCGACCCACCTCATTGCCGTAGCCGGTGACCACGTTGATCACACCGTCAGGGAAGCCCGCTTCCTGAGCCAGCACCGCCAGGTGCAGGGCAGACTGCGGCGTCTCTTCCGAAGGTTTGATGACCACGGTGCAGCCTGCCGCCAGCAACGCGGCGAGCTTCCAGACGGTGATCATCAACGGAGAATTCCAGGGAACGATGGCGCCGACCACACCCACGGGCTCGCGTACCGTGTACGAAAGAGTCTTGGTGCCGAAGTAGCCACCGGTGGGAATGGTGCGCCCTTCCAGCTGGTTGGCCCAGCCAGCAGCGGCACGCAGGTTGGCGATCGCGTTGGGCAAGTCCATCCGGCGCGGTTCGATGGGTGAGCGACCGATGGCGTTGGCGTCCAGATCGGCCAGCAATTCGCTGTCGCGTTCAACCAGGTCAGCGAGTTTCGATAGCAGTCGACCGCGCTGGGCGCCGTCGAGCTGGCTCCAGGCGCCACCCTCAAGTTGGCGGTGTGCGGCCCCCACTGCGCGGTCCACGTCCTCAGTCGTGCCCTGTGCGGAACTGCCGTACACCTGTTCTGTCACGGGGTTGACGAGGTTTATGCGACGGCCGTCGGAGGCTTCGAAGGACGCGCCTTCGATGAAGTGATTCAAGTGCTCAGTCATTTTGCGGTCCATAAGTGATGTGCAGTGGTCGGGTCATGCCTCAAGGGAAGCCAGGGCGTCGCCGAAGATGTCCAGTGCCTTGAAGAACAGCGAGCGTGAGATCGTCAGCGACGGCATGACTCGCATCACGTTGCTATAGCGACCACAGGGAATCATCAGCACGCCGTGGTTCAGCAGGTAGCCCATGAGCTGGCCGATTTTTTCGGGCGCCAGGGGAGCCTTGGTGGCTGGGTCTTCAACCAGTTCGATACCGATCATCAGGCCGCGGCCGCGGACTTCAGCGACGAACGGGCTGTTGAAGCCACGGATACGTTCCTGCGCCTCCAACCCCAGGGTGTGCGCACGGTTGAGCAGATCGAGCTCCGGGTCCTGCAGGATGCTGATGTTGGTCAGCGCAACCGCCGCAGACAACGAGTTGGCGGCAAAGGTGTTGGGCATCGATCCGTCAGGAATCGCCGCCGCCAGGTCCGAACGCATGATCAGGCCCGCCATTGGCAGGTCGCTGCCGATGCCTTTGCCGAACGTGAGCATGTCCGGCTTCACGCCCGAGTGCTCGACCGCCCACATCTTGCCGGTGCGCCCTGCGCCGGATTGCACTTCATCGACGATCAGCAGCGTGCCGCTACGGTCGCATGCTTTGCGCAAAAGCTGCAGGAATTCTGGTGAAGGAGGCACGTAGCCGCCTTCGCCCTGCACCGGTTCCACAATCACGGCAGCCACGTCATCGGCGGCGGTGTAGGGGGTGTTCAACAGGTAGTCCACATATTCGCCGGCGATCTGCTCGGCGCTTTTGTGAGTGGTGTCGAAAGGGAAACGGTAGGCGTAAGGGTAGGGGGCGTGAATCACCCCGCCCATTTGGGCTCCGTAACCCTTGCGGTATGCCGTACCTGTCGTCAGGGAACCCGAGGCGTTCCACACGCCGTGGTAGCCTCCATGAAAGGCGATGATCTGGTGCCTCCCGGTGATGCGTTTGGCGAACTTGATGGCTGCTTCAAGCGCATCGCTGCCGCTTTGCGTGAAGAAGGTGATGCAGTCGCCACGCAAGCCGTCGGGCGCGATCTCGGAGAGCTTGGCCGCCAGCTCGGTGCGCCGGGTGCTGTTGACCTCCAGGGCATGCATCAGCACTTCGGACTGTTCGCGGATCGCCTGCACCACCTTCGGATGGCAGCGGCCTACGCTGCTGACGCCCACGCCGGCGGACAAATCGATGTAGGTGTTGCCATCCGGGTCTTTGAAGGTCGCGCCGAAGGCGCGGTCCATGGCCACAGGCATGCGTCCGCCGCCGCGCGCCATCGACTCGGTACGCGCCGACAACGCCAGGGCCTCGCTGGTTTTGGGGCCGGGAAGTGTGCTGGAGGTAATTCGCGGGGCATCCGCGAAATGGAGGGATTCAAGTTTGGCTTCACTCATGACGTTCACTCTGGATGTCGATTTAAGTGTGCTGATCATCTCCGTGGTGTGTGTATGGCCGGTAGCCCGAATTGGCATATGAGTGGACCGCCCTGAGCGCACTGTCCAGTGAATTTAAAATCTCATAAAGAATTGTGCAAAATTCTCACTATGTGCGAATATCGCATAGGAAGGCGATCTAAAAACAAGAATATTGGCAGAGGCTTTCGACATCATGAAAAATCAGACTATCAGCCATTTCAGAGACGTCCATGTCCATGCGGCCACCGTCCAGGAGTGGAACCAGGACTACAGTCAGCTAACGGCAGGCTCGACTGAGAGTTCGCTGATGCAGTTGTCGACGGCGGGTGTCCACGTCTTTCTCGAGCAGATCAACCAGCGTGTCGTGCAGCACGGCGTGGCTCCCCGAGGCAAGATGTGCTTTGCCGTGCCGATCACCACCCCGGGTTCGATTCGGATGCAGGGACGGGAGGCGGACGATAGCAGCCTGTTCTTTCTTCACGGTGGCGAGGAGTTCATGTTCCATATGCCGATGGGCATGGAGCTGCTGTCCATCACCTTCGAACGTGAATTGTTCGAGCAGGCGTTGGCGCAAACGGCTTCGGCGAAGGAGGTCAGCCTGTTGCTGCGTCAGCCGGTGATCAGGGTTTCCACGCCGCGCTTTGCAGACGCTCGTCGCCGATTGCTGGCGATGTTCTCCCAGGCCCTGGTGTACGAAGAACTCGACAGCACGCGAGATCGGGAGCGGGAGCTGGCGCTGGAACAGGCGATGCTCGGCGAGTTGCTGCAACTCATGGCCGACCCGGCTTGCGACAAGCAACAACGCTCCGCAAGCTCCACGCGCAGCTTCATTGTCGAGAAATGCCACCGTCTGGCGACCGCGGAGATGATCGACGTGCCCAGCGTGATCGAGTTGTGCCAGCGACTCCAGGTCAGTCGGCGTACCGTGCAGAACAGCTTTCGCTCGGTTGCCGAGACGACGCCGCTGAATTACTTGCGCTCTGTGAGGCTCAACGGTGTACGCCGGACCTTGATGTCCACCCGCGCGTCGCATCTCTCGATCGGCGATGCCGCTGCCCAATGGGGCTTCTTTCACCTCAGCCATTTTGCGGCGGAGTACCAGGAGCTGTTCGCAGAGTTGCCGTCCCATACCCCCCGCGCTGCCATCACCGGTTGCGCTCATGCCTGAACACCCGCCCGCTGAAAGCAGTGTGGGGTGACCGTTGGCTTCACAAGGATGTAGAGAAAGATGAATAGCCTGCGCCGTCTGCTCATGGTCTTCGACCTGTTTCGCCCGGAACAACCGGTCATCGATGTGGACATCATTTGCCGGGAGCTCGGCTACACGTCCGCCACCGCCTATCGTTATCTGCGCGAACTGGGCGACGCGGGCTTTTTGAAGCGATTGCCGCGTGGTTATGCGCTCGGCCCGCGAATCGTCACGCTGGAGCATCTGATGACGAACTACGATCCGTTGTTGGCATGCAGCCGGGATCTGGTCGACAACCTGGTCGTCGACACCGGCCTGGATGCGCTGGTCAGCGAGTGGCATGGCGACTCCGTGGTCAACGTGCTGATCCATCGTGGCTCCGATGCTGGACCGGTCGGTAGCGGCAGGGGGCGGTCGATCGATCTTTTCCACAGCGCGACCTCCCGGGTCGTACTGGCTTATCTGCTACCGCGCCAAATCCGACGTGTTTACGACGCGCACGTGAACCCATCCGAATTGCAGCATCTGGGGCTGGAGTGGAAGCCGTTCATCAAGAGCCTGCTCGCCATCCGCAAGCAGGGCTACTGCATCAGCGAAAGCGAGCTGCACCCAGGACGCAGTGGCGTCGCGGCGCCGATCTTCGACGAAAAGCAGCGCGTCCTAGGGAGCATGACCCTGGTGGGGCGCAGTGAGCGGTTCGGTGCGTTTCAGCAAGGCTATCTGTGCGACCTGGTGACCGGCGCGGCGTCAGAACTGACGGCGCGTCTCGCTTCGCAGTGAGGTCAGGCAGGCGGATGGCGCTGTTCAGGTGATGGCGTAACAGGTTACCGATTTGGGATACCGGGGCGTTCACGGTGAGGCATAGGATCGAATCCAGCGTGCGATAAAAGCGACAAGCTCTATCGGTGACGGTGAACGGCTTGCTGCACCGATCCTACAGCGATTGCCTCATACAATAAGGTCAAGAACATGAGCGTATCTATCCCGATCAACAGTTCGACGGAGTTGAAGCGTGGTGCCCTGGGTGTTGGTTTCATCATCTTCTTCGTGGTGTCGGCGGCGAGCCCGTTAAGTGTCATCGCCGGTGGCTTCCCGATTGGCATCATGCTGGGCAATGGCGCCGGCACGCCGGCGTTGCTGATCCTGGCGTTGCTGGTGCTGCTCGCGTTCTCGGTGGGTTACACCACCATGTCCCGGCACCTGACCAATGCCGGCGGTTTTTATGCGTTCACCTCACGTGGTTTGGGTGGCCTGGCAGGCGGCGCGGCCGGGGTGTTGGCGATGTTTGCCTATAACATTCTTCAGGTCGGGTTGTATGGCATGTTCGGCGGGGTGGTCAGTGGCACCATGGAAAGCATGTTCGCACTGGTGCTGCCGTGGTGGTCTTACTCGCTGATGGCGATGGCGAGCATTGCGATTCTGGGGTATCGCAAGATCGACCTGTCGGCGCGGCTGCTGTCGGTGATGGTGATCGCCGAGTACCTGGCGATCCTGATCCTGGATTTTTCCATCCTCAAATCCGGCGGCGACAGCGGCATCAACCTTGATGCGTTTGATCGCGGTCATGTGTTCAGCGGCACACCGTCAATCGGCTTGCTGTTCTGCTTCGCGGCATTTATCGGCTTCGAGGCGACGACTATTTACGGCGAAGAGGCCAAGAACCCGCAGCGTACTATCCCGATTGCCACCTACTGCTCGGTGTTGCTGATCGGTGGTTTCTACGCACTGTCGGTATGGTCGATGGTGGTGGGCGTGGGTGCGGACAAAATCGTGCCGATGCTGCAGTCCTTGCAGGACCCGACGACGTTTATCTACGGCATGTCCGACCACTTTGTCGGCCCCTGGCTGACTCAGATTATCCGGGTGCTGTTCATGGTCAGTATCTATGCCGGCCTGCTGGCGTTTCATAACGCCGCGGCCCGTTACTTCTACGCGATTGGGCGTGACGGCCTGTTGCCGCACCGCTTGGGTACTACCCATCGCGTGCACCAGAGTCCTCATATGGGGTCGGCGTTGCAGAGCCTTATTTCGGCGGTGGTGGTACTGATTTTCGCCGCCATGGATGCCGATCCGATCCTGCAGCTGTTTGCCTGGCTGTCCAACTTGGCCACGCTGTGCGTGATTTTGTTGATGGCGCTCACGTCCGCAGCGGTAATCTTCTTTTTCCGGCGTCACCCCGAACTCAAGGTGGGGATCTGGCGCGGGCGGATTTTCCCCGGTTTCTCTTGCATTGCCCTATTGGCGGTCCTGGTACTCGCGGTGGTGCACTTCGATGTACTGACGGGCGCCAGCCTGGCCTTGTCATACAGTCTCTGCGCGATCATTCCCGCGGCCCTGCTGGGTGGCGTGTTCCTGGCGGCTCGACTTCGCAAGGCGTCGCCGCAGCGGTACCA
This sequence comes from Pseudomonas sp. GW821-FHT03E01, assembly GCF_059420765.1. Classification (NCBI taxonomy): domain Bacteria; kingdom Pseudomonadati; phylum Pseudomonadota; class Gammaproteobacteria; order Pseudomonadales; family Pseudomonadaceae; genus Pseudomonas; species Pseudomonas sp. GW821-FHT03E01. The sequence continues at coordinate 52,202 of NZ_JBWKUI010000003.1, read as the reverse complement.
GGCATTGGGTAGCCACAAGCTTTAAGGCCCCACGCAGAACTTTTCAACCAAATCTGCGCGTTGCTTACCAAGGAAGGTCTGCGACCTCGCGCGGCTGCGCCTGTCTGCTCAGCATGACCAGCAGCGAGGCGATCAACAGCAGGACTGCCGACGCTGCCAGCACGGCAACAAAGCCTGCATCGAACGCCGCACGGGCGAATGCGCTCAGCATCGCGCGGCCTTCGGGTGACAACGTCTCGGCGACGACCAACGCGTCGTCGAGACTCTCGAATGTCGCGGGGTTCAGGGTCAGCCATGCCGGAATCATCAGGCCCGCCGAATACGCATAAATCGCCGATGACAGACTGCCCGCCAGCGTCACACCCACAGCACCGCCCAGTTCAAAGGACACTTCCTCGATGGAGGCGGCCATGCCGGCTTTATCGGCGGGCACGCTGAGCATGATGGTGCTGGACGAAACGGTCAGTGCAGCGCCAATCGTCAAGCCCAATAGGGCAAGGCTGGCGACTTGCAGGTAAACCGCAGCGTTGTACAGCAAGAGATAGCTCAGCATCGCGACTGACGACAGCAGCAACGTCCAGCACAGCATCCGCCGGTTTCCCAGGCGCGGCAGGTAGTAACCGGCAAGCGGCCCTGCGACGAAGGAGCCCAGTGGCAGAGGAAGGATGAACAATGCCGCCTCCAGCGGCGACATGCCGAGTACCAGTTGCAGGCGCTGGCTGAACACCAGTTCCATGCCGATCAACGCAGCGGCCGACACGACTGCTGAAATGACGGCATTTCTGAAGCCCGGTGCAGTGAACAGCGCCAGATCGAGCATCGGCTGTGCGGCACGGCGTTGGCGTCGAATGAACAGTGTCAGAAATAGCGCACCCAGCACGACCGCCACCAGCATGCCGTCGAAGGAGGGCGCCCGTTTACCGAGTTCCTTGACGGCATACGCCAGGCTGATCAACCCGATCATGACCTGCAGCGAGCCCAGCCAGTCCCATCGCTTTTTGGCATCCCCCGGGTGATTCGGGATCAACACCGCGCCGAGGACCAGTGCCACCAGCACAATAGGCACGTTGATCAGAAATACCGAGCCCCACCAGAAGTGCTCCAGCAGCAGGCCGCCCACCACCGGGCCGAACGCGGCGCCCCCTGAGGCAACCGATGCCCAGATGCCGAAAGCCATCGCCTGCTCGCGCGGGTCGGCGAACGTCAACCGCACGATGGCCAGCGTAGCCGGCATCATCATCGCCGCGCCGACAGCCAGAAAGCCGCGGGCACCGATCAATACGCTGGCCGATGGCGAGAAGGCCGCGATCAGCGAGAACAGGCCAACGTGGGGGCATCATGGGGGGGCTCGATGAACGATGGTCGAAAGCCGGCAACTGTCACTCAGTCAAGACGTCAGCACCGGCAGGTAGCCTGCCGTGCCCCTTTACACTCGAAAATGGCCGACAAGCTGCTGTTGATGGTTGGCCATTTCATGGAGTGAGTCACTGGCCGTTGAGGCATCGCTCATCCGTTTGGTCAGTGTTTCGCTGATGCTGCGAATGCCACTGACCCGATGGTTGATATCTTCCACGACCGTGCTTTGCTCCAGGGCTGCGCTGGCGATCTGCTGATTCATTTGCTCGATCACATCCACGGCCTGGGAAATATTCTCCAGCGCCGTACGGGTCTGTTGCACCTGGATCACGCTGTTGCCGGCTTGCTCGCGGCTCAGCTGGGTACTGTGCACCACCTCCTGGCTCAACTGCTGCAACATTTCTATCACCGTGCGGACCTGTTCGACCGAGCTCTGGGTGTTGCTGGCCAGGTGCCTGACTTCATCGGCTACCACCGCGAAGCCGCGCCCCTGTTCGCCCGCTCTGGCCGCTTCGATGGCCGCATTCAACGCCAGCAAGTTGGTCTGCTGCGCGATGGTGCTGATGACGTCCAGCACCTGGCCGATCTGGGTGCTGCTATCGGCGAGGGCATGCACTTGCTTAAGGGTGGTGTCCAGACGCTGATCGAGGCTTTCGATGCTGCTTTCGGCGATGGAGAACACCGCTTGACCTGATCGGCTCGCGCTTTCGGCGGCTGTCGCTGCGTCGGCGGCACCGTGGGAATGGCGCGCCACTTGCTGGGCACTGGCACTCATTTCGTGCAGCGCGGTCGCGGCCAGCTCCACTTCGCGGTACTGGCGTTGCATCCCTGCGCTGACTTCCCGGGCAATCCCCGACGAGGTATTGGCGCTGTTGCGGGTATCCAGGGAGGCGGTTTGAATGTCGCGAATAATTGGCTGCAACTTGTCCAGAAAACGGTTGAACCCATTGGCTAATTGGCCCAATTCGTCGCGTCGCCCGGCGGGCAGGCGTTGGGTAAGGTCACCATCGCCATCGACGATGGCATCAAGCAGGCCTGCCACCTTCAGCAGCGGGCGTGTCACCCCGTAGGCGGCCAGCCAGATCAGCAACATGCCGAGGCAACTGGCCAATACCCCCAGGCAAAGGTTGAGCCAGTTGGCCTGGCGGCTTTTGTCGTCCAGTTCGCTTTGCATTTGCCGGGCGGGTGCCTGCACCAGGGCTTGGGGAACCTTGATCTCCAGTTGCCAGAGTGGATTGCCTGCCACGGGTTGCAGAGCCTGGCGTATATCGAGGGTGGTCCCGGAGACTTCGCCGCTGCGTCCTGCCACCTGGCCGGAGGCCGACACAATGGCCACTTCGCTGGAGCCTTGATACAGGTCCTGGCCGAGGTCGGCAGCCAGCTTTTGCAGCGTGTCGAGGCCAATGTCCATGCCGACCACGCCGAGGATCTTGCCGTTGGCGATCAGAGGGACAGAAATGCTGCTCATCAGGACTTTCTGGCCTTCCACCTCACTGGTGTAGGGCTCCACCACGCAAGTGCGCCTTTGAGCTTGAGGGCAGGTGTACCAGACGTTTGTCGGTTCGCTGCCGGGGGGCGCTGTGTTGGTGAAGATTTGCGCCTCGGTGAGCACATCCTGGACCAATTGTCCCGGCTGGCTCTGTGACCAATACAGCGCAAAACGACCTTTTTCGTTGCTCGCCAGTGCACGTTGCCCGACGAAATTGGCGTCTGCGCCCGCCAACGCGTCAGGCAGAAGTATGACGTACAGGCCGAGCACTTTTTCGCGTCTGAGCAGTGTCTGACGGGTCACGCTGATCAGCGCTTCGCGCAATTGCCCAGCCGTGAGGCGTCCATTGAGCGTTTGATCGCGCAGTTGCAAAACCTGTTGCGCGAACCCTTCGCCATACAGCGCCGTTTCGTTGAAAAAGCGTTCGACCTGTTGGCCATGGGCAACGGCCTGGGCTTGCAAGCGCTCCACGGCGGCTTGCCCGAGCAGGTGACTGCTCTGCTCCTTCAGCAATTTTGCACTTTGTTGGTTCTGGTACACCGAGGCGCCTACCAGCGCGCCGACGACAGCCAGCAGGCACAGTCCGCTCAGGAGTGTGATCCGCCATTGGATAGTGAGATGAGCTAAACGCATGACTGAGGCTTCCTGCAGAGGGCTTTGGCTGCGATGGGCTGAGGTCCAGGCCCTCGCTTTTTATTATCGGTGCCGGCATCTGGGTATAGAGCGGGTGACGCTAGCATGCGGGAGGGAACGGCCAGCCGGTTATCCCGAATCGGCAAGGACTGCCGGATTGCGGGTGCCGCATCGACCTGTTTTGGGGCGGCGCCTCGGATGCTACCGATTTGGGATAGCGAGCGGTTCAGGGGCGGGCATAGGATCGAGTTCAGCGCGCAACTAAAACAAAACGCTAATCGGTGCCGATGGAATTCAATCGGGCCACCCCAACAGCGACTGCCTCATACAATAAGGTCAACAACATGAGTGTACCTATCTCGATCAACAGCTCCACGGAGCTCAAGCGTGGCGCCCTGGGCGTCGGGTTCATCATCTTCTTCGTGGTGTCGGCGGCGAGTCCTTTAAGTGTGATCGCCGGTGGCTTCCCGATTGGCATCATGCTGGGTAACGGTGCCGGTACTCCGGCATTGCTGATCCTGGCGTTGCTGGTGCTGCTCGCGTTCTCGGTGGGTTACACCACCATGTCCCGGCACCTGACCAATGCCGGCGGTTTTTATGCGTTCACCTCCCGTGGTTTGGGTGGCCTGGCAGGCGGCGCGGCCGGGGTGTTGGCGATGTTTGCCTATAACATTCTTCAGGTCGGGTTGTATGGCATGTTCGGTGGGGTCGTCAGTGGCACCATGGAAAGTGTATTTGGGCTGGTGTTGCCGTGGTGGTCCTACTCGCTGATGGCGATGGCGAGCATTGCGATTCTGGGCTATCGCAAGATCGACCTTTCTGCGCGGGTGCTGTCGGTGGTGGTAATCGCCGAGTACCTGGCGATCCTGATCCTGGATTTTGCCATCCTCAAATCCGGCGGCGACAGCGGCATCAACCTTGATGCGTTCGACCGCACCCATGTGCTCGGCGGTACCCCGTCCATCGGCCTGCTGTTTTGTTTTGCGGCATTCATCGGCTTTGAGGCGACGACTATTTACGGCGAAGAGGCCAAGAACCCGCAGCGTACTATCCCGATTGCCACCTACAGTTCTGTGTTGCTGATCGGTGGGTTCTACGCGCTGTCGGTGTGGTCGATGGTGGTGGGCGTGGGCGCGGACAAGATCGTGCCGATGCTGCAGGCCTTGCAGGATCCCACGACGTTTATCTACGGCATGTCCGATCACTTTGTCGGCCCCTGGCTGACTCAGATTATCCGGGTGCTGTTCATGGTGAGTATCTATGCCGGCCTCCTGGCTTTTCATAACGCCGCCGCGCGTTATTTTTACGCGATCGGCCGTGATGGCCTGTTGCACAGTCTGTTGGGCACCACTCACCGCGTGCATCAGAGCCCCCATATGGGTTCGGTGTTGCAGAGCCTGATTGCTGCTGTGGTGGTACTGATTTTCGCTGCGTTGGATGCGGACCCGATCCTGCAACTGTTCGCCTGGTTCTCCAACCTCGCCACCCTCTGCGTCATTTTACTGATGGCGCTGACGTCGGTAGCGGTCTGCGTCTACTTTCAGCGTCATCCCGAGCTTAACGTCGGGATATGGCGCGGGCGCATCCTGCCTGTTTTCTCCTCCCTGGCATTGGTGCTCGTGCTGGGGCTGGCGGTGGTGCATTTCGACGTGTTGACCGGGGCCAGCCAGCTATTGTCCTACGGACTCTGCGCCATCATTCCCGCGGCCCTGATCATCGGCGTCATGCTCGCCGCGCGCTTGCGAAAGATCTCCCCGCAACGGTTTCTCGCCTTGGGCAGCCACAAGCTTTAAGGCCGTACTCGTTACTGCTCGACTAACCAGACAATTCCAGCCTGCCGTTGCCCGGCATGGCTCGTCAGTGTGTGAAAGGAAGGTTTCAAATGCACAACTACAAGATGCTCATCAATGGCGTTCAGGTCGCCGGTGAACAGGGCCAGTTTGATGTGATCAACCCGGCCACCGGTGCTGCATTCGCCCAATGCCCCGCCGGCTCGCTGGCGCAACTCGACCAGGCGGTCGACGCTGCACAAGCGGCGTTCAAAAGCTGGCGGCACAGCACCCACGCAGACCGTTGCGAGCGCCTGTTGGCGGTTGCGGCGGATATCGAGCGGGAGGCAGAGTCACTGGCCCGACTGATTGTGCTGGAACAAGGTAAACCACTGGAACTGGCGTTTTCCGAAGTCATGGGGTCCGCCGCCTGGACCCGCTATGCGGCCGGGCAGGAGATTGCCGTGGAGCTGGTGGAGGAAACCCCCACCCAGCGGATCGAGTTGCATCGCAAGCCTTTGGGTGTGGTGGCGTCGATTACGCCGTGGAACTGGCCGTTCATGATCGCCGTCTGGCACATCATGCCGGCGCTGCGAGCCGGTAACTGTGTGATCAGCAAACCGTCGAGCCTGACCCCGCTGAGCACCTTGCGCCTGGTGGAGATCATCGCCCGCCATGTGCCTCACGGCGTGATCAATTGCCTGACGGGTGAGCAAGGTTTCGGCAGCGCAATCACTTCGCACACCGGCATTCAGAAGATTGTGTTCACCGGCTCGACCGCCACCGGACAAAGCGTCATGCGCGGCGCCGCCAACAACCTCAAGCGCCTGACGCTGGAGCTGGGTGGTAACGACGCGGCAATCGTTCTGCCCGGTACGCCGGTTGAGGCGGTGGTCGAGGAGATTTTCCAGGCGGCGTTTCTCAACATGGGCCAGACCTGCGCGGCCCTCAAGCGCCTGTATATCCACGAATCGCAGTACCAGGCCTTTGCTGATGCGCTGACCCTGATTGCGACGCGCCAAGTGGTGGGCGATGGCCTGGAAGCTGGCGTCACCTTTGGACCGGTGCAAAACCTTGAGCAATTGGAGCTTGTCGACGCGCTGGTCGCTGACGCGCGGGCACAAGGCGCACGCGTGCTGTGCGGCGGCGCGCGTCTGGATCGCCCCGGTTTCTTTTATCCGCCGACCCTGGTCGCGGACGTGACAGATGGCCAGCGTCTGGTCGACGAGGAACAGTTCGGTCCTGTGTTGCCTTTGATCGCGTACCGGGATGTCGAGGATGTACTGCGGCGCGCCAATGCCGGCGACATGGGGCTGGGCGGATCGGTCTGGGGGCCGGATGTCGAGCAGGCCCAGGCACTGGCCAGCCGCCTGGAAAGCGGCGTTGCCTGGGTCAATTGCCACGCGCAGATTCAGCCGAATACGCCGTTTGGCGGCAGCAAGATGTCCGGGTTTGGCGTCGAGTTCGGCCTTGAGGGGCTGCTGGAGTTCACTGGCCAGCAACTGCTGTTTGTCCGCCCTTTTAAAGGCGCACCACAAGGAGCTTGAGCCATGCGCAATCCATCACGCCATCCCGTGTTTGGTAGCACGCTTGTGTGCACATTGGTGCTATGCGCCATCAATCAGGCCCAGGCCTATGAGTTGTACAGTGATGAGAGCCGTCACCTCAACGCAGACATGACCGCCGTGTTCGGCCAGTTCAACAGTCGCAAGAACTACGACGGCACACCCGGTGGATCTACCTGGCGCGAAGGCTTCATCAAGTACGGCTTGAATGGCGACCAGTCCCTGGCGGGCAATGGCACCGCGTATGGGGCATTCGCCCTGGTCAGTTCCGCCACCTGGGGCGACGGCGACCCAGGCGGCAATTCCCTGGGAACCGAGCGCACAACAAAGATCGAAGACGCCTACCTGGGCTGGCGCTCCGGCGACCTGTTCCCTGCGTTAGGCAAGGACGGGGTTGATATTTCCGGCGGGCGCCAGGTGGTCAAGCTGGGCCGAGGGTTCCTGATCAACGATGACGGACTGAACCTGGGCGAGGGTCCGGCCAATGGCACTATGAACCGTGGGGGCGCTTATTACCTGGCTGCACGGCATGCGTTCGATCAAACCGCGCTGTTGCGCCTGGGTGGGCAAGATGGCCTGCACGGCAGTCTGGTGTGGCTCAAATCCGACAACCGCGTCCAGGCCGAAACCGAACTGGCCGCCGGCACGCTGGATTACACCACCCAGCCGGGTACGATCGGATTGACCTGGGTACACGGCATCGACGTGAGCGATCAATGGGCCACCGACGTTCAACGCCAGCGCAAAGGCATGAACGTCTACAGCGTTCGCGGTGAAGGCGATGCGGGCATCGAGAACGTCAGCCTGGCGTTCGAATACGCCTGGCAGGACAAGGACGCCGGGCCTGAGAAAGCCTGGTACGGCGAAGCGGGCTACACCTTCGCCGATACCGCCTGGGCGCCCAAGGTGACCTATCGCTATACCCGCTATTCACAGAAATGGGATCCGCTGTTCACTGGCTTGAGCATGGGCTACGGCACCTGGTTCCAGGGCGAAGTCGCCGGAAACTACGCCGGGCCGTTCAACAGCAATACCAGCATTCAGCACGTCGGTCTGAAGGCCACTCCGCTGGAAAACCTGACCTTGGGCGCGCTGTACTTCGATTTCGACACGGTGCGTAAAAACAACGCGCTGAACCTCAATGCCCGTGAGCTGGATATCTACGCCGAATGGGCAGCCAACCCGCACTTGATCATTACCCCGCTGATTGGCCTCTACAAACCCGATCAGGACTCAACCACGGGCGGTAATCAAGTCGGCGGCAATGGCACTAACCTGTACAGCCAATTGACGGTGGCTGTTCCGTTCTGATCGCACATCCGCCGCGTCCCCGGTAAGAGACCGGCGGCTTGTCCATAGGCTAGGGCGTGGTGGTGTTCGACTGATTACGCATGTTTTCGGCGATGCGCCGAGTGGTATCCATGACCATTTCGATCACGGTTTCCTGGCGCAGCAGCTTGAAGCTCTGCGTGCTGCCGACGGCGGACAGGCTGCCAACCACTTCGTCGATGTCCGTCTGGATGATCGGCGCGGCGATGCCGGTCAAGCCCAGGTTGAGTTCATCATGGGTGAGGCAGTAACCGTCCTTGCGAATCTTTTTCGCGGCCTTGGAGAAGCTTGACCAGTCATAAGGGCAGTCCGGGTCGTTGGCCATATGCTCGTCGAACAAGCGTTGCAAACGGCGACCTTTCTGAAAGGCGATCAACACCTTGGATTGCGCGCCGCGAAAGAACGGCAGCGGTTGCCCGCGCCCGAACGCAAAGTGGTAGGTGTCGGTGGGTTCGGCGATGTAGGTGTTGATGATGCGACCGTCATAAAAGACGCTCGCAAACACGGCCAGGCCGGTTTGCGCGGACAGCTCGTGCATCAACTCGCGCCCGGCAACGAGGATAGGGTCGTACTGACGCATCATCCAGTCCAGTTCGATGACTCGCGGTCCCAAGCCATAACTGCCGGCGTCCACGCGGGTCAGCAGGCCGGCGTCGCACAAATCCTTGACGTAGCGGTACACGGTCGCACGTGACAGGCCCATGCGCTCGGCAATGGTGTCGGGGTCGATTTTCAATGTCTGTGGACCGAACAGGTCCAGGACACTCAGCAATTTGCTCAGGCTACTCATTTCGTTCCTAAAGACGGGGGGAGGGCGCGTGCTTCGTTCCGGCGTAGACCAGACATCCCGCAGAAGCGCCAAGCGCTGGCGCAACACTACCTCAGTGAGAGAAAAACGCAATCTCGGCAGTCTTTCTGGTGCAAATAAAATCGCATAAATCTCACAAAACGAGACAAATACGAATTTAATGCTTGTTGGTTGAGTATTTGTGTGTGATAAATCTCATCACTGCAAATGCTCAAGCAAGAGGGCTGAAAATGAATGGTGCGCAACTGATAGTGAATGCGGCAGCGGCAAGCGGTATCGAATACTGCTTCGCCAACCCCGGAACCACCGAAATTCCATTGGTGGCGGCCATGGCCAGCGCACCAGCACTGAAGCCGGTGTTGTCGTTGTTCGAAGGGGTGTGCACGGGGGCGGCGGATGGGTATGGCCGGATTGCCGGCAAGCCGGCGATGACCCTGACGCACCTGGGCCCCGGGTTTGCCAATGGCATCGCCAACCTGCACAACGCACGTCGTGCCAATACCCCTATCGTCAACGTGATCGGTGATCACGCGTCATGGCATGTCAACTACGATCCGCCGCTGGCCAGTGACATCCAGGCCTTGGCCGGGACTGTCTCCGGTTGGGTGCGCACCTCGCGCACGGCGTCGGGTATCGGCGAAGATTTGCAGGAAGCGGTGCGGTCGGCCTGGCAGGCCAAAGGGCAGATCGCCAGCCTGATTCTGCCCATGGACCTGCAAGCCAGCGCAGTGACGCACAACGGCGTGTTCGCCCCGATGCGGGCGCCGGTTCGCCGGTTTGCCGGTGACCGGGTCGAGACGGTGGCACAGGCACTGCGTGACGGGCAGCGCCTGGTGTTTATTGTCGGGGATGAGGGGTTGTCGGTTGCCGGTCTGGAAGCAGCGGGGCGCCTGGCCCAACTGCCTGGCGTGCGCCTGTTTGCCGAGACCTTTCCACGGCTCAGCTACCGTGGTGGTGGTTTGCCGGATCTGGATCGCCTGCCGTACTTCCCGGAAGTGGCCATTGAAATCCTTGAGCAGTACGACCAGGTCGTGTGTGCCGGGGTGCCGGAGCCCATCAGTTATTTTGGCTACGAAGGCATCCCGTCGCGCCTCGCCGAGCGTGAGCGTCTGCTGACGCTGGCCGATGTCGGTGACGATGTAGCCGGCGCGCTGACGGCGCTGGCCGATGCCCTCAATGCACCGGCCTACGTGCCGACACCGATGGGCATCGAACTGCCGCCAGGCCATGCCGAGCTCACACCTCAGTCCATCGGCCAGGTTTTAGCCGCATCGCTGCCGGACGACAGCATTGTCTCCGTGGAAGGCGGCACTTGTGGCTATCCGTTTTTCACCGCCTCTGCTAGCGCCGCGCGGCACCGGGTGTTGACCAATACCGGTGGCGCGATCGGCCAGGGCATTCCGGTGGGGTTCGGCGCCGCCTTGGCGGAGCGGGGCAATCGCGTGTTCTGCCTGCAATCCGACGGCAGTGCCCAGTACACCATCCAAACCCTGTGGAGCATCGCCCGTGAGCAGGTGCCGGTGGTGATCCTGATTGCCGCCAACCATCGCTACGCCATTTTGCAGAACGAACTGCGCCGCTTCGGCATGACTGAAATGGGCACCGAAGCCCTGCGCCTGACGGTGCTCGATAGCCCGCGGATTGACTGGAAAGCGCTGGCCAAGGGCTACGGTGTGCCGGCCTGCACGGTGCACACCAATGCCGAACTGCAACAGGCGCTGGCCAATGCCAATGCCGACGGTGGTCCTTGCCTGATCGAAATGGCGCTGTGAAGGAGTCGATGATGAAACAGTTCGAAGTGCTACCTGCTGTGCAACATTTTCTGTCCCAGCCTGGCCGCCTGTTTATCGGTGGCAGTTGGCAGGACGCCGCCGCTGGCCGACGGTTTGCCGTGGAAAACCCGGCAACTGAAGAAACCCTGACGGAAGTGGCCCAAGGTGACGCGAGTGACGTAGATGCGGCCGTTGCGGCAGCCCGCGCAGCCTTCAACGGCGCCTGGGCGCTGCAGTCTCCCGCCCAGCGCGGTCTGCTGCTGTTTCGACTGGCGGACCTGTTGGATCAGCACCGCGAGGAGCTAGCGCAGTTGATCACGCTGGAGAACGGCAAGCCCATCTCGGCCGCTCGAGGTGAAGCGGCCAGTGCGGCGACCATCATTCGCTATTTCGCCGGCTGGCCGACCAAGATCGAAGGCAGCACGTTGCCTGTATCGCCGGCCAGCGGTGCGCCGATGCTCAACTACACCTTGCGTGAACCGGTGGGTGTGTGCGCGCTGATCGTACCGTGGAACTTCCCGTTGAACATGTGCGTGTGGAAGCTTGGCCCGGCGCTGGCGACAGGTTGTGTCGCGGTGCTCAAGCCCGCCGAGCAAACGCCGCTGGTTGCGATTCGACTGGTGCAGTTGATCGAGGCCGCCGGGTTTCCAGCGGGGGTGGTCAACCTGATCACCGGTCTTGGCGCGGAAACGGGCGGACCGCTGGCGCAGCATCCCGACGTGGACAAAATTGCCTTTACCGGCTCGACCCAGGTCGGTCGGCTGATCGCTCAGGCGGCCACCAGCAACATGAAAAAGGTCTCGCTGGAATTGGGCGGCAAGTCGCCGAACATCATCTTGCCAGACGCCGATATCGTGCGCGCCGCCAAAGGTGCCGCCGATGGCATCTTCTACAACCAGGGCCAGGTGTGCACGGCTGCCTCACGTTTATACGTACACGCCAGTGTGCTCGATCAGGTGCTCGAAGAACTTGAGCGGCATGCCACCGCCCACGTGCTCGGTAATGGTTTGGACCCGGCCACCAGCATGGGCCCACTCGTGTCGGGCCGCCAATTGAGCACGGTCAAAGGCTACCTGCAACGTGGTCAGGAGGAGGGCGCCGAACTGATCTGCGGTGGCGGCCGTCCCGCCCACCTGGAGCGCGGCCACTTCATTGCGCCCAGCGTGTTCCTTGATCGCGCCGAACGTGCCTGTGTCGCCCGCGAAGAGATATTCGGTCCGGTGCTGACCGTCATGAGCTGGACCGAAATCGACGACCTGGTGCTGCGCGCCAACGATTCGCCTTATGGCCTCGCAGCAGGCCTGTGGACCCGCGACTTGCGCTCGGCGCACCGCGTGGCGGCGCAGCTCAAGGCGGGCTCGGTGTGGATCAACTGCTGGAACGTGGTCGACGCGGCTTCGCCGTTCGGCGGGTACAAGCAATCTGGCTGGGGCCGGGAAATGGGTAAAAACGTGATCGATGCCTACACCGAGACCAAGAGCGTCTTCGTCGATCTCGCCTGAACCGAATAATCACAAGAGGAAATGCTATGGATCTGGAATTGAAAGGCCGCGTGGCCATCGTCACCGGCGGCGGTATGGGTATCGGCAAGGAAGTCGCACGTTTTCTGTCCGAAGAGGGCTGCAAGGTGGTGATCTGCGCACGCCGCATGGAGTTTCTCCAACAGGCTGCCGAAGAGATCACGGCTCAGACCGGCAACGAAGTACTGCCGCTGTACTGCGACACCAATCAGATGTCGGCCGTGTCTGACATGGTCGAAGCTGCGCACAAACACTTCGGCCGCATCGACATCCTGGTCAACGGTGCCGCAGCGCCGTCCGGCGTGGTGCGCAATGACATCGAACATGCCGGCGACGACGAGTTGCTGTCGGATCTCAACACCAAGGTGATCGGCTACTTCCGTTGCGCCAAGGCAGTGACCCCGCACATGAAGGCCGGCGGTTTCGGTCGCATCATCAACATCGGCGGCCTCACCGGGCGTAGCAGCAAAGTCCTCTCGGGGATGCGCAACCTGGCGATCGCCCACATGACCAAAACCCTCTCCGACCAGTTGGGCCCTTCGGGCATCACGGTCAACCTGATCCATCCCGGCGTGGTGGATACCCCGCACATCCAGGAGTTGTACGAGCGCGAAGCGGTCAAGCAAGGCAAGACCTCGGAACAGGTTGAGCAGGCCTACATCGACGCGACGCCGATTCGCCGCACCCTGGCACCGATTGAAATGGGCTGGCTGATTGGTTTCCTGGCGTCGCCGAAGGCTGGCGCGGTGACCGGAGAATCCATCGGCATCGACGGCGGTTTGACCCGCGGCATCTACATCTGAGGAGCACCAACGATGAGTAACGGAACCCTGTTAGTGGCCACGGTAGGGCAGGCGGTGATCCGCAGCGCCGACGAGGGTCGGACCTGGCATCGCCTGGGCCTGGGCCAGGATCTGGAGTTCGACGCGATCACTCGATCCTTGAGCGTGCACCCCGGCGAGCCTGAGGTGATCTACGCCGGCACGGACGTAGGTTTGTGTGTCAGCCGCGACACCGGCGGCCATTGGCAGCGGGTCGATTCGCCTTTCAACGGGCAGACGGTCTGGAAAGTCGCCGTCGATCCGCAGGACGCGCAACGGATTTTCGTCGGCACCGGTGCACCTTCGCGCGCCGTACTGTGGAGGACTCTGGACGGTGGTCTCAGTTGGGATCGTGCGCCGGTTGAGATTCCGGAATTCTGCGACGGAGTCAGCCGCCCACGGCTGCTGGCTTTCGCCTATGACCCGACCGACCGCAACCAGCTATGGTTCGGCCTTGAAGAGGGTGGGTTATTCCACTCCCGTGACGGTGGCGACAGCTGGACGCGCGTCGATGATCGGCTGCTGTGGGACTACAACTCGGATGTCCACAACATTCTGGTACTGCCCAATCATGGTCAGAAAGTCATCGTGGTGGTCTGCGTCAACGCCGTCTACCGCAGCCTGGATGAGGGGCTGACCTGGACTGGCATTATCGGTCGAGAAGTATTCGGCCTGTATTACATGCGCGCCATGAACGCGCCGTTGGGCACGCAAAGCGACCTGTACCTGAGTATTTCCGATGGCACGCCCGGTACCACCAGCAAGATCCTGGTGTCCCGTGATGCTGCGCTCAGCTGGGAAGTGCTGCCCCTGCCGCAACAACCCAATTCCTGCGTCTGGGCCATTGCCTTCAACCCGGAAAATCCGCGACAGATCGTTGCGGGAACCAAGTACGGGCACTTGTTCACCTCCGGGAATGGCGGTGATGGTTGGCAGAAACAGTGGCGCGAATTCAGTGAGATCGCTGACGTGCTCTGGACCCCCGCGGTGGCGCAGATCAAGGCAGGGCATCAATCCGTGGTCAAAAAAAGCTGAGGTATCACGCGATGAAAGTCGAAATCCTTCGTACTCACTTATCGCTCTCGGTAAGTGATCCTGATGTGTCGGCACGCTGGTACGCCGACATCCTGGGCATGCATGAAAGTGCCCGGGGCGAAAGCTGGGTCATGATGGCGTTTGGCACCAAACATCACGACATCGCCTTGCTTCGTGCAGAGCCCGGCGCCCATCAGGGCGGGTTGGGGTTGCAACACTATGGATTGGAAATCGCCGGGGACATGACCACCTTGCGCCAGCTCTACGGCATGTTGCTGGGCAAGGGCGTCGAGGTGGTGAAGATCACCGATCACGAAATCGGCCATGGTGTGTATTTCAACGACCCTGACGGTAATCGCATGGAATTTTTCCTTGAGACCGAACACGACGATGCGCGCGGCAAGGCCCGGTTCAAGGCCGCTGGCGCGCCAAGCCGACATTTCAATCTAGATCCACTAGACCCACTAGACCCGCTTTGAGGCCACCCAGATGAAAACCGCGAATTTTGCTTCGTATCACATCCGCAAGTGGTACAGCTTTGTCGAAGAAACCCTGGCCAACGAAAGTGGCCAGTTAGCCGATGGCGAGCCGCTGTTCAAATATGCCGTCGCCGCCGTGATCGCCAACCCCTATGCCGGTCGCTACAGCGAGTCGCTGACAGAGCTGGTAGAACCGTCGCCGCTGCTGGGCGAAGAGTTCGGTCGTCGCATTCAGGCGCTGGCCGGCTCGCGGGATATTGTCAGCTACGGTAAAGCTTGCATGGTGGGCAGCCAGGGCGAATACGAACACGGCAATGCGTTCCTGACCAACCCGGCTGCCGATCCGGTGCGCCTGGCGCTGGGCGGGGGCAAATCCTGGGTGCCGTCCACCGGCAAACGGGGCGCCCCGGGTTCAACCATCGATGTGCCGTTGGCCCACAAGGATGCACTGTATGTACGCTCCCATTACGACAGCATGTCCCTGATGTTTGGCGACGGCCCCGCGCCGGATGAGGTAATCGTGATCTGGGCCTTCGCCACGCGCGGGCGCTTGCATGCGCGGCTGGGCGGTCTGCAGGCGGCAGACGTCAAAGGTATTGATGGACTGCACTGATTTCAGGCGCATGGCTTTAGCGGCGTCGGATTAAAAACACAACAAGAAAGCGGTGAATAGCGATGAAGCAGGAGAAGACCCAAGTTGTCATTGTCGGCGGCGGCCCTAACGGGATCACGGCCGCACACTATATGGGGATGTACGGTATCGACTGCGTCGTCCTTGAGCTTGCCGACGGCGTACTGCCTTACCCACGCGCGGTGGGCATGGATGATGAAGCACTGCGCGTGCTGCAGGGGATCGGCATCGCCGATCTCGCTGTACGCGACATGATCTGCGATGTACCGCTGCGCTATTACAATGCACGCGGTGTGTGCTTCGCCGAGGTCAAGCCGAGTACCGCCCATTACGGCTGGCCAATGCGTAATATTTTCATGCAGCAATTGCTGGAAGGCACGTTGCGCGAAACGCTGGGACAGCGTGCCAGCGTTGTGTTGCGCCAAGGCCATGAAATGCTCGAACTCGAGCAGGACGGGCAGGGCGTGACATTGCAGGTGCGCGATGCTCAAGGCGAGATTTATCAACTGCGGGCTGACTATGTCATCGGCGCCGATGGCGGACGCTCCACGGTGCGTAAAAAGCTTGGTATCGAGCTGTCGGGGCTGACACATGCGCGCAAATGGGTGGTGGTCGATACGGCCAATGACACCCTAGATGCACCCTACACCGCACTGCATGCCGACCCGGAGCGGCCCTTCGTGTGCATCTATCTGCCGTACCAGCAACGCCGCTGGGAATTCATGCTCCTGGAGGGCGAAGATGAAGCGAGGATGTGTGAGGAAAGCACCATTCGCGACTTGATCCGTGGGCATATCGGCAACGCGGTCGATCAGTTGAACATCATCCGCATCCGAGCCTATACCCACCACTCCCGGGTCGCGGTGCGGTTTGTCGAAGGGCGTGTGGCGCTGGTGGGCGATGCCGCGCATATTTCTCCACCCTGGGCCGGGCAGGGCCTCAATTCCGGGCTGAGGGACGTGGCCAACGTGGCCTGGAAACTGGCGGCGATCATCCAGGGCCGTGCCTCGCACTCGATCCTCGCCAGCTACGACCAGGAGCGCCGTGGGCATGCCACCGAGCTGGTAGCCCTGGCCGACAACATGGGCGCGGTACTGGGAATGACCAACCCGCTGATGGCCGGCGTGCGCGACTGGCTGTTCCAGGCGGTGAACAGTGTCGACAACCTGCGCTCGCACCTGCTGGAGTTCAAATTCAAACCCAAGGCCACCATCACCAAGGGCTTGGTCTATCACGAGCGGGCCGAGTTGCGCGAGGACGACCTGGTCGGCCAGCTGTTTGTACAGCCGCATATCGAAGACGCCCAGGGGCAGCGTCGTCGCCTGGACGAAGTGCTTGGCAATTCCTATGCGGTGCTGGGTTATCGGGTGAACCCGCGCGAGCAACTCAGCGAGGAAATGGCCGCTTATTGGGCGCGCTGGGACACGCGTTTCATTCAGGTCAATCGTTCGCGCAGCGGCATCGGACGTGGCCAGCCGTTGACGGCCTCGGACGCCATCAGCGTGGAGGACGTGGATAATCGCCTGGGTGAATGGTTCTCCAGGGTGCGTGACTGCATCGTGGTGGTGCGTCCGGACCGGTTTGTCGCCGCCATTACCACACCAGAGAGGCTTGAAGGTGTGCTGCGCAAACTGGCGGAGCAACTGTCATGAACAGCGGCAACGCGCTACTTAACCGGCTACATCAGGCAACGCGCACGGTGCAAGCCATTGCGCCACTGGCCCCCGAGGCGATAGATCGGCTTGCGGGTTATGCGCTGCAACGCCAGGCGCTGGACCATCGCCAAGCCGCAGGCGAGCGACTGAGCGGGTGGAAGGTCGCCTTCGCCGGCAGCGCCGCGCAAAAACGCTTTGGCCTTGACGAGCCGGTGTATGGCGGCCTGATGGATAGCATGATCGTCGAGCCGGGTACGGCGGTGGAGTTCTCGCGATTGATCCAGCCCAAGCTGGAGATCGAATTGGCGTTTGTATTGGGGCGTACCCTGGCGCCGGGGGACTACCGTGACGAGGATATTCTGGCCGCCATCGGCGACGTAGCGCCCGCGTTCGAGATCGCCGACTGCCGTTGGCAGGGCTGGGATTTCGGAGTGGGCGCCTTTCTTGCCGACAACGCGGCGGCGGGGCTTTATTGTCTCGGACCGCGTATCCCGTTCGATCCTGTACACCACGTCAACGTAGCGTATCGCCTGGAGTGCGACGGCGCGCTCTGCGGAAACGGTGATACGCGTGATCGGGAGGACAGCCCGCTGGCCAATCTGTGCTGGCTGATTCGGCGTCTGTTGGCCGACGGTCAACCTGTGGAGGCTGGGCAGGTCGTGTTGTCCGGGGCGTTGTTGCCGCCGATGAATATCCAGCCCGCCACGTACTGCCTGCACATGCTTGGCATGGAACTGGCTTTGGTTTTCAAGGCGGACGCCGCCCCGGTGTGAACGATAGCTGCCGTCACGGATGACTGAGTCCCTTTCAGGCCGATAAACAAACGGGGCCACCGAGGAACGACGACCATGCTTGCTGAAGTTCGAACCTTCAATGACCCTCAACAACACGCTGGCTCCATCCAGGGCTGGCGACAAGTGTATGACCAACTCGGCCGTGGCTGCCTGACCAGTGAGCTGCGGCAGTTGTCCTCTGACCGCTTTCAAATCTTCCAGGAAGTGCTGGACAAACGCGTGGTACAGCGCGGCTATGCGCCCAAAGGTCGGCTGTGCGCAGCCATGTCGTTAGGCTGCGCGCCGGTGGTGCAGGGGCAACAGGTGGGCACTCACAGCGTGGTACTGTTGCGTGACGGCGAGGAGTTTGTGTTGCACGCCCCTGAAGGCATGCACTTCTTTGCGCTCAATATCGACGCGGTACGCTTCGCCAAACTGGCGGCCTTCGAATTGTCTGACGATCAGCTCAAGCGCCTGAAGACCACGTCCCAACTCAGCGTGGATGACGCGTTACTGTTGCGAATACGTCAGCGTATCCACCCGCTGTTTCATCACCTTTTGGAACAGACGGACGCTATCAACTCAACCGCCGAGAAAATGCTGGAGGAAGAACTGCTCGGCGCGTTCCTCGATTTGTTCAGCCACGCCACCGATGAGGTACGTTGTCGTCGCGGTAATTTCGCCGTGAGTGCTTACCTGGTGAAGCGTTGCCAAGAGCTGATCGATGCCAGTGGTGATACACCGCTGAGCATTCTCGACCTGTGCGAGCACCTGCGGGTGAGTCGCCGGACCCTGCAGAACAGTTTTCAGGCAGTGACCGGAATGCGTCCGGTCGAATACCTGCGCAATCTACGCCTCAACGCGGTGCGACGCCGCTTGATCACAACCTCTGCCTGCACTCACAACATCAGTGAGATCGCGATGGCGATGGGCTTTTTTCATCTGAGCCACTTTGCCGCGCATTACCGGCAATTGTTCGGCGAGTCACCGTCTGAAACGCTCAGGGCTATGCGCTAAAGACCTCATGTGCGGCTGACGCTGTCCTCCCACCCGATTTCCTTTTCCAGGCTGATATTCAAGCGCTCGTGAAATTTTGAAAGGGCGGGTCAGGCGTAGTTGATGCGGTCGCTATAGGCGTTTTGGACCATTTTGCGTTGATAGTCGCAAGGCGTTGTACTGACCAATTTCTTGAAGTCGCGCAGGAAGTGCGATTGATCGGAAAAGCCCAGGTCGAGGGCCAGCTCCGAAAACGATACATCGTGTTGGGTATTGAGGGTGTCCAGAGCTGCCTGGCAGCGGATGATTCGGCAAAAGGTCTTGGGTGACATACCAGTGTCCTGGCTGAACTGTCGGTGCAGCGTGCGACTGGTGTACCCGCTGAGTTCTTCCAGTTGCTGAATACGAATATCACCGCGGTGGCGCAGCGCCTGCTGAATGACCATGGCCGTGAGTGCTGACGTTCTCCCCATCAGGCGGGGGGCGAGGTAGTCGTTGAACAGCCGCATCTGATCGCCCAGCAGTGGTGCTTGAACGATATTTTCGAAGATGCGCTGGGCGAACCCCGAGACCTCCAGCAGGTCGAGTTCCCGTTCGGTCAATTCCTCGGCCAGCACATTGATAAATCCGGGAATGACGCCCGGTGAAAAGCGCACGCCGAAGTAGTGATGGTTCTGGTGTAACTCGACCGCTTGGGCAGCCAGCGGCGTGCCACAGATCCGGGCGGTAGGGCGTGTTGCATCACAGTCGAAAACAATATCCACGCAACCGTCCGGCACGGCCAGCAGGTTGGCTGACTGAGCCACATCGAAGGCATAGAAATGCGAGATCGCCGGGTGTTCGGAGGGCATGACCGAATACCGTGAAGAGTTGAGCACGAACCAGGGCTGTTCGTTCGCAGTGTGGTGCCTGGGAGGCGGCGCGCACTGTTTGATCATGGTTGCACCTTCGATGAGCAGCGATACGGAAGTTTTCACGCATTAATCACGCCAACTGTTGCGCGCCGGTCAATCGGGCATGTCCGAAATTTACAATACCGCCGAAAAGCGCGCCCTGATACTCGAGGTCGACAGCGTGGAGCTGCGCCTACCGCAGCGATATCACCTTCAGCCCGAGAATAACTATGTCTACAAATACAAAAATCGACTTCATCTACCTCTCCGAGCAGGACATGATCCGCGCGGGCGTGACTGACATGCTGGCGTGCGTGAACACCATGGAGGAGATGTTCGGCCTGCTCTATGCCGGTGACTATCGCATGGCCGGTCCGAACAATGACTCCCATGGCGCGATGGTGATCTTCCCGCAGGATTCACCCTTCCCGAACATGCCCAAGCCCACGGCTGACCGACGCATGATGGCCATGCCTGCCTACCTGGGCGGCAGCTTTTGCACCGCAGGCGTGAAGTGGTACGGCTCCAATATCGCCAACCGCGAAAAAGGCCTGCCGCGCTCGATTCTGATGTTTACCTTGAACGACCCCGACACCGGCGCACCGCTGGCCCATATGTCGGCCAACCTGCTGTCCGCGTACCGCACCGGTGCGATTCCCGGCGTGGGCGCGCGCCACTTGGCACGCAAGGACTCGAAAGTCGTCGGCCTGCTCGGCCCGGGTGTAATGGGCAAGACCACACTGGCGGCATTCATCGCGGTATGCCCGCATATCGACACACTGAAGATCAAGGGTCGCGGCCAGAAGAGCCTTGATAACTTTATTGCCTGGGTCAAGGAAACCTACCCGCAGGTCACCACGATCGAAGTGGTCGACACCCTTGAAGCGGTGGTTCGTGACTCCGACCTTGTTACTTATTGTAGCTCCGGTGAGGTGGGTGATCCCACAACCTACCCAATTGTGAAGCGCGAATGGGTCAAGCCAGGTGCCTTCCTCGCGATGCCTGCATCCTGCTCCCTTGACGACGGGATGGAACAGCGCGACGTACGCAAGGTGCTGGACAACACCGGTCTCTACCAAGCCTGGTTTGAAGAACTGCCCAAGCCTGCGCATCACTGCGTGCCGGTGATTGGCGTGCGCTTCATGGACATGATTGCCGAAGGCAAGATGCGGCTCGAAGACGTCGAGGACATTGGCAAGATCATCGCCGGGGCCGCGCAAGGCCGTAAGAACGATGAAGAAATCATCATCATGTCGGTGGGCGGAATGCCCGTGGAAGACGTGGCCTGGGGCACGGTGGTTTACCGCAACGCCATCGAAAAAGGCATCGGCGTCACCTTGAACCTGTGGGAAACCCCGGTTCTGCGCTAAGCCAGCCATCACTAATATTGACGAGACATTCCACATGACAAAAATCATCAAGCTCAAGACCGGTTCCCCGTTTGAAGATCAGGCCAGCTATTCGCGCCTGGTGGTCGTGGACAACTGGATCTACGTGTCCAACACCGCAGGCCGCAACCCACAAACCAAGCTGATTCCGGAAGGTATCCTCGAGCAGACGCATCAAGTGTTTGCCAACATCGAGGCGGCCCTGGCGGCGGTCGATGCGAGCCTGGCTGATGTGGTGTGTTCGCGGGTGTTCATCCAGGACCCCAAGGACGTACCTGCCGTGATGGCCCTGATCGGCGAAAAGTTTCGCGGCGTTGACCCAGCCAGCACCGTCACCTGTCCGCCCTTGGGGTCGACGGTCTACAAGGTGGAGCTGGAAGTGACGGCGTATCGCAACGCGTCGAAGGCGCAAGTTGAAGTCATTCGACTGTCGCAGTAACTGTCACGCGGCCATGCTCAGGCGTGGCCTACCTCATTCGTTTACCGAGTCTTGATCATGGCACCCACTATAGCGCCCGTGAAAACGTCTACCGTGTTTCCCTCCGCAACCTCCGTCGTCATCATTGGCGGCGGGATTATCGGCCTGACTGCAGCGTTGACATTGGCCGAACGCAATATTGCGGTGGTGGTGCTGGAAAAAGGTCGTATCGCCGGCGAGCAGTCGTCACGCAACTTGGGCTGGGTACGCAAGACCAGCCGCCACGCAGCCGATATCCCTCTGGCCCTCGCCGCGGACCGCTTGTGGGCAAAGATGCCTGAGCGGGTAGGGGCGGATGTCGGGTATCGCCAGGAAGGCATCATGTTCGTGGGCCGCAGCCCATCGCAGATGGCGATGCACGAGGGATGGCTCAAGTCGGTGGAGCATTTGTCGCTGGATTCACGGCTGCTCAGCAAGCGCGAGATTGACGCGTTGGTGCCCGGTGGCGTGGGTGAGTGGGCCGGTGGCATCTTCACGCCGTCCGATGCGCGTGCCGAACCGACGCTGGCAAGCAGCGCTATCGCCAAGGCCGCCATGGCCCTGGGTGTGGTGATTATCGAGCAGTGCGCGGTACGGACGCTGCAAATGTCCGCTGGCACCGTCAGTGGCGTGGTCACCGAGCAAGGTGAGATTCGCTGTGATCATGTGCTGCTGACTGGGGGGATGTGGTCACGGCGTTTTCTGGGCAACCTCGGTGTGTCGTTGCCGACCTTGCCCTTGACCTGCTCGGTGCTACGTACTCACCCAATGGAGGGGCCGACGGAAATTGCTGTCGGCGCACCGGATTTTTCGTTTCGCAAGCACAAGGACGGTGGCTTCATCATTACCCAGCGCGGCAAACTGGATGCCTTCCTGACCCTCGACCACCTGTTGCTTGCCAAGCAATACATGCCGCAGTTCCGTGCGCAACGCAGCGTTCTGAACGTGTCGTTGGGCAAGCCTTTTTTCAATGACCTGGCGCTTGCCCGGCGTTGGAAATCCGACAGTGTCAGCCCGTTCGAGCGCGTCAGGGTGCAGGACCCGGCCGCCAACCCGCGGCTCAATAACGATGCGATGAACAACCTCATTGCGGCCTGGCCGGTGTTTGAACAGGCGCGGATCGCCCAGGCCTGGGCAGGCACTATTGACGTCACGCCGGATTCCAACCCGGTCATTGGGCCGGTCGCGCAGATTCCGGGGCTGACCGTGGCCACCGGCTTCTCGGGGCACGGCTTCGGCACGTCGCCGGCGGCAGGTCACCTCGCGGCGGATCTCGTCAGCGGTCATGCGCCGATCATTGATCCAAGCCCTTATCGGTTCGATCGTTTCTAGGTCGGTCGAAGCCACGCATATAAGGAACCAAACGATGCCTTCTGACAGCTGTTTCTTTACCAACCGATCTGGCTTGCGCCTGCACTTTTTGCGCTGGGGTGAATCCACCGGTGTGCCTCTGGTGCTATTGCATGGCTTGCGGGCTTATGCCCAAACCTGGGAATCGCTGGTGCAATCTCTGGGTGCAGGCTACTGCGTCTATGCCCTGGACCAGCGCGGTCGAGGACTGAGTGACTGGGCCGCGCCCGGCAGCTACCACACGCAGTCGTACGTCGAGGACCTCGAGGACTTGGTCGCCCATGTTGGCTTGTCGCGTTTTGTATTGCTGGGGCACTCATTAGGGGGCGCCAACGCCCTTGAATATGCGCGGCAAAACCCGGGGCGATTGGTTGGCTTGATGATCGAGGACATCGGCCCCGGCTCCTCAATCCAGGGCGATGGCGCCGCGCGTATTCGCCGCGAAATGAGCCAGACGCCTTTGCAGTTCGATAGCTGGGAGGCGGCCCGCACATTCTGGCAGGCTTCGCGCCCTGGGTTGTCGGAACAGGGCCTGGCATCAAGGCTCACTCATTCGATGAAAGAGAGCGATGGCGTGATCACCTGGCGCCATGATCAGCAGGGTATTGCCGAGGCGCGCCTGAGTATCGAGCCGACGGACCTATGGCCGGCGGTGCGCGCGCTGGATTGCCCGACCCTGTTCATTCGCGGCGGCCGCTCGGACTTTCTGCCGCCCGCGATGCTGCAAGCGATGAGCGCCAGCAATCCGCACGTCCAGACGGTGGAGGTCGCAGGTGCCAGTCACTATGTACACGATGATCAAGGCGAGGCGTTCAACGCGCTGGTCGCAGGCTTTCTCAAAAGCCTTGAGCTCCCGGGCCAATGAAACCCACGGCACGGTGAGAATCAAACCGGCGATGGAAACCCCATTGACCGCCATGCGTCGGGTTGAATTGGCGATTGAGGCGGGCATTCCTGCGGGTGCACTGATTCAGCTGGCGGGTCTGGACTTGAAGACACCACTCAAGACAAAGGCATAACGTTCCGGGCGGATGTAGAAGGTCGTACGGTCGCAGCAGCGACCGTCGGCAAACCAGGAGGTGCGCTCCATGACCAGCAGTGCCGCGCCACGTTTGATGTGCAAGGCACTGGCCAGGTGTTTATCGGCTTCTTGCGCGCGGATCGCCAGATCGGCTCGGGTGACCGCCATGCCAGTGATCGACTCGAGAATGGAGTAAATCGGTTGATGCTCGACTTCAGTCCAGACCACGCTGGCCAATTCGGCTGGTAAATGGCTGCGGCCCAGTGCGATGGGTTCGTCATCGACGAAATGCAGTCGTTCCAGAAGCAGGCAATCGTCCGCTTCTTCAAACAAACCACGCAATGCCTCTGGAACCGGCTGCAGGGTATGGCTGATGACGCGCATGCTCGGTTCGAGCCCTTGCAGCAACAAGGCTTCATGAAAACTACGCAACGCGTCCAGGCCGTGCCGCACCTGTTTGGCCGCCACGAAGGTGCCTTTGCCTTGTTTGCGCTCCACCACGCCGTCGTCGCTGAGTTTGCCCACCGCCAGGCGAACGGTGACGCGGCTCACCGCAAAACGTTTACCCAGCTCTGCTTCTGACGGCAGCTTGCCGCTGGGCTCAAAGTCGCCACGTTGAATCTCTTCCAGCAATTGCTGGGCAATCTGCTCGTAGAGTGAGGTGGTGCTGTCGCGAAGAATGGACGTAGACACTGTCGGTTTCCATGGCCTTGGAGGAGGGCGGTGCGCCTTCACTTCTAAGGTTATAAAAATAGGTTATTGGGACGACTTGTATTAATACGTATTATGTCAGGTATTCCCATTGTAAACGACCTGACGACACTTGCCATGTTCAAAACCCTCCCTTACGCACAGCAGCAAGCCGATGCGCTGACGGTCGATGACATCAGCTTCAGCTACCCCAATGGGCATCGCGTGTTTTCCTCTTTCAGCCTGAACGCCAGGCCCGGTGAGTTCGTTGCGATCCTGGGGCCATCCGGTTGCGGGAAAACCACCTTGCTGAACTTGTTGTCAGGTTTTGTGCAACCGCAAAGTGGTCAGATCAGTATCAACCAGACGGCGGTGCGTCCAGAGCGTTCGGAGTTGGGTTATGTGTTTCAGGCGCCGCAGTTGTTTCCCTGGTTGAGCGCCTTGGAAAACGTCCGTTTCGGCCTGCGAATGGCGGCTCGGATCAACGAATCGCAGCAGCGTTCTCAAGCCTTGCAGTACCTGCGTCTGGTCGGTCTGGAGAATGCCGCGCATCGGTTGCCGCATCAGTTGTCTGGCGGCATGCAGCAGCGGGTTTCCCTGGCCAGGACCCTGGCATTGGAGCCCAGCGTGTTGCTGATGGATGAGCCATTCGCTGCACTGGATGCCATCAGCCGCAACAGCATGAACGAAGAGACCTTGCGCATCTGGGCTGAATTGGGTCAGACGGTGCTGTTCATTACCCACGATATCGACGAAGCGGTGTTTCTGGCGGATCGGGTCATCGTGCTCAACATCGCCCCCGGCGGTATCCACAGCGAACTGAATATTCATTTGCCGCGTCCTCGCTCCAACCTCGAAACCCGCCGGTTGCCGGCCTTTCTCGATTACCGCAATGAGCTGATGGAGCGCATTTCCCAGGTCATGGAAGTGCCTGCAGCCTCCGCTTACCCAACCCGCCAACCTGAGTTGACAGCATGATCAAACATTCGCTGCTTGCCCTTTCCTTGTCTGTTGCCGCCTTGGCAAGCAGCGTATTCGCCGTGGCTGGCGAAGAGAAACCCTTGCGTGTGGGTTACGTATTCGCCATGGCCAACGCCCCGGCGTTGATCGCCGACAAACAGGGCTACTACCGCGAGGAAGGCTTGAATGTCGATCTCAAGGCCTTGGGCGATGGTCCGGTAATCCAGCAGGCGCTGGCCGCTGGCGAGCTGGATGTGGCCTATGTCGGTACGCCGCCGGTGTATCAATGGTTTTCCCGGGGGCTGCAAAGCCGGATTCTGGCCAAGGTCAATTACGGTCAGGCCGCGGTGATTGTCGACGCCAAGAGTCCGGTTACCGCCCTGGATGAACTCAAGGGGAAAAAACTGGCCGGGGTCAAGAAGGGCAGTGGCATGGATGTGCTGCTGCGCGGCTATGTGCTGAAAGAAAAGGCCGGGCTCAATCCTGACAAGGATCTGGACATCATCGACATGCCACCCGGCAATATGAACGCGGCGCTGGAGCGCGGCATTGTCGATGCGGCGTTTTCCTGGGAACCCTTTGTCAGCCAGTCGTTGTTGCGCGGGTCGAGCCGGATCCTGCTCGACGTCAATCAGGCGCTGCCGAATTACCCTTGGTACGTGGTGATCGCCTTACCCAAAACCTTGCAGGAGCGACCGGAAGATGTGGTGAAGCTGCTGCGTGCGCACCGCAAGGCCATCGCCTTTCTCAACGAGCACCCCGAAGAGTCGAATCGAATCATCGCCGAGGCGTTCAAGCTTGAAGCGGTGCAAGGCGTAGACGGCAAGACCATCGCCCCGCAAGCCATCGTCGCCCAGGCACGTACCCGGTTGGGTTGGTCAGCGGACTTGCAGCCTGCGGATATTCAATTCATCCAGCGCCTGATGAATTACTCCCACGACCTGGGTTTTATCGATACCACGCTCAAGACCGAACAGATCGTGGATACCTCCTACCTGCAAAAAGCCTCGCACTGAGTCTGTCATGTCCTTGCCAAAACCGAATTGGGGATGGGCGTCACTGCCATTCCTGCTGTTGATCTGGATGGCCCTGGCCAGCCGCTTTCCCACTTACATCCTGCCGCAGCCATGGGATGTTGCCCGCGAGGCTGTGCGCTGGCTGGGCGACAGTTCGTTGTGGCAGCACCTGCGGGCCAGCGTCCTTGAAGAGGTTGGCGGCTTTTGCGCGGCGGTGATCGTCGCGATTCTGCTGGGTACTGCCGGTGGCCTGTCCTCGCGTTTTCGCGATTTCATCTCGCCGCTCAACAGCCTGTTCATGGCGATCCCGCCGATCGCCTGGGCGCCGCTGATCATGATCATTTTTGGCTTGGGCTATGTCTCCATCGTGTTGGTGATTTTCATTGCCGCGATGTTCCCCATGGCCGTGACCATTCAGGAGGGCGTGCAGAGTATCCGCGGCGGTGAAGTCCGTGCGGCACGCACCTTGGGCGCCAACCGCTGGCAACTGCTGGCCCACGTTTACCTGCCGGCCTCGCTGCCCTTCGTGACGGCGGCGTTGCGCATCGGCTTCAGCCAGGGCTGGAGGGCATTGGTCGCGGCGGAAATGATCGGTGCGTCCCAGGGCATCGGGTGGATGGTGTCGACGGGTGGGCAGATCGGCAATAGCAGCCAGGTGCTGCTGGGCATTGTGGTGATCGGCCTGATTGCCTGGCTGATGGAGAGTTTTGTGTTCAGGCGTATCGAGCGTCATTACCAGAAATGGCGAGTGCAGTAAGCATCGTCATTTGACTTCAACCCCCTTCAAACCTTCAGTGGACCACTGCACGAGGTGTCATGTGAGTAACATTTTCGATCCCCGCGAAGCCGGGTATTACATTGCCCCTCAAGGCCTCTACGAACGCAACAAACAACGCCCGTTTCTGGGCAGCATCCACTGTGATCGTGACACGCTGATTGCCGGCCAATGGGATGAAATTACCCTGGTCTACGAGGTCGGCGGCAGCGGCCTCGCAGACGGCGCCTGGTTGAAACTGGCCTTCAAGTTCTACTCCGACTGGGCCTTGTTCCAGACCTCGAATCCGACTGGCCCCAACTATGTCAGCGCCGAATATCAGGCAGGCGAGCTGGTCCCTGGCCAGAGCCAGGCCTCTGTGCAGCATCTGAAAGTGCGCTTCGACCAGAAGGGGCATGAACGGCCGTTTCAGAAAGCGATCATCATCGACATCATCGACGGTTACCTGAATCCGGGAGACAAAATAATCATTCGCCTGGGCGATCGTCGTCAGGGCGGCGCGGGTACGCGGGTGCAGAGTTTTGTCGAGAAGGACTTCCGTTTCCGTTTGTTCATCGACCCGCTGGGCAGCTCGAAATTTGCCGAGGTGCCGGGTGACCCGCTGCTGAACATCGTGCCGGGACCGGCGCAAAGCGTGCAGTTGATCGTGCCTCGCCTGGTCAGCGCGGGTGAGGCGTTCGACGTACTGCTCAGGGTGGATGATGCCTGGGGCAACACCTGCCGCAACTTGCCGCTCCAAGGTGTCCTGACTCTGGTTGATCCCGAAGGGGGGGAGCGACAACAACCGTTCACCCTGGCGGCTGAAGGTTGGGCGACTGCCCGGCTTGAAGGTTTTGATCTTGGTGCGGTGGGGGAGTGGCGCTTGTCGGCCGAGGTGGCGGCACCTTTTGTGCGTGCCGCTCGGGCGTTTGTCACGGTCGATCCGGCCGGCACTGCATTGCGCCCGCTGTACGCCGACCTGCATGTGCACTCCGATGACACGGTGGGCACCAACGACACCTTGTACAACCTCAGCTACGGTCGCGATGTCGCCGGGCTCGATGTCCTCGGTTACACCGCCAATGATTTCAATATCACTGAGCAGCGCTGGGATCAGGCGGTCAACCTGATTCACGAACTCAATGAACCAGGACGATTTGTTTGCTATCCCGGCACCGAATGGTGCGGCAACTCTTGCGCGGGTGGTGACCGTAATGTGGTGTTCCTGCATGACCGCAAACCCGAGTTTCCCTTCGACAATCAAGGTCGGCTGGTGCGTTCTTTCGAGTGGAACGAGTTCACCGCCGGCACCATCAAGCCGGGTGCCTGGCCGGTGGATGAGTTGTATGCCGCCTATGCCAAGGACCCCGAAGGGCATTTGATGATGCCTCACGTCGGCGGACGCCGTTGCAACCTCGACTGGCACCATCCGGAGCTGGAGCGCCTGATCGAGGTCGGCTCGGCCTGGGGGCAGTTCCATTGGGTCTACGCCGAAGCGCTTCAGCGTGGCTATCGAGTGGGTGCCGCGGCGAACAGCGATGAGCATCAGGGGCGTTGTGGCGGTGGTGTTCCGGCCACGGCGGTGTTCGGCTCTCGCGGCGGGCTGACTGGCGTGGTGGCCGAGGCCTTCGATCGAGCCAGTGTTGGCAAGGCACTTCGCGCCCGTCGCACTTTTGCCACCACCGGCGAGCGTTCATTTGCCAGCCTGCGCCAGGGCCAGCATTTCATGGGTGAAGTGTTCACCGCCGATGCAAATGCCACGCTGGACTATCGACTGCTCGGAGAGGCGGGCTGGGAGCAGGTCGATCTGTTCGATGGCGACAAACTGATCTGGTCGCGCAACCTGCATCAGGAATTGGGTTTTTCCAGCCAACGTATTCGTCTGCGCCTGGGCGGCGCAAGGATCAAGGACCGTTATCGCGGCGCCTACTGGACCGGCGAGATTCGCGTGACGGGTGCGGTCATCAACGGCTTTCGCGCCTTGGGTCTCGATCACCCCGAACAAACTGTATGGCGCAAGGATGCAACGGTTCTGGCCTTTCGCACCGACACCAACGGCGACACCGACAGCATCGAAATCGACTTGTCGCAATTGGCCGGCGCCACGCTGCAGGTTCATAGCCGCATCGATAACTACATCAAGGTCGGCGACCCGTCTGAACCGCAACCTTACGTGCATGCGCCGACGGTGCTGATGGAGTTGTCCGGCGATGAGTTGCTGGTGCAATCGCAAGTGACCGAAGAGCTGCCGGGCGCGGAGTTGAAGGTGTCCCTCGAAAGGACAACCGCTGCGCCGCTGCCTCGTGAACTGCAAGGGCAAATCGAGCTTGCCCGATTGAATCTGGAGCAGGGGCGTGAACATCCATTGTTCATCTGCGCCCGGCAGCGCGATCAATCCCGAGTCTGGACCTCGGCGCTGTTTCTAACGTTATAAACGGCCATAAAAAAGGGCAGCTCAAAAGCTGCCCTTGTCCCAACCCATTCCTTAGGCCGCGGTAAACAGCTTGTGCGGATCCATGACGAATTTCTTCGGCGCCCCGGCATCGAACTCGTGGTAGCCACGCGGCGCGTCGTCCAGGCTGATCACCTGCACGCCGACGACCTCGGCAATCTTGATCCGGTCCCACATGATCGCCTGCATCAGCTGACGGTTGTACTTCATCGTCGGGGTCTGGCCGGTGTGGAAACTGTGGGACTTGGCCCAGCCGAGGCCGAAACGGATGTTCAGGCTGCCATGCTTGGCGGCTTTATTGACCGCACCCGGGTCTTCGGTGACATACAGACCGGGGATACCGATATTGCCGGCGACCCGCACCACGCCCATCAGCGCGTTGAGCACATCGGCCGGGGCCTCGTGCTGCGCGCCGTCATGGCCATGGCCACGGGCTTCGAAGCCGACCGCATCGACCGCACAATCGACTTCCGGCTCACCGAGCAGGTTGGCGATTTGCTCGTGCAGCGGAGTGTCCAGGGTCAGGTCGGCGATCTCGAAGCCCTGGGCCTTGGCATGCGCCAGGCGCAGCGGATTGACGTCGCCGACTATCACCACCGCCGCACCCAGCAGACGGGCAGAGGCGGCGGCAGCCAGTCCGACCGGACCGGCACCGGCGATATACACCGTGCTGCCAGGGCCGACACCGGCGGTCACCGCGCCATGGTAGCCGGTCGGCAGGATATCGGAGAGGCAGGTCAGGTCGCGGATTTTCTCCATTGCCTTGTCGCGGTCGGGCAGCTTCAACAGGTTGAAGTCGGCATACGGCACCAACACATATTCGGCCTGGCCGCCAACCCAGTCACCCATGTCCACATAGCCATAGGCACCGCCGGGGCGCGCCGGATTGACCGTCAGGCAGACGCCGGTGTGCTGCTCCTTGCAACTGCGACAACGGCCGCAGGCGACGTTGAACGGCACCGATACCAGGTCACCGATCTGCACGTTTTCCACGTCACGGCCCTTCTCGATGACCTCGCCGGTGATCTCATGGCCAAGCACCAGCCCGACCTGGGCCGTGGTCCGGCCACGCACCATATGCTGGTCGGAGCCGCAGATATTGGTCGAAACCACGCGCAGGATCACGCCATGGTCAATGCGCTTGCCGCGCGGGTCTTCCATTTTCGGATAGGGGATGGTTTGCACCTCGACCTTGCCTGCGCCGAGATACACGACACCACGATTACCAGACATGATTTCACCTCGCTTTTGTTGTTGTGAGAACACGGCCCTTGTACTGCGAAGGGTCGCGCGGCCTTACAGTGCGGCGGTAAATGTCTTGCGTTTGCGCGTGAATGCAGATGGGTTGGAAGTCACCTTCCAACGATGCGTGATAAGCAGTCATCGTATTGATCCTACGCCTGGTATCAGCACCCTGCGAGGGCATTTAGCACCCAATTACCCCCCCGGTTGGCAGGGCTGTCGCAGGAGTAACGGGCGCTGAACGCCGTGTTTGCCCCCTCATCAAAGCACAGCGCTAAAAATATTTTTATCTGATAAAAGTTTTATTGACTAAAAAATAATACCGGGTAATTATTTCCCTGCATCTGCTTTCACGCAGAGTCATTTTGCAGGGGAAACCCGATGAGTCAGAACACCGTGCCGTTGCTGGCCAGTCTTTACATCGAGACGAATGAATCGTCACTCCACAGGCGCTTGGCGCCTTTGTTTATGCAGGGTTTTCCGGCCGAGCCGAAACGCCGCGTCACCTGGAACAACTGGATGCGTCCACCGTTCAATCAGTGGGGGTTCCGCAATCTGGCGCGCCTGCGTCCCTCCATTGATGTGGAGGCGGGTGGCGGACCGGTCAGCGTCTTGAAGGAAGCGCCACAAGCGCTGGATGAACTGCACTTCGACAGTGAATGTGGCTTGAGCGTCAGTGTCATCGATCATCTGGTGGTCAGTCAGACCGACGCCTTTTTGGTGATGCAGGGCGACACCGTGCTGTTCGAGCGTTACTTCAACGGCCAGCGTCCCCGCGACCGGCACGTCATGTTCTCGGTGACCAAGTCGCTGATCGGCACCCTGGGGGAGCAACTGGTCTGCGATGGCATCCTCAATCCGGAGTTGCCGGCGGCGTTTTACGTGCCCGAACTGTTGGGCAGCGCGTTTGGCGATGCCACGGTGCGCCAGCTGTTCGACATGGCCGTGGGCATCGACTACAGCGAAGTCTATGACGATCCCAACTCCGAGAGCTCGCAGTACGGCTATGCCTGCGGTTTCCAGCCGGCACCTGCGCAGTACGCTCAGTTCGAGTCGCTGTATCAGTACCTGCCGTCGCTGAAAAAACGCGGCAGTCATGGCGGCTTTTTCCATTACGTGACCGCCACCACCGAAGCCCTGGCCTGGGTCATGGAGCGCGCTTCGGGCAAGGCTTGCAATCAATTGCTGCAAGACATCTGGAGCCAGTTGGGGTGTGAGCGCGACGGCTACTTCATGGCCGATCCTTGGGGGCGTAGCGTTGCCGGTGCCGGTTTCAACGCCACCTTGCGAGACATGGCGCGGTTCGGTCGGCTGCTGGCCGACGACGGTCGCCATGATGGGCTGCAATTGCTGTCGACCGAGACGGTTGCACGCATTTGCGCCGGCTCCGATCCCGCGATCTACGCCAAAAACTCCGAGTTCTCCCAATGGACCCCTGACGCTTCCTACCGCAGCCAGTGGTACGTCTTCAACGACCACACCCAGGCGATCATGGCCGGCGGCATCCACGGCCAGTACCTGTTCGTCGATAAGCCGTCCGGTGTGGTGATCGTCAAGCAGTCATCGCTGACCGAGGCTGTCAGCCCGTTCGATGCTGACAGCGTGCGCATGCTGCGTGCCATCGCCGCGCACCTTACTCACTGAAACGCCTCATAACGACAAGAAGTTTGCGACCTATTCGCCTGGCTCGACCAGGTGTTGGCGGCGCTTTGCGCCGCCATTCACTGCCCTGTAACAACAATAATCACACAGGAGCTTCATATGGTTCTCATGACGCGTTTCTCTCGAACGCTCTTAGCGGTCGGCTTACCCCTGACCGCCCAAGTCGCGCTGGCGGGCTACACCTTCGAGGATGGCAACCTCAAGGGTGAGGTCAACTTCACTGCCGGCGGTGCGACCCTTTCCACCCGTAACGTCAACTTCGGCAGCGGCCGCGTCGATGCGCGCAGTGGCAAGAATGGCGGTACGAAAATCGACTGGCAGGAGCTCTACGTCAAGCCCGGCGTCAAGCTGGAATACGCCCTGCAGCCAGACTTCAGCCTGTTGGCCGGTGGCTCGCTGGTGGCGGCGACCACCTTTGGCGATGGCGATGCCGGCGGCTTCACCCGCAGCTCTGATGGTGACGTGGCCACCGAAGAACTCTACGGTGGTTTCCGGGCCGGGGAGTGGACGCTCACAGCCGGTCGCCAGAACTACATGATCGGCACCGGCTTCATCGTCATGGACGGTAACCTCGACCAACTCAAGGACGGCGCCTACTGGCTTGGCCCCAGAACCGCCTTCAAGGATTCGGCCATTCTGGCCTGGGATCATGGCGCATTGAAAACCCAGGCCTTCACCTTGCGGGTCGATGACGATCTGGGTGACTTCCGCATGACCGGCGCTAACCTGGACTACAACCTCGACGACCAGGTGACACTTGGGGCCATGGCGATGAAGGTCAATGCGCTGGGGCCCAAGGGCAGTACACTGCCACGACGCCGGGACGGGATGCAGGTGTACAACGTGCGTGCGTTGAAGGCCAAAGTACCGGGCGTGCCGGACCTGACCCTGAATGCCGAATACGCCGTGGAGCGGGGCAGTGGTGAAGGCGTGGATTACGATGCCAACGCCTGGTACGGTCAGGCGGATTACGCCTTCAACACGTTGCCGCTGACCCCGGTGATCGGCTATCGCTACGCCAGTTTTTCCGGCGACGACAACCTCGCCGACAACCGGCAGAAAGCCTGGGAGTCACTGAGCAAGGGCTTCGTCGACTGGAGCACCTGGCTGGTGGGGGATGTCGTCGGCAACTACCTGCTGTTCAACAGCAACGAAAACGTCCAGCAGTTCTCGCTCAAGACCCACCTCAATGAAACGCTGACCCTCGGCGCGATCCACTATCAGTTCTGGCTGGACGAGAAAAACTACATGGGTGCGCAGGTCAGCGATCGGCGCTTTGCGGACGAGAGTGTGGTTTTCCTCGACTGGACCCCGACGCCGTCGTTCTATACGTCGCTCTCCTATAACTGGGTCAAGCCGCTGGCCGCCGCCAGGCAGGTGTTCGGCGATGACCAGAAATTCAGTGCGCTGGAACTGTACTTCACCTACCGCTATTAAGTGCCGCGAGCCTTCGCGGCCGCGCAGGAGTGCTTAACCATGAACATGTTTTTGCGTAACACCTTATTGGGCGCTGTAGTGTCGTTGCTGGCCAGCGGTGTGTGCCTGGCTGAAGAGCGCACGGTGCGGATCTACAACTGGATCGAATACCTGCCACCTGAAGTGCTCAAGAGCTTCCAGGAGGAAACGGGCATCCGTCCGGTCTACGACGTTTTTGACAGTGTCGAAACCCTGGAGTCCAAGCTGCTGACCGGCAATTCCGGGTATGACGTGGTGTACCCCGGCAGCGCCAACCTGAGTCACCTGATCGCCGCCGGTGCCGTCCAGCCGCTGGACCGCAACCAGCTGCCGAACTGGCGGCACCTGGACCCGGAGTTCATGAAAACCCTGGAAGCTGCGGGTGATACGGGCAACCGTTACGCGGCACCGTACCTGTGGGGCACCACGCTGATCGGCTACAACGTCGACAAGGTTCAGCAAGTCCTGGGCGCCAATGTGCAGATGAACACCTGGGACATGATCTTCAAGGAAGAGAACCTCGCCAAGCTGGCCAGTTGCGGTGTCGGTTTCCTCGACGCAGCCAACGAAATCGTGCCCATCGCCTTGCACTACAAGGGCCTCGACCCCAACAGCCAGAAGCGCGAAGACTACCCGCAGGCCCAGGCGGCGATGATGAAGATTCGCCCGCACATCACCTACTTCAACTCCTCACGCTACGGCATGGACCTGGCCAACGGTGACATTTGCGTAGCCGTCGGCTGGTCGGGTGGTGTGGCGCTGGCCAAGCAACTGGCCGATGCGGCCGGCAAGGGCGTCAGGGTGGAGATGGCGTTACCCAAGGAAGGCGCGCCGATGTGGTCGGACGTGATGATGGTGCCGACCAACGCCCCCCATACCAAAGAAGCCTATGAGTTCATCAACTACATCCTGCGCCCTGACGTCATTGCCCGGATCAGCAACAAGATCGGTTACCCCAATCCGAACAAGGACGCCACTGCACTGGTGAACGCCGAGATCCGTAATAACCCCAACATGTATGTGCCGGACGAAGCGCGCAAAACACTGTTCGCTTTGGAGCCCATGCCGGCAGCCGTGGAGCGGATCCGCACCCGCACCTGGACCACCATCAAGACCAATCGCTGATCATCGTGGCCCGGCGTCGCGACGCCGGGCTCGCCAGCAATGACGCGCCTCGGCTATAGCCTGCAGCCAGTCTGGGAGGAGGCTGGCGTTCTCAGGCCCGCATTCCGTAAAAGAGCAGTTCGGTGATACGTCTTACCTGAGTGGAGTGTGACTCGATGTCCGGCTGTTCCTGATTGACCAGCCTGAACAACTGCAGGTGTGAGTAGTCGTTCAACAGGAAGGCGGCCAGGTCGACGTTGAGGTCGGCGCGAAGTTTGCCGGCCTGCTGCAGTTCTCTGAGCAACCCGCTGATTTCAGCCCTGAGTGCATCGTTCATGGCGCGATAGCCTTCGGGCAGTTCGTTGTCGCCGCCAAACAATATCAGTGGCAACAGTTCACGCCAGAGACTGGGATGCATGACTTCCAGGGCGTAACCGGTCAGCAGGCGTTCCAGGTAGCACAGGGCGTCGACCGGATCCTCAATTTCAGGGATCTGGTTGCGGGTGTCCTTGAGGGCCCGCTGGTCGGCGTCGTGCAGGATTTCCAGGATGATTTCCTGCTTGTTGCCGAAGTACTTGAACACGGTGGGCGCCGACACCCCAGCCTGGTTGGCGATCTGTTCGATGGTGGTGTTCTGGAAACCTTGACGCTCGAACAGTTCGATCGCTGCCTTGCTGATGGCTTGGCGTCGTTCGACTTTCTGACGTTCACGCAGTCCGCTCACGGTTGATCCCTTGTCGCTATGAATAAAGGGGGCGCATGTCGCCCAATCATCCATGCAAAATACTTAATCGGGTAAAACTTTTAAAGCGCTAATTTCTGTAGTGCGCGTTTATCCCGGAAGCGAAAAGTCTCGTTGGCTGATGGCGAGAGTCCTCAGGCTTTATAGTTAATTTCATTAATCTTTTACACACTGTTCACCGTGCATTGGTCCGTCTGAATCAAGCCGATGCCTGTCGGTATTTTTTCAGTCGATAGGCAAACTGCGCACGACTCAAACCCAGCAGTCGCGCGGCAGCGGCCAGATTGCCTTGGCTTTTTTGCAGCGCTTCATCGATCAGGCGCGACTCCAGCCCTTCAATGGAGAAGCCGTGTTCCAGGCGAGCCAGGGTCTCCAGCAAGGCCGGGCGAGGCTGTGTGCCGGTGGGACTCTGGTCGGTTGCGGCGAGGCTGCCATTGTCGTCCAGAGAGTACGCATCCTGCGGCATGGGTTCGTTGCGAAACAGGTGGATCAGATCGATGGCTTGGCCGTCTTCGCTGGCGATCAGGCCGCGCTCCACCAGGTTCTGCAGTTCCCGTACGTTGCCGGGGAAGTCATAGCGCAATAACACCTTGAGTGCGCGCATGGTCAGGCCGGCGGGTTTGCGGGCGTAGGCCTGACAGAAGCGCCGCAGGAACGCGTTGACCAGCAACGGAATGTCGTCGCGACGTTCGCGCAGCGGTGGCAGCACGATGGGGTAGACATTCAGCCGGTAGAACAAGTCTTCGCGAAATTCTCCGGCCGCCACGGCTTTGCGCAAATCGACATTGGTGGCCGCCACCACCCGGACGTCGACCTTGATGGGCTGGCCACCGCCGATGCGCTCGATCTCTCGCTCCTGCAATGCACGCAGCAACTTGCCCTGACCCGGCAGGCTGAGGCTGGCGATTTCGTCGAGAAACAGCGTGCCGCCCTGGGCGCGCTCGAAGCGTCCGGGGCGCGAATGGGTCGCGCCGGTGTAGGCGCCACGTTCGACACCAAACAGCTCAGCCTCGATCAGATTGTCCGGGATGGCGGCGCAGTTGAGCGCCACGAAAGGTGCTCGATGGCGTGGGCTGAACTGATGCAACTGACGGGCGAACAACTCTTTGCCGACCCCGGACTCGCCGCTGAACAACACCGTGGCGGGCGTCGGCGCCACGCGCTGCAAGGCGAGGGTAGCGGCATTGAAGGCCGCGCTGGCGCCAATCGGTTTTGGCCCGCCGGGGTTTTCGCTGTCGTCATCCTGGGGGGCGGGCGCCGGGGCTTGAGGCTGTTTGGGCTCGGCGCTTGAGGGTGAGGCGGTGAGATAACTCAGGTCCTGCTCGACATCGCCCCATTGCTCGGCGGTCTTGCCGATCACCCGGCAGCTCTCATGGCCCATGCCCCGGCATTCGGTTTCGCGGAAGATCACCAGACGGCCGAACAGCCCGCTGACATAACCGATGGCATAGCCCAGTTCGGTCCAGCACACCGGATCCTGGCCGATCCCGTAGGCGGCGATATGTTCGTCGGCCTCACAGGAGTGGTGCCAGAGGAATTCACCTTCATAGAAGCCTGAGTCGGCGTCGAATTTGAAGTGCAGGGGTTCGACCTTGGTCATGCCTTCAAGTGTATGCAGACGCGTGCCGGCCGAGAAAACCGCCGCGGCGTCGGCGTCCGGCCAGCGCTCGCGGATCAGTCGCGCATCGCGTGCGCCGGAGAGATAGCCGGTGCGGGTAAACAGGCCGCGGCTCTGTTCCAGTCCCTGGCGCTCGATAATTTCCCGTCGCAGCGCGCCGAAGGATGAGCTGTGCAATAGCAGCATGCGCTGGTCGTTGAGCCAGATACGTCCGTCAACAGGGGAAAAGAACAGGCATTCGGTCAACTCGGCCAGGGTCGGTGAGTTGCCTTCGGCCAGTTGGGTACTGTCGCCTCGGGGCGAGAAATGCTCCTCCTGCACGGCAAGATGAGGAAGCAGCGAATGGGGATTGTTCATTGTTATGCCCCTGAGCGAGTCGACTGATCGAAATGATCAACTAGCAAAACAGTTATTAAACATAACTTTATCATTTGGACAAGTGGTGAGCTGCCGGCTGTACGCCAAGCACCTTGTCCTATTCGCAAACACCCCTCTACAGCCCGCAAGCCAGAGCCTTCGCCACTTGAAATGCGGCGCGACGCAGGAAGTCGGCACAGCCCTTGCTCTAGCGCTTTCACCACGCAGACGCCTTGCATCGTTTTAGCAAGGCCGCGTCAGGCAATGACAAACACAAGAGCCGGGAGACCGAAATGTCGGTAAGTGAACCATCTGATTTTCTGCGGGACGAGCCATGGCGTGAACGCATCTTCAATGGTGACTGGCTACGTCCATTGGGCGGCAGCCATAGCGTCATTGAACCGGCCACCGGCGAGGTGTTGACCGTCACCGGTTTGGCCGATGCAGCGGACATCGCGTTTGCCAGCCTGAACGCCGCTCGTGCTCAACCGGCCTGGGCGGCATTGGGGCCACGGGAACGCGCAGAGATCTTTCGTAAAGCTGCCGCACTGGCCCAGCAACACTTTGCCGAACTGGCGTTGTACATCGCCCGGGAAAGTGGCGGCAGCCTGTTCAAGGGTGAACATGAGGTCCGTGAGGCGATCGTGTTGCTGCATCAGGCGGCCGGGCTGCTGTCGCAACCCCATGGTCTGGTTCTGCCGAGCGAAGCGGGGCGCTTGTCCTATGCACGCCGGTTGCCCCATGGCGTGGTCGGGGTGATCTCGCCGTTCAACTTTCCCTTGGTGTTGTCCCTGCGTTCGGTGGCGCCGGCGCTGGCGGCGGGCAACGCCGTGGTGCTCAAGCCCGATCCGCAGACCCCGGTCAGTGGCGGTTTCATCATTGCCCGGTTGTTCGAGGCGGCCGGTCTGCCCAAGGGCTTGCTGCAGGTGTTGCCGGGTGCAGCGCCAGCCGGAGAAGCGCTGTGCCGCGATCCGCATGTGCGGATGATCGCGTTCACCGGCTCCACCGCAGCGGGGCGCAAAGTCGCGGAGCTGGCTGGGCGTCATCTGAAAAAAGTCGCCCTGGAGCTGGGCGGCAAGAACTCGTTGATCGTGCTCGAAGACGCCGATCTCGAACTGGCGGCCAGTAACGCCGCGTGGGGTGCCTGGCTGCATCAGGGGCAGATTTGCATGGCCACCGG
This sequence comes from Pseudomonas sp. GW821-FHT03E01, assembly GCF_059420765.1. Classification (NCBI taxonomy): domain Bacteria; kingdom Pseudomonadati; phylum Pseudomonadota; class Gammaproteobacteria; order Pseudomonadales; family Pseudomonadaceae; genus Pseudomonas; species Pseudomonas sp. GW821-FHT03E01. Next base: position 13,230 of record NZ_JBWKUI010000003.1, on the reverse strand, counting down.
ACGCATCCTGGCCCATGAGTCGATTGCACAAGAACTGGTCCGCCGGTTGGCAGAAAAGGCACGGGCAATCACGGTCGGCAATGCCGCTCGCGGTGAGGCGGTGCTGGGGCCGTTGATCAACAAACGCCAGCTGTTGCGAGTGCATGAAATCGTCACGGAGAGTGTGACGGCCGGGGCAACTCTGCAAGCCGGCGGCGAGTATGAGCAGCTCTTCTACCAACCCACGGTGCTTTCCGGTGTGCGCCCGGGCATGCGCGCGTTCGACGAGGAAATCTTCGGCCCGGTGGCCACGGTGGTGAGTTTTGCCAGCGACGATGAGGCCATCGACCTGGCCAACCGCACCGAGTATGGCTTGTCCGCGGGGATCATTTCGCCTTCGGTCGGGCACGCGATGGCGATGGGCGAGCAACTCAATTGCGGGCTGCTGCACATCAACGACCAGACAGTGGCCGACGAATGCATCAACCCCTTCGGCGGACGCGGCAGCTCAGGAAATGCCGGCAGCGTAGGCGGCCCGGCCGACTGGGATGAATACACCCAATGGCAATGGGTGACGGTCAAGGATAAGGCGCCGCGTTACCCGTTCTGACGGGCCGGTTTTGCCGGGCCGACAAGGTAGGTCGGCTCACCGAGTACACAAAAATAATAAGAGGACTCAACATGAAACTCGACAACAAGATTGTGCTGGTGACTGGCGTCTCTTCGGGTATCGGCGCGGCCACGGCAAGCCTGCTGCGCAGCCACGGCGCCCACGTGATTGGCGTGGACCTGAAGGCGCCGCACATGACCCTGGATGGTTTTGTTCAGGGCGATCTGAGCTGTGTCGAGAACATCGACCGGTTGCTGGCGCAGCTACCGGCACGGATCGACAGCCTGTGCAATATCGCCGGGGTGCCGGGCACTGCAAACCCGCAACTGTTGGCGCGGGTCAACTACCTGGGATTGCGCCACTTGAGCAGCGCGTTGCTGCCACGCATCAACGCTGGCGGCAGCATCGTCAATATCGCCTCGATCCTCGGCGCCGAGTGGCCGTTACGTCTGGAACAGCACAAGGCGCTGGCGTGCATCGAAGGTTTCGCCGCCGGGCAGGCCTGGCTGGCCGAGCACCCGGTACCGGACCAGACCTGCTACCAGTATTTCAAGGAAGCCTTGATCGTCTGGAATTACCTGCAGGCCCAACCCTGGTTTCTCGAACATTCGGTGCGCATGAACAGCGTCGCGCCAGGTCCGGTTTTCACGCCGATCCTCGGCGACTTCGTGAGCATGCTCGGTGAGGCCCGAACCCAGGCCGATGCCCATCGCATGAAACGCCCCGCTTATGCCGATGAGGTAGCGGCGGTGATCGCTTTCCTGTGTGCCGACGAGTCGCGCTGGATCAACGGCGTCAACCTGGCCGTCGATGGCGGATTGGCCTCCACCTACATCTGAAATGCACACCTGTAGACGGCGGCTGTGGCGAGGGAGCTTGCTCCCGTTCGGCTGCGAAGCAGTCGTAAATCGGTGCACCGGTTCTACTTGAGGGCCGCTGCGCGCCCCAACGGGGCGATGCGGCGTTCCGACAAGCCCCCTCGCCACAGATGCACAGGCAAAAATAAAAATAATGAGGAGCGTCCATGGACAACGTTAAACGTTGCTTTCGTTTCAAGCATTGCGCCCTGTTTCTGGCGTTATGCAGCGCCGGTGTGATGGTCGAAAGGGTCGAGGCCATGCAAATGGACCTTGGTGATTCCGACTGGAAACTGCGTTGGGACAACACCATCAAGTACAGCCAGGCCTGGCGTCTTCAGGGGCAGGACAGCCGATTGGTCAACGCACCGACCGCCAACGGCCTGTATCCCTCGATCCAGAGTCAGGGTGATAAAAACTTCAGCAGTGGCCTGGTCTCCAATCGTCTGGACCTGTTTTCCGAAATGGACCTCAGCCGGCAAAACTATGGCCTGCGCGTGAGCGGCGCAGCCTGGTACGACGATATCTACAACAAGGGCACCGACAGCAGCGAGCAAACGCATTTCCTCAGCGAAACCCGCAAGCTCCACGGTCGCGATGCGGAAATTCTCGACGCCTTCGTGTTCCTGCGCGGTGACCTCGGTGAAGACTCCCAGGGCGTGGTGCGTCTGGGCCGACACAGCCTGATCTACGGCGAAAGCCTGTTTTACGGTGGCAACGGCATTGCCAATGCCCAGGGCCCGACCGATGTGGTCAAGTTGCTCAGCGTGCCGGGGACCCAGTTCAAGGAGATCCTGCGTCCGGTCAATCAGATCTCCGGGCAGTTGCAGATCAACCCGCAGTTGTCGGTGGGCGCTTACTACCAGTTTGAGTGGGAACGCTCCAATGTGCCCGGCGCCGGCAGCTACCTGAGCGATATCGATGCCATCGGTTACGGCAGCGGTTCACTGCGCGAAGTGTTCGGCAACGACACGGTGAATGGCGGTGATTTGAAACCGCGAAATTCGGGGCAGGGCGGTATGCAGATCCGCTTCAAGCCGACCGGCACCGAGCTGGAGTTGGGTTTCTACGCTGCGCAGTATCACGACAAAACCCCGACCGGCCTGTACGCCTACCTCGACGGTGCGGCTGCGGCCGCCACCGGGTTGCCGATCCTGAGTTCCTATCGTCAGGTCTACGCCGAAGACATCAAGACTGCCGGTGTCAGCTTCTCCACCGCTTATGGGCCGTTCAACTTTGCCGGTGAAACTTCCGTGCGCTGGAACGCGCCGCTGGTGAGCAATCTGCAAGTGGTGGCCCCTGGCGTGGCGGCCGATGGCGACGATAACTCACTGTTTGCCAGGGGCAAAACCGCTCACGCCAACCTGTCGGCGATTTACCTGTTATCGCCCACCGCATTTTGGGATGGCGGCTCGGCACTGGCCGAGCTGGCCTGGAACCGCACCCTGAGCGTGACCGAGAACGCCGCCGCGCTGGATGCCAACACCACCCGCGATGCTACGGCACTGCGGGTATTGGTGGAGCCGGCGTACTTCCAGATTGTCGACGGGATCGACCTGACCGTGCCGATCGGCATGGGTGTGGTACTCGATGGGCGCTCTTCGGCGGTCAACAAATCGGGCTTCGGCAATACCCATTCCGGCGACTGGAGTGTCGGGCTCAAGGCCACCTACCTGCAGCGCTGGGATGTCGGCCTGAACTACGTGAACTTCTTCGGTGCCCCAAAAGCCGGGCTGCGCGAGGACGGCAATTTCAGTTACGGGCAGTCGTTGGCCGACCGCGACTTCGTCTCGCTCTACGTGAAAACCTCATTCTAATAAGGTGGATTCGCCATGCAGAACAAAGCATTTCTCAACACTTGCGTCCTCACCCTGGCCCTTGCCGGCATGAGCCTGACGCAGGCGGCCGTGTCGCCTGAGCAGGCTGCACGTTTGAAGACTGAACTGACACCCCTTGGTGGCGAGCGCGCCGGCAACGCCGATGGCAGCATCCCGGCCTGGCAAGGCGGTTACACCAAGGTCGCGCCTGGCTACAAGCCAGGTGACAAACGTCCCGATCCATTCGCCGGTGAAAAACCGCTGTATTCGATCAAGGCCTCGAACATGGAGCAGTACGCCAATGTATTGGCCGAAGGCACCAAACTGCTGCTGAAGAAATACCCGGACTATCGCCTGGACGTCTACCCGACCCATCGCTCGGCGGCAGCCCCGCAATGGGTGTATGACAACACCGGCAAGAATGCCACCCGCGCCACGCTGGACGTGGCGAGCGAGAAAGTCACCGGCGCCTATGGCGGCATTCCGTTCCCGATCCCGGAAAACGGTACGCAAGTGCTGTGGAACTATCGATTGTCCTGGCAGGGCGGCGACACCATCAGCTCGCCTTTCGATACCTGGCTGATGACCGCCGGCGGCAAGAAAGTCCAGGCAACCCGCGCCCAGTACACCTACCAGTTTCCCTACTACGTCGAAGACGGCAGCCTGGAAAACTTTTCCGGCAAGTACCTGGTGGGCAAGCTGCTGACCGAGTTGCCATCGTCCAAGGCCGGTGAAGGCCTGATGACCCATTGGGACCTGGACCCGGCCAACCGCGCGGCCTGGCAGTATCTGGTCGGCCAGCGCCGGGTGCGTCGTGCGCCGAACATTGCCTACGACACCCCGGACTTCGTGACCTCGGGGGTCGGTCTGTTCGACGAAGCGTTCATGCTGTTCGGGCCTACCGATCGCTATGACCTCAAGCTGATGGGCAAGAAAGAACTGATTGTCGCCTACAACAATAACCGCGCCGGCCTGGCTAAGAGCGACGACCTGGTCAAGCAGAACTTCCTCAATCCTGACCTGGTGCGTTGGGAGAAACATCGGGTCTGGGTGGTCGAGGCCACGCTCAAATCCGGCAAGCGCCATGTGGTGCCGCGTCGCACCTACTACATCGACGAAGACTCCTGGCAGATCCTGATGGCCGACGGGTATGACGCCCAGGGCAAACTCGGACGGCAGATGTATTCGCTGACGCTGCTGGCGCCGGACCTGCCGGCCCTCACCGCGCAGGTCATGTGGGGCAGCTACAACCTCGACACCGGGGCTTACTTCCTCAACTCCTCGAGCAACGATCTGGCGGTCCAGTACCAGAAAGTCGCGAAACCTTCGGCGTCCTATTTCACACCGGATGCCATGGCCAACGAAAACATGCGTTGAACCTGGGGAGGCCGCGGCGGGTGAGGGTGCGCGCTGCGGTCGCCTGTGACTTTGCGAGTGGGATAAAGACATGATGGGGCAAAAACGCTATGCAGGCTTTGGCCTGCGCCGGGGCGCCTGCGTCCTGGCATTGGGTTTGATGGCGTGTGTGTTCAGCGCCCAGGCGAGCACGTTTGCCGTACTGCAGCAGCCGGCACTGTCGACCGCCAAGGCCCAGCGCGCGGCATTGCTCGGGCTGACCCGGGCCGGCGAGCGACTGGTGGCGGTCGGCGAGCGCGGGATCGTGCTGCTCTCGGATGACGCTGGAGTCAATTGGCGCCAGGCCAGTGTGCCGGTCAGCGTCAGCCTGACGGCGGTGCAGTTCGTCGATGCCGAGCAGGGTTGGGCAGTCGGTCATCTGGGCGTGGTGTTGCACACCGAGGACGGCGGTGAAACCTGGCACAAGCAACTCGACGGTGAACGCGCCGCCGCGCTGGCGGTGCAGGCCGCTGAGCGCGATGCCGATCAGCCGGGCGGCGCCGGCAACCTGGTGCAGGCCCGGCATATGCTCGACGACGGACCGGACAAACCGTTTCTCGACCTGTACTTCAGTGACCGCCTGCACGGCTACGTCGTTGGCGCCTACAACCAGATCTACCGTACCGACGACGGCGGGCGAAGCTGGCAGCCGTGGATGCAGCATGTGGACAATCCGCAGGGCCTGAACCTGTATGGCATTCGCGTCTCGGGCAACGATTTGCTGCTGGTGGGGGAGCGCGGTTTGCTGTTGCGTTCGACCGATGCCGGGCATTCATTCCAGGCCTTGAAGTCACCTTATGAAGGCAGCTTTTTCGGCTTGCTCGGCACTCACGGCGGCGCCTTGATTGCCTATGGTTTGCGCGGTAACGCCTGGTGGTCCGACGACCGTGGCGGCAGTTGGCGACGCCTCGACACCGGCATCGAATCAACACTGTCGAGCGCCATCGAACTGCGCGATGGCAGCCTGCTGTTGGCCAGCCAGGGCGGCGAGCTTTTATTCAGCCATGACGAGGGTCGTAGCTTCGACAAACGCCAGAGCCGCAGCGGCGGGACTGTCGCTGCCGTGCAACAGGCGGCCGATGGCAGTCTGGCCAGCGTTGGTTTGAGCGGTGTGGCCGCTGACCAGGATCCACGAGCCTCTGGCAAACCTTGAATCTTCACGGTGCAGCGCTATCGGGCCACGGCCCGTGCAACAGGAGTCAGACTTGAAAGACGACAAAACCCAAACCGTGATCGGCCGCCTGGCAGACTTCGACCAGGCGTCGGGCAACTTCGCCGAGCGGGCGATCTTCAACCATCGACCGCTGGTGATCCTGCTGTGTCTGCTGGTGACGCTGGTGCTCGGCTGGCAAGCCACGCGCATCGGCATCAATGCCAGTTATGAGAAAACCATTCCCACGGGGCATCCCTATGTCGCCAACTTCCTGGAGAATCGCAGTGAGTTGAGCGGCCTGGGCAACTCGCTGCGGATCGCCGTGGAGGTCAAACAAGGCAGCATTTTCACCAAGGACTATCTCGACACCCTGGCCAGGCTCAACGACGAGCTCTATCTGCTGCCGGGTGTCGACCGGCCCTACATGAAATCGTTATGGACCCCGACCACGCGCTGGACCGCCGTGACCGAGGAGGGGCTTGATGGCGGCACCGTGATCCCCGACGACTACGATGGCTCGGCGGCCAGTATCGAACAGGTGCGGACCAACGTCGCGCGTTCCGGTGAGGTCGGTCAATTGGTGGCCGGCAACTTCAAGTCCAGCGTGATCTTCGTGCCGTTGCTGGACATCAGTCCGCAGACCGGCAAGGCCCTGGACTACGGCGAGTTTTCCCGGCAACTGGAAGCCCTGCGGGACAAGTACCAGAGCGATGACCTGCGGATTCACATCACCGGTTTCACCAAAATCGTCGGCGACCTGATCGAGGGGCTGACTCAAGTTTTGCTGTTCTTCGTGGTGGCGGTACTGGTGACGGTGTTGGTGCTGTTTGGCTATACCCGCTGCGCGCGCAGCACGCTGGTGGTGGTGACGTGTTCGCTGGTGGCGGTGCTCTGGCAGCTGGGTCTGCTCGCCACCCTCGGTTATGAATTGGACCCGTACTCGGCGCTGGTGCCGTTTCTGGTGTTCGCCATTGGCATGAGCCACGGCGCGCAGAAGATGAACGGCATCATGCAGGACGTCGGTCGCGGCACCCACCGGGTGGTGGCCGCGCGTTATACCTTCCGCCGACTGTTCGCGGCCGGCATGACCGCGTTGCTCTGTGATGCGGTGGGCTTCGCGGTGTTGCTGCTGATCAATATCCGGGTGATTCAGGATCTGGCGATCACCGCCAGTCTCGGTGTGGCGGTGCTGATCTTCACCAACCTGATTCTGTTGCCGATCCTGCTCAGCTATATCGGTGTCAGCCCGGCAGCGGCGCAACGCAGCCTGAGTTCGGAAAACGCCGAACTGCAGGCGCAGATCAAGCATCCGTTGTGGCGCGTACTCGATTTGTTCACCCAACGGCGCTGGGCCATGGGCGCCATGCTGGGCGCTCTGCTGCTGGCAGCGTTCGGTTTTGCCGTGAGCCTGCACCTGAAGATCGGCGATCTCGACCCCGGCGCTCCGGAGTTGCGGGCTGACTCGCGCTACAACCGCGACGCGCTGTTCATGACCCAGAATTATGCGGCCAGCTCGGATATTTTCGTGGTCATGATCAAGACTCCGGAAGATCAGTGCACCCGTTACGCGAGCCTGTCGGCAGTGGATGCGTTGGCCTGGCGGCTGGAGCAATTGCCCGGCGTGGAGTCGACCACCTCGATGGCGGCGCTGAGCAAAATCGCCACGGCCGGTTACAACGAAGGCAACTTCAAATGGTATGAGCTGATCCCCAATGATGGTGCGCTGGGCGCCGTGCAAACCCGTGCACCGAGGGAGCTGTTCAATCAGGGCTGCTCGATGTTGTCGCTGTACGTTTACCTGGCCGATCACAAGGCCGATACCCTGAATCGGGTGGTGGAGGCCAGCGAGAAATTCATCAGCGCGCATCAGATCCCAGAGGTCAAATTCATGCTCGCCGCCGGCAGCGCCGGGATCGAAGCCGCGACCAATATCGTGGTGAAAAAATCCATGCGCGAGATGCTGTTCTGGGTCTACGGCGCCGTCAGCCTGTTGTGCCTGCTGACCTTCCGCAGCTGGCGCGCAACCCTTTGCGCGATGCTGCCGCTGATGCTCACTTCGATTCTTTGCGAGGCGCTGATGGTGGGGCTGGGCATGGGGGTCAAAGTCGCGACACTGCCGGTAATCGCATTGGGCGTGGGCATTGGCATCGACTACGCGCTGTATGTCTTGAGTGTAATCCTGGCTCGCATGCGTGCCGGCGACACCCTGGCCCAGGCGTATTACCAGGCGCTGCTGTTCACCGGCAAAGTGGTGTTGCTGACCGGCATGACCCTGGCGGTCGCAGTGTCGACCTGGGCGTTCTCACCGATCAAGTTCCAGGCCGACATGGGGATTCTGCTGGCGTTCATGTTCCTGGTGAACATGCTCGGCGCCCTGATCCTGCTGCCGGCCCTGGCCTGGCTGTTGCTGCCGCAGAAGCTCTTCGCAAAAAAGCCTGAAGCGAGCTTGCTTGTGCAGATGATCAAGGAGGGCCGAAGGACCGACTAGCCGTTTTCGGCACAATTGCGCCAATGCCTGTTACGGCGGAATGGAACTTGCCTCCCCAACAGTCTGCAAGCCTTGTGTGCCCAACAGGAAAGGTCCATGAATAACAATAACCCTAGCGTGGAAGGCGCCACCGGTACGCCGGACATGACTGCGGCGATTCATCGTTATCGCACCAACGACATCGATCAGCACGCACAGAACATGGACGGCTGGCAGGTACGCTATGACCAGCTGACGCCCGGTCGCTTCGAAGGTGAGTTGATCGAGTTTCGCGCCGGATGGATGCAACTGGCGCGCGACCGCTCTAATCAGGCGATGCTCAAGAGTGGCAGCGCCTGGAAGGGAGCCATCACCTTCAGCGTGCCGCTGAGCGCTCAGGGGACGGTGTTTTGTGCGGGGCATCCGATTCATGAGGCGAGCCTGTTGGTGGCCCATGGTGATCACTTGCCCGATCTGCGCACGCCCGAACATCTGGATCTGTTGGGGGTGGCGGTTGATGTCCAGGCCCTTGAACATGTGCTGGAGCGCCAGGGCGCCCGGTTTCGAATTACCGATCTTCCCAAGTGTTACCGTCTGGGGGCTTCCTCGGTGCAGGCTGAGTTGGCGGCGCTGTTCGACGAGCTGGCCGCTGCCGATCAGGGCCACGACAGCTTGCTGGGCTATGAGGCGATCCGTCATGGCATTCGCGATGCCGTGATGGTGCAACTGCTGGAACTGGTCGCGCCGGATCAGGCCGCGCCCCTTAACCCGACGGCGCGCAAACGCATGGTCGATCGTGCCAGGGAATACGCGTTGGGGCATCTGGACGAACCATTGTCGATCCTCGATCTGTGCAATCACATCGGCGCCAGCCGACGCAAACTCCAGTACTGTTTCCAGGAAACCCTGGGTATCAATCCGGTGGCGTATTTAAGGGCGTTGCGCCTCAATGCAGTGCGTCGTGAACTGCGTGACAGCCCCCATGAACAGGGGGTGCAAGAGGTGGCGGCGCGTTGGGGCTTCTGGCACCTGAGTCGCTTTGCCAGCGATTACCGCACACTGTTCGGAGAGACGCCCTCACAGACCTTGCGTCGCCATTAACTGTGCTGAAAACGGATAACCCGCCTACCGGAGTCGTTACTAGGATGGCCCACACCATTTGGTTGGGAGGGGCATTCGATGAATCACAAGAACAACAACTCAAGCATCAGCCGCGTCACTGTATTCACCCTGGGGCTGTTCGGCCTGTGCGCCGGCGCACAGGCCACTGAAAACGGGGCGCCGACCACCGCAGTGGGCGTCTATGACTTCGGCGCCGGGATGATGCCGCCGGCCACGCCATTCGGCACCCTGGGCCTGCGCACGGCCTACTATTCGGCCAACGTGCAGAAGGACCGCCACGGTCGTTCTCTGGACAACAATCTCTCCCTGGACGTGCTGTCCATCGGCCTCGCCTATATGCGCATGACGGACTACAGCGTCCTCGGCGCCCAATACGGTTTCGGCACGGTGGTGCCTTTCTTCAAGATGGATGCTTCCCTGGAGGTGCCGACGCCGGGCGGTCCTTTGAAGCTTGAGGCCGATCCGTTCCGCCTGGCAGACGTGCAGTTTCTGCCGCTGATCCTGCAGTGGAACCTGTCGCCCAACCTGTTCGTCAACACCCAGTTTCAGATCCAGACCCCCACCGGCGACTACGACAAGAACCGGCTGATTTCCCCCGGGCTCAATCACTGGACTTTTTCCCCCATCGTCAATGCCACTTACATCAGTGACACCGGCTTCGAGGTGTCATCGAGCTTCGAGGTGGACATCAACACGCGCAACCCTGCCACTGACTACAAGAACGGCGTGGAGTACCGGCATGAGTTCGCCGTGGGCCAGCACTTCGGCCCCTGGACCGCCGGTATCGGCGGGTACTACTACCGTCAGTTCACCGATGACGACGCCCCGGGCCTGACGAGTGGCAATCGCGCCAGGGTGCTGGCTGTGGGACCAGCGGTGAGCTACGTCAAACCGGGCCTGCCGCCGGTCTGGCTGCACCTCTACAAAGAGCAGGGCGCGAGCAACCGCGCCGAAGGCTACACCGTCGCCTTGCGCGTTTCCCAAAGTTTCTGAGGACCGGACCATGACTTCTGTGCATTGCGCTTCAACCCTGGCGACGCCTGTCGTGCGTCAGGCCACGGGACGCCGCGAAGGGCTGGTGCTGGTGCTGGGCAGCAGCCTGACCATCATGGGCTCGGTGATGATCGCGCCGATCCTGCCCAAACTCGGTGCCGAGTTCGGGCCGCTCACTTCCCGGGCCGACCTGCTGGTGCCACTGGCGGTCACCGGACCGGCGCTGGCGATTGCGGTGTGCGCGCCTCTGGCCGGTTGGCTCGCCGATCGAGTCGGGCGCAAGGCGTTGCTGGTGATCGCCACCTTGCTCTATGCCTTGCTCGGCGCGTTGCCGGCGGTGCTGGGAGATCTGCAGTCCATCGTCGCCGTGCGCCTGCTGTTCGGGGTGGCCGAGGCGGCGGTGATGACCTGTTGCGCGACCCTGATCGGCGACTATTGGCAGGGCGAGGAACGCTTGCGCTACATCAATCGTCAGGTGGTCACCATCGGTTTGGTCGGTGCGTTGTTCTTCGTCGTTGGTGGCGCTTTGGGCGAGCACTCCTGGCGCTTGCCGTTCCTCCTCTATTTGCTGCCGCTGCTGCTGGTGCCGGCCATGGTGAAGGTGCTCTGGGAGCCGGTTCGTACGCAGCCGTCCGTTGAGGTTCAGGGACCGGAGCGGGTGGCGATTCTGCCGCTGGTGTTGGGTTATCTGCTGATCCTCGTCGGCATGGTGCTGAGCTTTGTGGTGCCGGTACAGACGCCCATTTTGCTGGTGGGTCTCGGGGTCACATCCAGCACCCTGATTGGCCTGTCCGCCGGCTTGAGCCTGCTGGCCACCCTGGGCGGTTCCCTGGCCTGGCCGCTACTGCGTCGACGCTTGGGGATCGCCGGTACCAATGCGGTGTTGCTGCTGTTGCTGGCGCTCGGGTTGTGGTTGCTGATGCGCGGGCAAAGCTACAACCAAGTGGTGTTGGCGGTGGTGATCCATGGCCTGGGCGCGGGATTGCTGGTGCCCAATGTCATGGCGCCGATGATGGAGGCCTTGAGTGCTAGAACCCGTGGTCGGGGATTGGGAGGCTTCACCGCGTGCCTGTATTTCGGTCAGTTCGTCAGCCCCTTGGTGGTGGCGATGCTCGGCGCATTTGCCGGCGACCTGCGTCACGCCATCGAATGGCTGGCCTTTGCCAGTCTTGCTGCCGCGTTGCTTTGGGCGATCGCCGGGTTATCGCGCCGCCGCTCGAACTCTTCCGTGCCATCCACCCATTCGTCATTGAAATAGATCCGGAGTATCAAACATGCAAGACATCCATCAGTTGTTGGACAAGGAAGACGCCACCGGCCTGGCCGCTTGGGTCAGGCGTGGTGAAGTGCAGCCCGTGGAGCTGGTCGACGCAGTGATCGAGCGACTGGAGCGGGTTGAACCGCAACTCAACGCAGTGGCCGAGCGGCTCTACGACAAGGCCCGCGAGGCAGCGCTCGAACCTCAGGTTCGGGACGGACTGTTTGCCGGTGTGCCGACCTTGATCAAGGACCTGTTCGCGCCGGTGCAGGGTGCCGCAATGACCAATGGTTCGCTGGCGCTGGGCGGGGCCCGCGCCGATTTCGAATCCGAGGTGGTGATCCGCCTGCGCCGCGCCGGTTGCCTGATCGTCGGCACCAGCACGGCACCGGAGTTCGGCACATCCTATTCCACCGAGTCGACACGTTTCGGCGCCACCCGCAATCCGTGGAACACCGAGCACAGCGCCGGCGGCTCCAGCGGCGGGGCGGCGGCCCTGGTGGCGGCGCGGGTAGTACCTTTTGCCCACGGCAATGACGGCGGCGGTTCGCTGCGGGTGCCGGCGTCCTGCTGCGGAGTCTTCGGCCTCAAACCCAGCCGTGGTTTGCTGCCCTCCGGGCCAATGATAGGCGAGGGTTGGGCGGGCATGGGCACCAACCACTGCATCACCTTATCGGTACGTGACAGCGCGGCTTTGCTCGACGCTACGGCGGGAATCGATTTGGGTGCGCCCTATGCTGCGCCGCTGTCGGCGCAACCGTATGTGACTGCTGTACAACAGACTCCGCGGCCAATGCGTATCGCCCTGGTGGAGCAGATCGGGTCTTGGCCGACTTCCACACAAAGCCTGGAGGCGGTGCGTCAGGCTGCGAGCCTGTGTGAGTCGCTGGGGCATCGGGTAGAACCCGCCCGGTTACCGGTGGTGCTGCCTGAGTTTCTTGACCAGGTGTTCACTATCATCGGTGCCAGCACGCGAAACTACGTCGACCTGTTGGGCCAATTGCGTGGCGCGCCTGTACAGCCCGAGGAGCTGGAAGCCCGCACGCGGATCATTCTGCGCGACAAGGGCGGGGTCAGTGGCGCGCAATACGCGGCAGCGGTGGAGTGGATTCATGCCCTGGGCCGACAACTGGCGCTGTTCATGCAGGATTACGACCTGATCCTCAGCCCGACCCTGACCCGTGAACCGGTACCGATCGGCGAGCTGGACCTGCGGGACGACCGCTTGAGTCTCGATGAATTGATCGAGCGCTTCCACAGTTACTCGCCGTTTACCGCGTTGTTCAATGCCAGCGGGCAACCGGCAATGTCGGTACCGCTTCACTGGAGCCCGCAAGGCTTGCCCATGGGCGCGCACTTCGCAGGCCGCTTCGGCGAAGAGGCGACCTTGCTGAGCCTGGCCGCACAACTGGAGCAGGCTCAGCCCTGGCGGCAGCGCGTACCGCCGGTGAATGCGTGCCTGCGCACCACGCCGTAACACGATTGGTAGCAGCTGCCGAGCCTGCGAGGCTGCGTTCGGCTGCGCAGCAGTCGTGAATCCGGCTGATGCGGTCTGCCAGACGTACCGCAAGTTCTGGTT